>DATLHR010000281.1:0-15469 GCA_035539815.1 Kofleriaceae bacterium
GAAACCTACCTGCCCGAGTCCGAGCCCGCGTCCCGAGCCCGCGTCCGAGCCCGAGCCCGCCGCCGAACCGGCTGCAGAGCCTGTCCCCGAGCCTGCCGACGGAGTCGGCTCCTTCTTCTTGCTGCAACCACCGACCAGGGCCAGCGCCAGACACACCATCGAGAGCTTGTGCATGGCGCGAATCCTCACCCGAGGCGCCGACGTTTGTCGAGTTCACGTGCCGAGCAGGCGCGCGAGGTCGGGGGGCAGCGGTGCCTCGACGGTGACCGCGTGGCCATCGGGGTGCGGGAACGTCACGCGCGCCGCGTGCAGCGCATGGCGAGGGAGCACGAACAGCGCGGCGAGCTCGGGCACGAGGCCTTCGTCGCAATAACGAATGAACGCGTCGTCGCCGTGCGCGTACAGCTTGTCTCCGACGATCGGATAGCCGAGCGCCGCGAGGTGCGCGCGGATCTGGTGCTGCCGCCCGGTCACCAGCGTGCAGCGCACGAGGGCGTAGTCCCGACCGCGGCGCTCGACGTGCACGCGCGTGATCGCCTCCTGCGCGCCGGGCGCCGCCCCCGGCAGCATGCGCACGTACGGCACCCGCGTCGGATCGCCGGGCTGCGACAGCCGCAGCGGCAGATCGATCACGTGATCGCCCTCGCCGGCGTCGGGCCACGGCGGCTGGCCGTACACGACGGCGAGGTACTCCTTGGTGACCGCCGTCTTCGTCGCGAACGCGCCCTTCACGCGCACCGCCGTCTCGCGATCGCGCGCGACGACGAGGCAGCCCGAGGTCTCGCGATCCAGGCGATGGCAGATCTGCAGCTCGGGCTCGTCGGGGAACCGCTCGGCGAGCACGCGCGTGAGCGTGTTGAAGTAGAACTTCGCCGACGCGTGCACCGGCAGCAGCGCTGGCTTGTCGATCACGTACAGCCGCGGGTCGGCGTGCAGCAGCGTGAACGTGCGCGGGCAGGGCGGCTCCGCCCGCGCCGGTCGCCGGATCACGTAGTGCTCGCCCGCGGCCACCGTGGTCGCCGATTTGGGCGCGTAGCCATCGCTGCGCCGCAGCTGGCCCTCGATGATCGCCTGGATCTTCGTGCGCGACAGCCGCGTGATCTGCGTCTTGACGAAGTGATCGAGGCGCAGCCCCGCGAGCTCCGGCGGCACCACGAGGTGGCGCTCGATGATCCTGGGCGCGCCGTCGGGGCCGAGGTGCGAGGTCAGCCCCCAGTCGATCGATGGATCCGCGCCGGGCGGCAGCGTGTAGACATCGACCGTCGGGACGACCTCGTCGTCGTCCTCGTCGTCGATCTCATGCTTCGGCTTCGGGCTCGTCGTCGACACCGGCGGCCTCGATGTCGTACTTCTTCATCAGCTTGCGGAAGTACTTGCGGTCGATATCGGCGGCGCGTGCGGCGTGCGAGATGTTGCCGCTGTTCCGCCGCAGCATCTGCAGGATGTAGTCGCGCTCGAACGATGCGACCCATCGCTCCTTCGCGTCCTTGAACGTGACGCCCTCACCGAGCAGCTCCTCGGGCGGCGTCGGCGCCGGCGCGTTCGGATCCATCGACACCACGGGCGTCGCGCTCGCGGGCGTCGCCATCGGTGCGCGCCGCGTCGTTCCGGTGACCGTCGCCGCGCGTGCACCGGGGCGCGCGCTGCGCACGTAGTCGGGGAGGTCGGCCGACTCGAGCTGCTCGCCGTCGCAGAACGACACCGCGCGCTCGATCACGTTGACCAGCTCGCGCACGTTGCCCGGCCACGGATAGTTCTGCAGCGCGGTCATCGCCTCGCGCGACACCCGCCGCACCTTCGGCGCACCCTGGGCCTTACCGAGAGGAAAGTTGTACGAGCCGGTATCGAGGAAGTGCTGCACGAGCAGCGGGATGTCGTCGGCGCGCTCGCGTAGCGCGGGGAGGTGTAGCCGCACGACGCTGAGTCGGTAAAATAGATCTTGGCGGAACCGGCCCGCCTTGACCTCGTCCTCGAGGTTGCGGTTGGTCGCGGCGATGATGCGGACGTCGACCTTCGCGGCCTTCGTCGAGCCGACGCGCCGCACCTCGCGCTGCTCGAGCGCGCGCAAGAGCTTCGGCTGCAGGTCGATCGGCAGCTCGCCGAGCTCGTCGAGGAACAGCGTGCCGCCGTCGGCCTGTTCGAACAGGCCCTCGCGCGTCATCACCGCGCCGGTGAAGCTGCCCTTCTCGTGGCCGAACAGCTCGCTCTCGATCAGGTTCGGCGGCACGGCGCCGCAGTCGAACACCACGCAGTCGTTGCGCGAGCGCGGGGACAGCGAATGGATCGCCTGCGCGACCACCTCCTTGCCCGTGCCGGTCTCGCCGTCGATGACGACCGTCGTCGCGGTCGGCGCGATCTTCTCGATGATCGCGTAGATCTCGCGCATCTTCGCGTTGCCGCCGATCAACCCCGCGCACCGGTCGGCGCGGGACGGCACGATCTGGACCTCGTCCTCGCGCGCGTTGAACCGCAGCTGGCTCTGACCGACGGAGAGGGTGCAGCCCGGCTTGAGGAACGCCTCGCGGATCCGGACCTTGTTGACGAACGTGCCGTTGGTCGAGCGGTTGTCGACGAGCGCGTAGCCCGTGTCGTCCTGGACGATCTTGCAGTGGTAGCGCGACACCGTGTCGTCGTTGATGACGATGTCGTTGTCGTCCATCGACCCGATCCGGATCTCTTCCTTGTCGAAGCTCCACTCCTGCGACGGATCGTCGACCGCCTGCAGGATGCACCGGCGCAGGTGCAGCGTCGGGCCGCGGTCGAGATAGGCGACCTTGGTCGGCGGGACGAAGTCGGGAAACTTCTTCATGGCGAAGGTTCCCCGCATCATACGCCTTTCGTCGCTTTTTTGGGGCGGCACGTCCGCTGCACCGGCCTGACGCATGGCCGTTCGCGCGCGTCGCCCGCGTCCTTCACCCGCCGAGATCCCCGGCGCGGAGTCGTTCCTCCCGGTCGAGCACACGTTGCACGCGCTGCGCGCCGCCGTGGCCACCTGTCACGGTTGTCCGCTCTACAAGTACGCGACGCATGCGGTGTTCGGAGAGGGCGAGGTGGCCGCGCGCGTCATGCTGATCGGTGAGGTGCCCGGTGATTCGGAGGACCTCGCAGGCCGGCCGTTCGTCGGGCCCGCGGGGAGGGTGCTCGACGACGCGCTCGGGGCGGCCAGCATCCCGCGCGAGGACACCTACGTCACCAACGCGGTGAAGCACTTCAAGTACACGCAGCGCGGCAAGCGCCGCATCCATGACAAGCCCACGCGCTACGAGATCGAAGCCTGCCATCCGTGGCTCGGCGCGGAGCTCGAGGTGATCGATCCCGAGATCGTGGTGCTGCTCGGCGCCACGGCGGCGCAGGCGCTGCTCGGCCGCGAGCTCCGCGTCACGCAGGCGCGCGGTGAGGTGTTGTCGACCGACCTCGCGACGTACACGTTCGTGACCGTGCATCCCGCCTCCGTGCTGCGCGCACCCGATGAAGCGACGCGCCACCAGGCTCGCGCCGAGTTCTTCGCCGACATCGCGCTCGTCGGCGAGTACTACCGCTTGTTGTGAGGAAGCGAGAGCCACACGAGCGCACTCGCGAGCGCGAGCATCGCGGCGATCACGAGCGGGGCAGGGGCACGCCGTGAGGCGGCCGCCGGCGCGCACGTCGCGTCGTCCGTGAGCGGGGCCCGCTCGCTCGCGGTGAACGACACGTCGAGCCCCTCCTCGACGAGCGGCCCGCCGGGACCGACGAAGCGATAGTCGCGCGCCGGATCTTCGATGCGCCCGATCCGCGCGCGATGGATGGTGATGCCCAGCCCGTCGTCGATCTTGACCTCGGTCTCGCCGGGGCGCGGCAGGCGGAAGCGATCGCGCAGCGTGACGGCGTGCGTCCCGCGCACCGACGGCAGGCATGCCCATGCGATCAGATCGACCGAGAACGCGCCGCCCGCGGTCACCGGGGTGCCGAGCCCGACGGAGACGGTCGTCCAGCTCACCCGATAGTTCCTGCCATCGATCGCGAGCTCGAGCGCATCGGCGACCTCGCCCGCGACGCGTTCACCGAACGCGTTCGCCTCCGCGTCATCGATGCGACCGTCGTGATCGGCGTCGAGCGTGCGCCGCAGCTGCGCGCCCGGAACCTCGCCGTAAAACACGGTGTACGCGAGCCGCACGCGATCGGCTGCGGGCGTGAGCTTGAGATAGCGATTGTTGTCGTCCACCGACGGCGCGACGTGCGCAGACGCATGCGTGGCGCCGAGCGTGATCGCCAGCACGAGGAGCGTCCGCATACGCGCATCCTGTCATACCAATTGCCTCGTTGACCCGACGCGAGGCGCTGTGCTTGAGTGCCCGCCGATGAGGACTATCGGCCGTCTAGTTTTTCTCGCAGGCGTGGCGTCCCTGAGCGCGTGCGGTGACGACGGCGGCGTGACCCCGCCGCTGCCCGATGCGCAGCCGCTCGAGCCGCTGTTCCCCGAGAAGCCCGAGTGCCAGGGCCAGGCGATCGCGCCGTACACCGGCTCGCACCCGCAGATGATGTCGAAGCTCGCGATCGGCACCGCGGCCGATGGCTTCGATCTCGACGGCGACGGCGATCCCGACAACAAGCTCGCCGCCGTCGGCAGCCTCGCGCAGGGCTCGATCGACGACTCGTTCAAGGACTACGACATCCTCATCCCGTTCGAGTTCTTCGACCTCGCCGCCGCCGCGCCGGATGCGTGCGTGAAGTTCGCCATCTATCTCGGCGACTACGTCACGGACACCGACGGCGATGGGCAGAAGGCGTACCGCGACGGCGGTGATTGCAACGACACCAACGCGAACATCAAGCGCGGCGCCACCGAGATCACCGACAACCTGATCGACGACGACTGCGACGGGATGGCCGACGAGGACGACGCGAACAACCCGTCCTCGAACGCCACCGATGGCGATGGCGACGGGTTCAGCCCGGCCACCGGCGATTGCGATGACACGAACGACACCATCCACCCCGGCGCCGCCGAGGTCTGTCACGACGGCCTCGATCAGGACTGTGACGGTGTCGCCGATCGCAGCCAGGACGGGCAGGGCAACGCGACCGCGTGCAGCCCGTTCGAGCCCGGCGCGCAGGACATCCACCTCGATCCGCTGTCGCTCGTGGACGGCGCACCGGCGATCTCGTTCAAGTCGGGCGAGATCGTGTCGGAGGGCGGCGGCCTCAAGCTCAACGCGGGTCCGTCGATCTTCAGCGTCACCATCCCGCTCACCGGCGACCTCGCCCTCGACCTCCGCATCACCGGCGCGCAGATCAAGGCCGATGTCGTCGAGGAGAACGGCGCGATCGTGCTGAAGAACGGCCGCCTCGGCGGCGTGATCGACGCGGTCACCGCCGACACGATCCGCGGCCTCGAGCTCGACGACATCGGCCTCACCGCCGACAACTCGCTGCTCGATGCGATGTTCGCGAACCTCCTCGGCCCGCTGCTCGCGCTGCCCAAGGCGACCCCGGCGATCCAGGAGCAGTACGTCGGCTGCCGCACGCCCGACATCGACGTCGATCGCGACGGTCTCGAGGCGTTCTGTGACAGCTGCGCGGAGATGCCCGACGGTGCCGACTGCCAGAAGAACGCGATGGGCGAGCCGGCGAAGTCGGTCGACGTGTGCATCGACGGCGACGGCACCGAGATCCGCGACGTGGTGGTCGGTGGGCAGGTGATGATGCACTGCACGCAGGCGCAGCTCGACGGCAAGAACCGGTTCGTCGACGGCATCTCGGTCGAGCTCAACTTCGAGACCGTCAACATCAAGTCGATCCAAACGCCGAAGTGACCGCGACGTTGGTGCTCGCCTCGGCGTCACCGCGCCGACGCGAGCTGCTGGAGCGCGTCGGCCTGCGCATCGAGGTGCGCGCGGCGGACATCGACGAGACCCCGGATCCCGACGAGGACCCCGGCGCGTACGTGCAGCGGCTCGCACGCGACAAGGCCCGCGCCGTGCCGCGCGCGAGCGGCGAGTGGGTGCTCGGGGCCGACACCACGGTCACGATCGACGGGATGATCCTCGGTAAGGCCGAGACGCCGGCGGAGGCGGAGCGCATGCTGCGCCTGCTGTCGGGCCGCACGCACTACGTGACGACCGGGTTCGCGATCCTCGGTCCCGAGCGCGTGCACGAAGGACGCGCGGTGACCGGCGTGCGCATGCAGGCGCTCGACGACGCCACGCTCGCGGACTACGTGGCCTCCGGGGAGTGGCGCGGCAAGGCCGGCGCGTACGCGATCCAGGGCATCGCCGCGGCGTTCGTGCTCGAGGTCGAGGGCTCGGTCACCAACGTGATCGGGCTGCCGCTCGCCGAGGTGCTGGCGGCGTTGCGCGAGGTCGGCGGGCCGCAGCCGCGGTTCGCCGCGGGGGTGCCCGCGTGAGCACGATCGCCGAGCGATGGTCGCAGATCCGCGCGCGCGTCGATGCCGCGTGCGCGCGAGCGGGGCGCGCCCCGGGCGAGGTCACGATCATCGCGGTGTCGAAGACGCACCCCGTGACCGCCGTGCGAGAGGCGCTCGCGGCGGGCGCGACGGATTTCGGCGAGAACTATGCGCAGGAGCTCGCCGAGAAGCGGCGCGAGCTGCCGGACGTCCGCTGGCACTACATCGGCCGCCTCCAGCGCAACAAGGCCAAGCTCGTCGCGGGGCAGGTCGCCCTGGTCCACGCGGTCGACACCGTCGAGCTCGCCCAGGAGCTCGGCAAGCGCGCGGCCGGGGGCACGCAGCCCGTGCTGCTCTCGGTCAACCTCGCCGGTGAGACGACCAAGGGCGGGGTCACCGGCGAGCAGGCGCTCGAGCTCGCGCGCGCGGTCGCGACCACGCCGGGCGTGCGGCTCGACGGGCTGATGACGATGCCGCCGCCGTCCGACGATCCCGAAACGAGCCGCCCGGTGTTCACGGCGCTGGGCGAGCTGCGCGATCGGATCGCGGCGTCGATCGGCGCGCCACTGCCCGTGCTGTCGATGGGGATGTCGGACGACTTCGAGGTCGCGATCGCGTGCGGCGCGACCCACGTGCGCATCGGCACCGCGATCTTCGGCGCGCGGGCGTGACTCGGCGCCGTCGGGCGCGATTGCCCCGACGCGTGTCCCTCGTTACCATCGCTCCATGCGATTCGCGTTGGGGCTCGCCGTCCTGCTCGGCGGGTGCGTGCAGCTGTTCTCGCTCGACAGCGCGACGAACGTCGATCGCGACAATGATTCCAAGGTGGATCGCGAGGCGGGCGGCCCCGACAACTGCGACGGCGTCTACAACCCGGATCAGTCCGACTTCGACACCGACGGCGATGGTGACGCGTGCGACACCTGCGATAACGGCGGCGACGTCGATGCGGACGCCGATGGGATCCCCGACGGTTGTGATGGCTGTGTCGGCAATGGCGAGGACGCCGACGGCGACAGCGTGCCCGACAACTGCGATCCGTGCGTGCTCGTCGGTTCGGATCAGGCCGAGGTCGACGTCGACGCCGACGGCATCCCCGATCAGTGCGACGGCTGCATCGGCAACGGCATCGACCGCGACACCGACGGCATCCCCGACAACTGCGATAGCTGCATCACGACCAACACCACCGACGCGGATGGCGACCTGATCCCCGACGTGTGTGATGCCTGCCCGGGGGGCGGCGGCCTCGACGGTGACGGCGACGGCGTGGAGGACGCGTGCGATGTGTGCCCCGGCGGTGGTGGCATCGATCTGGATCAAGATGGGCTCGAGGATGGGCCCGATACCGGCTGTGATCGTTGCTTCGGGCCCAACCTCGACGAGGACAGCGATGGGCTCGCGGACGCCTGCGACAACTGCCCCGGCGATCCGAACAAGGAGCAGTTCGATAGCGATGGCGACCTGGTGAACATCCCGGACGGCGTGGGCGACGTGTGCGACGTGGATGTGATGAGCACGAACCCGACGCGGCAGTACTTCGATCCGTTCACGACGGCGGTCCCCGACTGGCTGGTCACCGGGGGCACGTGGGTCACCGGCCCCTCGGATCTCGTGATGGACGCACGCAGCGCTTCCGCGTCGCGGACGCGCTACACGGCGACCGGTGCGTTCCGGATCGCGACGCGGCTGACCGCCTACGACCTCGGCGGCCCGTTCAGCTTGTTCGCGCGTGGGGCCAACGGCGAAGAGCTCGTCTGCGCCGTCAACAAGGGGTCGCTGCAGGCGATCTACAGCGGGGCGCTGATCGGTGATGCGCTGCTGCCCACGGACCTGGTGTTTCCGATCCCGATCGTGCTGTCGCTCGATCCGTCGGGGTCGGTGCGCTGCACGTTCGGCAGCATCACACTCAAGCCCGCCGTGCAGCCGGTCTACACGACCTGGACGACGGGTCTCTCCGGCGACGGTACGCTGGCCTCGTTCGGGTTCTTCGGCGTCGTCTCGCAGAACTAGTCAGAACGTTCCGCCGAGCGTGACGCCCGTGAGCTCGCGGCTCGCGGTGACGCCGATCGTGGTCGCGGGGACGGCGCGATCCGAGGGCGCCGACAGCCAGGCATATGCGCCCGCGGCGAGGACGACCAACCCGGTGACGCCGACGCCGGTCGCGATCCAGCCGGTGCGGCGCGCGCTTCGCAGCTTGTCCTCGCCGATCGAGTTGCACTGGCGCACGACGTCCGCCCCGACCTCCGCGGTCCAGCACGGGTGGATGCCATCGGGCAGGACCACCCTGTCTTCGCGCGCGCCCGCCGGGAACTGCGACCAGTACGCGTGCTGCGCGTAGTAGCCGAGGCCGGCCGCGGCGAGCACGAGGCCGCCGCCGGCGAGCACGCCGACCTTGCCCCAGGTGCGGCGCTTGCTGGCCTGCACGACCACGGTGACCGTCTTCTGGCCCTCGAGTGCGGGGATCGGGACCGTCTGCTGCGCACCCTCGGCGAGCTCGACGGTGGTCTCGTAGGGCAGGCGATCGGGCGCGGTGACGACGACGGTGTGCGCGCCCGGATCGACGGGTAGCGCGGCGAGCTGGTCGGGGGCGAGCACGGTGGTGTCGACGAGCACGCGCGTACCGGGCAGCTGCTCGGCGAGCCGGATCGTGACGCGCGGCACGCGCGGCGAGAGCAGGGCGATCTTGCGCTCGGCCGCCGCGACGTACTCGGGCAGCTGCTGGTCGCGCCCGCGGTCGCGCGCCTCTTCGTAGTAGCGGATCGCCGTGGCGACCTTGCCGCTCATCTCGCCGCACAGGCCGAGGTTCAGCATGGTGCCGACGGCGCGCGGGTCCTTGCGGAAGCTGAGCTCGAACTTCGCGCACGCCTCCTCGCGCTTGTTGTCGGCGAGCAGGGCGCGCGCCTCCTCGAACAGGCGATCGGCCTCGGCCTTGTCCTCGTTCCTGGGCTGGGCCGCGGCGGTCGCCGCGAGCGCGAGCAGCCATCCGATCGCCTGGCGCATGTGGCTCGACGATAACAGGAAAGTCGCGGGTGTCGGACCCCCGCGTTAGGGTCGAGAGAGTGCGCATCCTCGGCATCGACCCCGGCAGCCGCGTCTGCGGCTATGGCGTGATCGAGGAGCGTGCCGGCGAGCTGCACTACGTCGAGTGCGGCGTGCTGACCGCGCCGGAGGACCACCCGATGGAGCACCGGCTCGGCGAGATCGCGTGCGGCCTCCGAGAGGTGATCGCCGAGCTCGCACCGACGATCGCCGCGGTCGAGGACGTGTTCATCCATCAGAACGCGCGCAGCGGCCTCGCGCTCGCACAGGCGCGGGGGATGGCGCTCGCGGTGCTCGGGTTGGCGGGCCTGCGCGTCGCGTCGTACCCGCCCGCGAGCGTGAAGAAGGCGGTCTCGGGCTCGGGGCGCGCGGAGAAGGCGCAGATCGCACGCATGGTGCAGACGCTGATCGGCCTGCGTAGCCTGCCGCGCGCCGACGCGACCGACGCGCTCGCGGTGGCGATCACCCACGGTCGGTCGGTGCGCCCGACGGCGGCGCGCATCGCCCCGGCCGTGGTAAGGCCAAGGCCATGATCGCGAGGCTCGAGGGCACGTTGATCCGCGACGGCGAGCACGTCGTCGTGGACTGCAACGGCGTCGGCTACGAGGTCTCGGTGTCCGCGTACACGCTCGCCGCCTTGCCGGCGCATGGCGAGCGCGTGACGCTGCGCGTGTACACGCAGCTGCGCGAGAACGCGCTCGCGCTGTTCGGGTTCATCGACGCGCACGAGCGCGACCTGTTCGACCTGCTGATCACGGTGAAGAACGTCGGCCCGTCGACGGCGATCGCGATCCTGTCGGGGGCGAGCCCACGCGACATCGCGGCGCTGATCGCGCGCGAGGACGTGCCCGGGCTGACCAAGGTCAAGGGCATCGGCAAGAAGACGGCCGAGATGCTGGTCGTCGAGCTGCGCGAGAAGTGCGAGCTGCTCGCGATGACGTGGAACGCCAACGGGACGCGCCCGATCGCGGCGCCGGCCGGCACGGTGCGCACGGCGAAGGTCGGGCGGCATCCGCTGCTCGCTGAGGTGATGAGCGCGCTGGTCGCGATGGGGTGGCGGCCGATCGAGGCCGAGGCCTGTGTGGCCGAGCTCTCCGTCGATGAGGGATCGACGATCGAGTCCCTGCTGCGCCAGGCGCTGCGCAGCATGCCGAGGTAGTGACCGTGGCGCGCAAGAAGCACATCGACGCGGCATCGGAGTCCCTGGGCACCGCGGAGCCGGCGCGCGAGGTCGCGCCCGCCGAGCGCGGCAGCGAGCAGCAGTGGCAGGCGGCGCTGCGCCCGCGCACGTTCGACGAGTACATCGGCCAGCGCGACATGATCGAGAACCTGAAGGTGAGCGTGCGCGCCGCCAAGCAGAACGGCTGGGCGCTCGACCACTTCCTGTTCGCGGGGCCGCCGGGTCTCGGCAAGACCACGCTCGCGCACGTGATCGCCAACGAGCTCGGGGTCAACCTCCACGTGTCGAGCGGCCCGGCGATCGATCACAAGGGCATGCTCGCGTCGCTGCTCACCTCGCTCGGCGAGGGCGACGCGCTGTTCATCGACGAGATCCATCGGCTGACGCCGGTCGTCGAGGAGAACCTCTATCCCGCGATGGAGGACTTCAAGATCGATCTGTTCATCGGCGACGGTCCGCACGCGAAGGCGGTGACGATGCAGCTGCCGCGGTTCACGCTGCTCGGCGCGACGACGCGCATGGGCCTGCTGTCCGCGCCGCTGCTCGATCGCTTCGGGTTCCACTGGCAGCTGCGCTACTACGAGCTCCCCGACATGCAGGCGATCGTGCGGCGCTCGGCGTCGCTGATCGGCGTCCCGATCGACGGCGACGGCGCGACCGAGATCGCCCGTCGCGCACGCGGCACGCCGCGCATCGCGAACCGCCTGCTGCGCCGCGTGCGTGACTTCGCGGCCGTCGAGCGCGACGGGAAGATCGACGGTGACATCGCCGCGTCCTCGCTCGATCGCCTCGCGGTCGATCACGCCGGGCTCGACTCGCTCGACCGCGCGTACCTGAGCGTGATCTGCGAGCGGTTCGATGGCGGGCCGGTCGGTATCGAGGCGGTCGCGGCGTCCTTGTCCGAGGAGCGGGGGACGCTCGAGGAGGTGGTCGAGCCGTTCCTGCTCCAGGTCGGGTTCATCGCGCGCACGCCGCGCGGCCGCGTCGCCACCGCGGCCGGCTACCAGCACATGGGGCTCGCGGCGCCGACCAAGGCGCCCTCGGGCGGGCAGGGCGGCGCGCAAGGGCGCCTGTTCTAGCCGCCACCGGACACGGAAGTCCCCGGCCACTCGAGTTGCTCGCGGGCGCGGAGGCCCGGGATTTCAGCTGCTTGGCGAGGCACGTCGGCTGCACACGCGAGTGGTCATGCGCACTCGGTGGCTCGCCGCTTTCGCCCTGGTCTCCTCGCTCGCAGCCTGCGTCGACGAGACGGATGACGTCCTGTCCGAGGACGACGAGGACGGCGACGCGTATGACCCGTTCTCGCCCAAGGCGGATGGCAACCAGGGCCTCGGCGGTGCGATCAGCTTCACCGCGAAGTGCGAGCCCGGCGACCGCGTGACGATCGCGGCGGTCGGCGACGTGCTGCTCCACGGCCCGCTGCAGCAGCAGGCGGTCGCGCGCGCGAGCAGCGGACGGTTCAAGACCCTGTGGGCGCCGGTCGAGGATCTGCTGGCGCAGGCCGACACCACGTACGCCAACTTCGAAGGCCCGAGCGCGCGCGGCACCAACTCGGCGGGCCGCAGCGTGACCGATCCGGGCTTCGTGTTCGACCAGATCGTCTACGCCAGCTACCCGCAGTTCAACTACCACGGCCACCTCCCGGCCGACCTCAAGGCCTCGGGCTTCGACGTCGTATCGACCGCGAACAACCACTCGATGGATCGCCGCCAGCGTGGCGCCGATCTCACGGTCGAGGCGATGCAGGCCGCGGGGCTGCCGTTCACGGGCACGCGGTCGCGCGCGGACATGTCGGCGCCGTGGCACACGACCACCGAGGCGAACGGCTTCACGCTCGCCTGGCTCGCGTGCACCTACGGCACCAACGGCCTCCCCGATCCGGACAACCAGGTGCTCGGCTGCTGGGACGA
Source organism: Kofleriaceae bacterium (assembly GCA_035539815.1). Lineage (GTDB taxonomy): Bacteria > Myxococcota_A > Polyangia > Haliangiales > Haliangiaceae > JABFXX01. The sequence goes on from DATLHR010000281.1 coordinate 12,515, forward strand.
CGAGACCACGATCAAGACCACGATCCGCACCCTCCGCGCGACGCCCGGCATCGACGCCGTGATCGTCACGCCGCACTGGGGCGTGGAGTACAGCGCGAACCCGAGCCGCGAGCAGCGCGATCTCGCGCATCGCTTCCTCGACGCGGGCGCGACCATCGTCCTCGGCAGCCACCCGCACGTGCTGCAGCCGTGGGAGAAGTACACGACCCCCGACGGGCGCGAGGGCTTCGTCATCTACTCGCTCGGCAACTTCGTGTCCAACCAGTCGCAGCTCGCGCGCCGCTCGACGCTGCTGCTCTACGTCGGCCTGACGCGCACCGCGTCGGGCGTCAAGATCAACGGCGTTCGCTACATCCCGATGATCATGGGGCGCACCGGCACGCTCGCCGTCGAGGCGATCGATCGCGCGGGCGGCTCGGTCGAGTCGCGGCGGATGACGGTCGGCATGTTCGGCAGCGAGAACATCCAGGATCCGGCGCAGCCGCTCGACACGACGCCGGGCTGCCCGTAGGCGGCGCCTCCCCGGCGGGCATGGCCCGCGCACCTCCTCGGCCGTGAGCACCGCGCCGATGCACGAGCACGCTGGCCTCAGATCCATGCGATCGTCGGAAGCGCGTGCGGTTCGTCCTCGTCTCGGTGCTCGCCCTCGCGGCGTGCGGTTCGCGCGACGAGCCGCGCGACGAGCCGCGCGAGGAGGTGACGCCGGTCGCGCCGCGCACAGCGCCGCTTGCGGGCTCGACGATCGCCGCCGCCGACTACATCGGGCCGGCGGCCTGCGGCGAGTGCCACCCGGACCAGCACGCGCAGTGGTCGGCGAGCCTGCACTCGGTGATGAACCAGCGCGCCGAGTGGCGCGGCGCCGTGATCGGCGACTTCGCGGATGCGGTCGTGCGCTACGCGGGTGGCGAGGCGCGGTTCGCACGGGACGGCGCGGCGTACGTGATGACGCTCGCGAAGGACGGGAGCACCGTGCGCTACCGGGTGACGCGCACGATCGGACGGCGCGGGCTTCAGGAGTACGTCGGCGTCGAGGAGGGCCGCGCCGTCGAGGAAGGGGCCGGCGAGGAGGTCCGGCTGCCGTTCGCGTGGTGGCCGACGCGCGCGGGATGGTTCCCGCAGCCGTACTTCGATCCGTGGTTCGCCAAGGAGAGCGACTTCGACGCGTACGCGCCGGTGCGCGAGCCGTGGGCAGAGCGCTGTCCGTGGTGTCACAGCACGTATCCGTTCGAGCAGCGGATCGCGCGGGCGAACGCGCGCCCCGTCGGCCATGGCCTCGAGCAGTACTTCATCGCCGCGCCCGGCGGCGATCGGCTGGCGGTGGAGCGCCAGGTCACCGTCGGGATCAGCTGCGAGAGCTGCCACCTGGGCGGGCGCGCGCACGCGAAGGGCGCGCCGATCCACTTCGTGCCCGAGGGAGCGCAGACGCAGAAGGGGGCGCCCGTGCCGTCGACGTTCGCCGACGAGCGCCGCGATCCCGCGGTGGTGAACACGGTGTGCGCGCAGTGCCACTCGGGGCCGTCGCCGCGGCTGCCGAACGGGGCGGCGCTACGCAACTCGAGCGAGGCGCTCGACCTCGCCGCGTCGTCGTGTCGCGCGCGCTGCGTCGATTGCCACGATCCGCACACGGGCGGCAGCGACGAGACGCGCGCGATCGCGGCATGCAGCGGCTGCCACCCCGTGTTCGTGGATCCGTCGCATGGTGGTCATGCCGCGGCGAGCTGCCTCGACTGTCACATGCCGCGCAGCGTGATGGGCATCGATCGCGTGGTGCGCACGCATCGCATCTCGTCACCCGCCGACCCGGCGATGCTCGCAGCCGCGGCCCCGAACGCCTGCAACCTGTGTCACGTCGACCAGCCGATCGCGTGGACCGTGGACGAGCTGCGCACGCGCTACGACGTGCGGCTCGACCCTGACCCGTGGACGGCGGCGTACGGCGATCTCGAGCTGCCGGTCGGCGAGGTGTGGCGCACCAGCAAGGAGCCCGCGCTCCGCCTGCTCGCGGCCGATGCGTACGCGCGTTCACCGCGCGCCAGGTTGGCGCTGCCGTTGCTGCTCGACGGGCTCGAGGATCCGCTGCCGCACCTGCGCGCGTGGACGCTGTTCGCGGTCGAGCGCGTGATCGGGCGCCGGATCTCGGCCGCGGAGCTCGATGTGCGAGCCTCGCCCGCCGTGCGCAAACGCCAGCTCGCCCGGCTGCGTGCGAACCTGCGCTAACCTCCGAAACACATTGCTTCACACCGACATCGGCCTGGGTATGACGGCGGCATGGTAACGAGGATGAGGCCATGAGTCCCCGCGCCCGCGCCAACGCCTTCCGCATCGCGCTCGGGCTCGCGATCGTCGCAGGCATCGTGTGGTGGCTGCAGCGCGATGACGGCGGCCGTGGTGGACCGCAAGCGCAGATCGTGGTCCGCAGCACGCAGAGCGGGGCGGGCGCCGGCACCGGGCCGAAGACCGGGAAGGCCGGCGCCTCCGAGCGCGTGGTGCCCGTCCAGGTCGCGCTCGCCGAGCGCACCAAGCTGCCCGTGTGGATCGAGGGCCTCGGGACGGTCGCCGCGATGCAGCAGGTCACGGTGCGCGCGCAGGTCGACGGCCGGCTCGACAAGGTGCTGTTCACCGAAGGTCAGCCGGTGAAGGCGGGCCAGGTGCTCGCGCAGATCGATCCGCGGCCGTTCCGCGTGAGGTTGCTGCAGGCGCAAGGCGCGCTCGCGCGCGACAAGGCGCAGCTCGAGGCAGCGAAGAAGAACTACGAGCGCTACAAGAGCCTGCACGCGCAGAACCTCGTCGCGCAGCAGCAGGTCGACGAGTACGCCGCGCAGCTGGGCCAGCACGAGGGCGCGGTCAAGATCGACCAGGCGGCCGTCGAGGAAGCGCTGCTGAACCTCGACTGGGCCCAGGTCAAGGCGCCGCTCGACGGCCTCACCGGGGTCCGCCTCGTCGACGCCGACAACA
>DATLHR010000282.1:0-14818 GCA_035539815.1 Kofleriaceae bacterium
CACGCTGCCGATCTCGCCCGAGGCGGTCGCGGCGACCCAGGGCCAGTGGAGGCTGTCGTGAAGCTGTCGCTCGAGGTCAACGGCGAGGCGCACGCGATCGAGGCGTCGCCGTGGAAGCGGCTGCTCGACGTGCTGCGTGAAGATCTGCGGCTCACCGGCACCAAGGAAGGCTGTGGTGAAGGCGAGTGCGGCGCGTGCACCGTGATGCTCGACGGTGACGCGGTCAACTCGTGCCTGGTCGCCGCCGGTCAGTGCCACGGCCGCAAGGTCACCACCGTCGAGGGCCTCGCGAACGGCGACGTGCTGCATGCGGTGCAGAAGGCGCTCGTGAGGTGCGGTGGTGCCCAGTGCGGCATCTGCACGCCGGGGATCGCGGTGTGCGCCGCCAACGTGATCGACCGCGGCCTCGTCGTCGGCCAGGACGACGCGACCGCGCGCGCGCAGGTCCGCGAGCTGCTCGCCGGCAACATCTGCCGGTGCACCGGCTACCAGCTGATCGTCGACGCGGTGATCGAGGCTGCACGCGAGGTGTCGAAATGACGCAATTCGTTCGTCCCCGCGACCTCGCCGAGGCGGTCGCCGCGCGCGCCGCGCATCCCGACTGGATGCTGCTCGCCGGCGCGACCGACCTCATGGTCAATGCGAACCACAAGGCGGCGCCCGCCGGCATCATCGATGTGTGGCGGCTCGCCGACCTCGGGTTCATCGAGGTCACGCCCGACACCATCTCGATCGGCGCGGGCACGACGTGGCACGAGGTCGAGCGCCACCCGGCGATCCGCGACAAGCTGCTCCCACTCGCTCAGGCGGCGCGCGAGATCGGTGCGCTGCAGATCCAGGCGCGCGCGACGCTCGGCGGCAACGTCGGCACGTCGTCGCCCGTCGGCGACAGCCTGCCGGTGCTGCTCGCGCTCGACGCCACGCTCGAGCTCGCGTCGCCGCGCGGCCGTCGGCGCGTGCCCTACGCGACGTTCTGCACCGGCTACCGCAAGACGCTGCTCGCCGCCGACGAGCTGATCGTCGCCGCGCACGTACCGGTGCCGTCGGCGGCCACGCGCACGACGTGGCGCAAGGTCGGCACGCGGCGCGCGCAGTCGATCTCGAAGGTGATGGGCGCCGCCGCGATCACGCTCGACGGCGGGACCGTGGTGTCGGCGCGCGTCGCGCTCGGCGCGGTCGCGGATCGGCCGATCCGGATCGCGGCGGTCGAGGATGCGGTCAAAGGCCTGCCGCTGGCGCAGGCCGCGGAGGCCGCGCGCGCGGCGGTGCGCGCCTCGATCAAGCCGATCGATGACGTGCGCTCGACGTCGAGCTACCGCCGCGAGGTCGCCGAAAACATCGTGGCCAGGTTCTTCGGATGAAGGGGACGGTCCCCTTTTTCGTGTCATCATCCCGCGGCGTTGCCCGAGTCCGGAGACAAGAAAGCCAAGGCTGATCCGGGCGTGCCCGCGGGGGCATCCGGGTCGGTCGATGTCTCGCTGACCGGCATGGCCGCGTCGGGCTCGAGTGACCCGAGCCTGGCCAGCACGTCGATCGCGGCGGTCTCCGACGGTACGCCCACCGAGGTCGGAGATCCGGGCTCGATCCCGCTGGCGAGCGGTAAGGTCGGGGTCGCGCACGCGGGCGAGCCCAGCAAGCGCAGCAAGCGGATCACCGAGCACGCCGTGGAGAAGCTCGGCGCCTCGGTCGAGAAGATCGGCGAAGGGCTGGGCGTGCTCGGCGAGGGGGTCGCCAAGCTCGGCGAGAAGTCGCGCAAGGTGCCGCTCGTCGGCGAGCTCACCGGATCGAGCGTCACCAAGCTCGGCGAGGGGCTCGCGCAGGTCGGCGAGTCGATCCACGCGATGCCGCGCGTCGCGTCGACCCGGCGTGGCCGGCTGCTCGTGCGCAGCATGTTCGTCGGGTTCGTGCTGATCGCCGCGTGGATCTCGATCATCGTCGCGCTCCAGCTGCGCAGCAACGCCGCGCCTGACTTCCGCCCGATCGCGGAGGAGATCCTCGTCGATCTCAGCAAGGGCACGGCCTCGATCGAGGAGCTCTACGACCGCTCGTCGCCGCGCTTCCAGGAGATGGTGCGCCGCGAGCGCTTCGTCGACGACATGAACGACCTGCTCGCGACCGTCGGGCCGTTCCGCGAGATCACGGCGATCAACGACACGCTCGTCACCACCGGACCGACGGGCAAGGTCGGGCGCGTGTCGCTGACCATCGCGTACGAGAAGGTCGTGTGTAAGGGCTCGGTCAGCCTCCACTACGACAAGGGCACGTGGAAGCTGCTCGGCATCGGCATCGAGCTGCCGCCGGAGCTCGAGATCACGCAGGCGCAGCGCGAGGAGCGCGTGCAGGCCTGCAAGGATCCGATGGCGAAGGACTGCGATCTGAACGTCGCCGCCAACGCGATCCTCGAGCAGCTGCGCGACGGCCAGATCGAAGCGGTCTACGACAACGCGACGCGCGTGTTCCAGACGCAGGAGGAGAAGGCGCGCTGGGTCGCGATCCAGCAGGAGCACGTCAACATCCTCGGCCGCTACTCGCGGATCCTGTCGGTGACCGAAGCGCGCGTGTACGGCGGCACCAACGCCACGTTCGACGCGATCCTCGAGTTCGAGCGTGCGAACGGCGTGCGCGCGATCTTCGGCTTCTTCCGCCGCAGCAAGCAGAACCCGTGGAAGCTGCGCAGCTACAAGATCGTGCTGCCGATGCCGCGCGCGGGCGAAGCGGAGGCGAGCGCATCGCCGGGCAAGACCCCGAAAGTGGAAGGCCTCCTCGTCCCCGACGAGGACGACGATGGCGTCGCCCCCGGCTCGGCAGCGCTGCCCGCGGGCTCCGGCTCGGCGATACGATAGGCGTTGCCGTGTTGGCTATGCTTAGCTAAGCTGAGCCGTGTGAAGCAGGTCAACGTCCACGAGGCGAAGACGCAGCTATCGAAGCTGCTGGAGGAGGTGGAGGCCGGCGAGCGCATCGTGATCGCACGTGCCGGCGAACCTGTGGCCGTCCTGGCGCCCTACAAGGTCGCGGTTCGCAAGCGGCGCCTCGGACAGTTCGCCGGCGAGGCGACGATCCACGAGGACTTCGACGTCTTGCCCGACGACATGCTCGCAGCCTTCGGGCAGCCGTGAAGCTGTTGCTCGATACGCACGTGCTGTTGTGGAGCGCGACGGAGCCCGATCGGCTCGCTCCAGCTGCGCGCGCTGCGCTCGAGGACGGCGCGAACGAGGTCTACGTGAGCATCGTGTCTGCGTGGGAGATCGCGATCAAACAGTCGATCGGCAAGCTCGATCTGGCACGACCGGCGGAGCAGTGGGTCCCCGAGGTCCTCAAGCGGACGGGCTTCGAGGTGGCGGAGCTCGGCCTGGCGGCGGCGCTCCGCGTCCGGGCGCTCGCGTGGCACCATCGCGATCCGTTCGACCGTCTCCTCGTCGCGCAAGCGCTCGAGGAAGGGATGACGATCGTGACGCACGACGAAGCGTTCGAGGCGTATAGCGTCCCCCTGCTGCGCGGGTGATCTCGCATCGCGCTACGCGATGCGCGCGCGGGGGATGCGAGCGCGTTCGCGCCGGCGCGGCAACCACACCGTCAGCAGCCACGCGAGCACCGCGGTGCCAGGCCACGCGAGCCACGCGGCGTGCACGTACCACGGCCGCTCGAACCGCAGCTGCACGAGGTGCTTGCCCGGTGAGGTGACGTCGACCGCGGGGAAGTCGGGCGTCACGCGGCGCACGGGGACGGGCTTGCCGTCGACGTATGCGCGCCACCGCGGGTGCCAGCTCTCGCGGATCACGAACGTCGTCGGCGCGGTGACCTCGACCTCGGCGACGATGTCGGCCTCGTCGCCCGGCGAGTCCTGACGCCAGGAGCGCAGCGTCTTGCCCGCCGGTGGCTCCGTCTTCGGGCCCGAGCCCGCGTAGGCCAGGTGGCGGTTCTCGAGCGGCATCCCCGTGCGCATCCAGGCGAGCGCGGCCTTGCGCGCTTCGGTGTCCTTCTTCACGGGCCCGCCCGGCATCACGCCCGTGATCTGGATCGGCGTGACGAGGCCCGCCGTCGGCAGCCGGCGCACCAGGTAGCGCGGCGTCTCGAACACGACCTCGCCGACGGGTAGCCCCACCGCCTTCGACTTCTCGAACACGAAGTACGGTGCGTCGAACACCCACGCGTTCTTCGCGACGTCGCGCACGCTAAACAGGAAGTCGTAGTTGGGGCTCGCCTGCAGGCCACCGCCGCCCATCTGCAGCGTCGACGGGACGCGCGCGTAGACGTAGCTGAGGAGGTTCCACCAGTGGTTCTCGCACCCGGGGCCGACCTGCTTGCGGCCCTTGGGCTCGGCGGTGCGCAGCGCGTCGATGATCTGCATCATCTCGCCGCGGTACGGCGGGTGCTTGGGCTGCTTGATCGTCGGGTGCTCGGGGCCGGGCATCTCGGCGAGCACGCGCACGCGCCGGGTCTGCTTCTGCATCACGCCGAGCGTGAGCAGGATCCCGAACGCGCCGATCGCGAGCACGACGGTGCGCTGCCAGTACGGCTCGCGCAGCGCGGTCGCGAGCGTCGGCAGGAAGGCCGCGATCACGACCAGCGGGAGGATCGCGACGATGCGAAGCACCCGAGCGTTCTCGATGAAGGGAAGATAGGCGAGCACGTTGTCCAGCTTGCCGAGCGCGATCCACGTGACCATGAACAGGATCCCGCCGGCGACGATCACGAACAGCAGGACGCGCACGACCTGCGCGCGCCGCGTGCCCTCGCGTGCGTCCCACGCCCACGCACCCAGCGCATACGCGGCGGCGCCGATGCCGAGCGCGAGCGAGATCTGCATCGCGCCGAGGAAGCGCACCGGCGCGATCAGATCGTCGCTGGTCTTGGGCAGGTGCGGGCCGACGCCGAGCAGCAGCGCGAACAGGAATGCGGGCGCCCACAGCCAGCGCGCCCACGTGCGGCGCCCGGCGAAGATCGACACGACCAGCGCGAGCGGGATCGCGAACGTGAGCAGCCGGAAGCCGCGCTCCCAGTCGAGGACCTTGCCCTGCCAGAACCACTTGCCGAGCTCCTTGAAGCCCGGGCCGACCTCGTCGGCGACGCGGTGGGGGAAGCCGCCGAACCCCGCGGTGTCGACGAAGAACATCGTCAGCCAGCCGGGCATCGTCGCGAGCGCGAGGCCCGCGCCGACGACGCACAGGCGCGCGGGCTCGGCGAACACGGTGCGCAGGCTCGTGCGCCAGTGCGGGTCGCGATTCGCGGCGCTCCAGCCGGCGAAGCCGATCGAGGCGAGCAGCAGCAGCGACGGGATCATCGCGTATGCGGTCTTGTGCCGCGCGAGCTTGCCCCAGACGACGAACGCGAGGATGCCGAGGATCGCGAGCACGATCGCCGCGGTGAACGGCGAGCGCCACGTCGCGCGATCGCCGAGCACGCCCGCGATCGCGCCGATACCGACCGCCGCCGCGAGCGACACGCCACCGAACGGATGGCACAGCCCCACGAACGCTCCCCACGCGATCGCCGGCGCCAAGCCTTTGCGTTCGCGCGCCCACCGCACGATGTGCCCGAGCGCGAGCGGGAATGCGGCGAGCGACCACGTCTGCGTGTAGAGCCCGACGTTGAACGTGCCCTCGTCACCACCGCCCCACTTGCTCGCGCCCGACGTGAACGCGAGCGCGAACGCCGCGATCGCCGCTTGCCACGGCGCCGCGCCGAGGAGGCGCATGCCGCGATAAGACGCGAGCGGCGCGAGCACGAGCGGCAGGAAGCAGCTCAGCTGGAACCAGAACAGGTGGTGCCCGAACACCGCCGTCGGGATCGCCGACGCGAGCTGCGGGATGACCTGGTAGTAGTACGCCGACGCGAAGCCGCCGTTCGCGCTCGGGTTCCAGAAGTCGAAGTCGCCGACGCGGATGCAGTCGGCGAGCCGCGCGCTCTCCGCGAAGTGGAACGACAGGTCGTCGCCGACGAGCTCGCCCTTGAAGATGCGCCCGTAGATCAGGCACAGGCCGAGGACGAGCACGCCCACCGCGGGCAGCGCGCCGTGCTCGACGAACCACCGGGCGGCGCGGTCGATGGCATCGGGCGGCTCGGGCGCGGGCGCCTCGGCGGACGGCTCCGGCTCGCTCACGGATCCTCCAGGAGCTCGGCGAGCTGCTCGTCGGTGAACGTGGGCGTGGCGCCGCGTACGCCGGCGACCGCCGCCGCGTACCGGCTCGCCGCGCGACCGCTGGTCTCGAGGTCCCAGCCCATGGTCATGCCGAGCACGAAGATCGCGAGGAACGCATCGCCGCAGCCGACGTTGTCACCGCCCGGCGCCGCGCGGACGCCTTCGATCGTGATCGGCGCGCCCTCGCCGTACAGCGTCGAGCCGTCGGATCCATGGGTGACCGCGACGATCCGCGTGCGCTCGCGCAGCGCGCCCAGCGGATCCGCGTGCCCGAGCAAGGAGCGCAGCGCCACGAGCTCCTTGTCGTTGACCTTGAGGACATCGGCCGCGTCGATCGCCTCGCGCACGGCGGCGAGGTGGTGCGGGTTGTCGTGATCGCCCGGGCGCAGATTCAGGTCGCACACCCGCGTGCATGTCGAGCGTGCGGCGGCCGCGACCTGCCTCCACTGCGCGAGGCCCTCGGGCGTGCGCTGCGCGAGCGTGCCGAACACCAGCACGCCGGCCTCGGCGAGCGCCGTCTTCACGGCGTCGGTGCACGCGATCCGCTCCCACGCACGGCCGGGGTGCAGCGTGTAGCGCGGCTCGCCGCCCTCGACGTGCACGCCGACCTCGCCGGTCGCGCGCTCGGGATCCACCTGTACGAGCGAGGTGTCCACGAGCTCGGCGAGCCGCGCCACGGCGCGCCGCCCGTCCTCATCGTCGCCGACCCGGGTGACCAGGCGGGCCCAGCCGCCGGCCTGGCCGAGGTGCCAGGCCACGTTCGCCGGCGCGCCCCCGAGCTGATCGCCGTCGGGAAACCGGTCCCAGAGCAGCTCACCCCAGACGACGACGGCTTCATCACTCGTGGACATCGACAATCGCGGAGCTCGAGAGGTTGACCGACTTGTACCAGCTGACCTGGGGCGAGGGCGAGCCGCTGCCGGTATACCCGAGCTCGCCGTGGATCCAGGTTTCTCGCGCAGCGAGGCTCACAGCGCGGTGGTCCAGGCGTCGATCGCCTGGATGGCCGTGGTAGCGGTGGTGCCCTGCGCCGACGACAGGATCTCCCGAGCCTCGCGCGCCAGCGCGCGCGCACGCGCGGGGGTGCGCCGGACGAGCGCCTGCGCGAGCTCCCATCGCGCGAGCCCGGCGTCGATGTCGCGCGCTTCGCCAAATCCGGCGACCGCGCGCTGCGCGAGCTCGATCGCGCGGGCGAGGCGGCCACGACGACGTTCGAGCGCCGCCTCGTCGCGATCGGTCCTCGCGACGTCGCGGTGCTGCGGACCGAACAGCTCGGTCAGGATCGCGCGTGCCGCCTGGAGCTCCGCGACGGCTTCGTCGAACCGGCCGAGCTCGACGAGCGTGGTCGCCAGCTGCCGGTGCCCCACGGCGACGTCGATGTGCTCGCGCCCGAACATCCGCTGGCGATCTGCGAGCACGGCGCGGATCAGCGGCTCGGCCTCGCCGTACTGGCGGAGCGAGACGAGGGTCTCGGCGACGTGGGCGCGTGAGTCCAGGAGCTCGCGGGTCCCAGCCGCGTGGTGCTCGCGGATCGCGAGCCCGGCGCGGTGCTCGGCGAGCGACTCCTCGTGGCGGCCGAGCTTGCCGAGCGAGATCCCGAGGTCGTCGTGGCTCGACGCCACGCCGAGGTGTTCGTCGCCGAAGCGCGCGCGCCGAGCCTTCAGGATCGCGCGGAACTCGACGACCGCGTCTTCCGCCCGCCCCATCGTGTCGAGCTGCACCGCGAGTGCGCGTCGAACGAACAGCGTCTCGGGATGGTCCGGGCCGAGCGGCTCGACGAGGGCCTGCGCCTCTCGAAGACGGCGCTCGGCCTCCGGGTGACGATCGAGACGGCGCAGCGCCTGGGCCAGGTTCTTCAGCTGACCGGCGAGCGCGGGCGAGCGCGGGCCGTAGACCTCCGTGTAACGAGCGAGCGCGCGCTCGAACTCGGGGACGGCGCGATCGTACTGGCTCTGGCGCGCCAGCAAGGTGCCGCGCGCGGACGCGCTCTGGCCTTCGCGGCGTGGATCGGGCGCAGCCTTCAGCGCGGCATCGACGAGGTCGAGCAGCGCGGCGGCCTCCGGCAACCGGCCGAGCGCCTGCAGCGAGATGCTGGACGCGAGCCAGGCATCGAGCCGGATCCGAGGCGCTCCGATCTCTCCGGCGAGCTCGATCACCTGTGCGAGCGTGTCCGCGCTCGCCGCGTTGTCGCGGAGCGCCTGCTCGAGCTGTCCACGCAACAGGAGCGCCTCGGCGAGGAGCTCGCGGTCGCCGCTCGCGCGCGCCGCGACGATCACGCGCTCGGTCCGCGCCCGGCCCTCGGCGAACTCTCCGGTGAACAGGGAGAGCTGTGCGGCAGGCAGGGCGCCGCGGGCGCTTGCATCTCCGCCGGGGCCCCCGAGCCCGACCAGGTACGCGGGGTCCGCGCACTCGGCGATCGCCGGCAAGCCGCGCGCGATGCTCGGCGCCTTCTCGACGATGTCCGCGTCGGCGTCGCCGAGCAGGGACACCGTCTGGAGGAGTGCTGCGCGCCGGCGATCGAGGCACAGAGCGCGGCGCTCGAGAAGATCGACCGACTGCGTCCGCTCGACGTGGGTCGCCCGGCAGGACGCCTCGTGCATCGCGACCCACTGGCGTGCGTGACCATCGAGCACGCGCGCCGTCTCGGCCCACGTCGCCGTCGCGAAGCTCACGCCCGACGCAGTGAACCGCGCGGCCAGCCGCTCCTCGACCGCGCGATCCCACACGCCGGCAAGGAGGCGCGAGCTCTCGCACGGCTCCGGCGCCGACCCGCCGAGCGCGATCGCGAGCACGGCGCCGGTCCCGAGCGCGAGGCTCGTCGCGGCGGCCGCGATGAGACCGCGCCGCCGCCGCGGACCACGCAGCGCATCGAGCAGCGCGCGCATCGATGGAAACCGGGCCTCGGGGTCCGGCGCGAGACCGCGAGCGACGACCTCGTGTAGCCACCGCGGCGCGTCCCGGATCGGCGCCGGCGGTCCCTCCTCCATGGTTGTTCGCAACGACTCGGTCGTGGGACCGTCGTAGGCACGGCGACCGTGGAGCGCTTCATACAGCGAAGCGCAGAACCCGAACTGATCGCCGCGTGCATCGGCAGGCTCGCCGCGCAGGCGCTCGGGTGACATGTACGCGGGGGAGCCGGCGAGGTCCCCCGAGCCCTGGCCCTCGTTCGCGTGCGCGATCCCGAAGTCCGCGACCCGGATCCGTCCATCGTCGCCGACGAGGATGTTGCTCGGCTTGATGTCCCGGTGGATGACGCCGGCCTCGTGGGCGGCCGCGATGCCTTCGCCTGCGTCCCGGAACACCGCGACCACCTCGCGCCATCCTCGCGCACGCTCGAGCCAACGCGACAGCGGCACGCCGGCGACGAGCTCCATCGTCATGTACGTGCGGCCTTCGCGCTCGCCGACGTCGTACACCCCGACCACGTTGGGATGCGAGAGCTTCGCCATCGCCCGCGCCTCCGCCGCCAGCCGCTGCTGGTCCGCGGCTCCCAGGTACGCATCGTGCAGGACCTTGAACGCTACGCGCCGGTCCAGCGCGCGATCACGTGCCGCCCACACGACGCCCATCCCTCCTTCCCCGAGCCGCTCGAGCAAGACGTAGCGATCCACCCGAGGTGGCTCGTGATCGTCCGGCGACGACGACGGCCGCGTCGGGATTTCATCCTTCAGCGACAACGCGGGAAGTTTACCATCGGCAGCGCCGACGTGACTCCGTCGGCTGTGGCAAGGTCGCCGCGATGGTCAAGGCCGCCGACCAGATCGAGACGCGCCGCTCGGCGGCGAGCTCGCCGCCACCGCGCCGGCGCACACTCCTCGTGTTCGCGGGCGAGTCGATCACCACCCGACCGCTGCCGCTGACGGGCGAGCTCGTGCTCGGACGAGGCGAGCAAGCCGACCTCATCCTCGACGATGGGTCGATCTCGCGCGCCCATCTGCGGCTCGTGCTCGCGGAGGATCGCGTGAGCGTGGTCGATCTCGAGAGTGCAAACGGCACGATGTTGCGCGGAGCGCGGCTGCCTTCGGGCGTCGGTGTCGAGGTGACCGCGAACGAGCCGATCACCATCGGGGACGTCACGCTCGTCATCCAGGAGATCCGGCCGCTGGGCTCCGCGATCGCTTCGACGCGCTCGGCGCGCGACCCTCGGACGCCGGGCAACGGACCCATCGTGATCGATCCGGCGATGCGGAGGCTCTACGATCTCGCGCGACGGATCTCGCCGGGCACGATCACCGTGCTGATCGTGGGAGAGACCGGCACCGGCAAGGAGCGGCTCGCGGAGTTCCTCCACGGAGCGTCGCGCCGCGCCGCCGGACCACTCGTCCGCATCAACTGCGCCGCGTTCGCGGATCCGCTGGTGGAGAGCGAGCTGTTCGGTCACGAAGCGGGTGCGTTCACGGGAGCGCAGCGCGAGCGCCGCGGCCTGCTCGAGAGCGCGAAAGGCGGCACCGTGTTCCTCGACGAGATCGGCGAGCTGTCGCTGTCGACGCAGGCCAAGCTGCTCCGCGTGCTCGAGGAGGGGGTGCTGATCCGGGTCGGCGGATCGACGCCGCGCCCACTCGACGTTCGGTTCATCGCGGCCACGAATCGTGATCTCGATGCAGAGATCGCCGCGGGGCGGTTCCGCCAGGATCTCTATTTCAGGATCGCCGGCAGCGTCCTCGCGATCCCCCCGCTGCGCGAACGACTGCAAGAGATCGAGCCGCTGGCGCACGCGTTCGCCGCGGACGCGATGAAGCGCCTCGGCCGCCCGGCCGTGCACCTGAGCGACGCCGCGGTCCGCCGCCTGTGCGCACATTCGTGGCCGGGGAACGTCCGCGAGCTTCGCAACGTGATCGAGCGTGCGGCGTTGATCTCGGAGACGGCGTCGATCGAGGAGCACCATCTCCCGTTCTTCGACGGCGCGGAGGCGCCGGCTGCCGCTCGCCAGGACGCGTCGATCGGCGACGAGCTCGCAGAGCTCGAGCGCAGGCGGATCCTCGACGCCCTCGAGCAGTGCGCCGGAAACCAGACTCGCGCCGCAGCGCTCCTCGGGATGCCGCGACGGACGTTCATCAAGCGGCTGTCGACCTACGGCGTGCAACGCCCCCGCAAGCGCTGATCCGGCGCGAGTTGGCACCCGCGCGGGCGCGAATCGCGCCGTTCGTGCGCAACCCGCCTCGCCGAGGACGTGAGGCGACTGGTCCGGTTCGTGCTCCTGGCTGCGAGCTCAGTCGTTGCCATGCGTGTACCTAACGAACCCATCGCGATCGTCGGCATGGCCTGCCGGTTCCCTGGAGACGTGGATGACTGCAGCTCGCTCGAGCGCCTCTTGCTCGATCGACGCAGCGCCATTCGCACCGTGACGCCCGACCGCTGGGACGCGGCGGCGTTCTACCACCCCGACTTCCACAAGCCGGGCGCGATCCACGCGCAGCGCGCGGGGTTGATCTCCGCCGTCGACGAGTTCGACGCCGCGTTCTTCGCGATCTCGCCCACCGAGGCTCGGCGCATGGACCCGCAACAGCGGCACGTGCTCGAGAGCTGCTTTCGTGCGCTCGAAGACGCCGGTGTGCCGCTCGAGCGGATCGCGGGGCGTGACGTCGCCGTCGTGATCGGAGCCGGGACCAGCGACTACGCGACCCTCGTCCGCGGGACGAGCGAGCGGACCAACCTCGGAGGCACGAGCAATCCGGGCTCGGCGCTCAGCATCGTCTCCAACCGTGTGTCCTACCTGTTCGACCTCCGCGGGCCCAGCTTCACCGTGGACACCGCCTGCTCGTCGTCGCTCACCGCGTTGCACTACGCGTGCGACGCGATCTGGAGCGGCAGGTGCGAGGCGGCGCTGGCCGGAGGCGTCAACTCGATCCTCTCGCCCGAGGTCACGATCGGCTTCAGCAAGGGCAGCTACCTGTCGCCCGACGGCGAGTGCAGGGCGTTCTCCGACGACGCCAACGGCTACGTGCGCAGTGAGGGCGCGGCGGCGGTGTTCCTCAAGCCGCTGTCGGCCGCGCTCGCCGCCGGCGATCGCATCCACGCGCTGATCCGCGCCACGTGGGTGAACCAGGACGGCCGCACCGCGGGCATGACCGTGCCCAGCGTCGAGGCGCAGGAGCGCCTGCTGCGCGGTGCGCTGGATCGCGCGGCCGTCGATCCGGCGTCGGTCGTCTACGTCGAAGCGCATGGCACCGGCACCCCCGCCGGCGACCCGGTGGAGGCCACCGCGATCGGCAACGTGGTCGGACGCCCGTCGGGGCGCCGCGACGCCTGTTACCTCGGATCGGTCAAGACGAACCTGGGGCACATGGAGTGCGCGGCGGGCATGGGAGGGCTGCTCAAGCTGGCGCTCACGCTGCGGCAGCGGACGGTGTTCCCCAACATCAACTTCCGCGCGCCGAACCCCAAGATCGACTTCGACGGGCTCGGGCTCGTGGTCCCGACCGAGGCGATCCGTCTACCCGACGACGGGCCGCTCGTCGGTGGCGTGAACTCGTTCGGGTTCGGCGGCGCGAACGGCCACGCCGTGCTCGAGTCGCCGCCGGCGCGCCGGACCGGCGCGAGCGTGGCGCGGCGCGACCACGGTGAGCCTGCGGCGGTGCCGATCGTCGTCTCGGCGCGCAGCGCATCGGCCCTGCGCACGCTCGCCGCCGATCTCGCGCGCACGGTGCGGGATGACGGCCACGCGCTCGCCGCCGTCTCCGCCGCGCTGCTGGCGCGGCGCTCTCGCTTCGAGTTCCGCCTGGGCCTCGCGGCCTCGACGCCGGAGGGGCTCGCGACGGAGCTGGAGCGCTTCGCCGCCGCGGGGGAGCCTGGCGAGGGGGCGTTCGTCGCGAGGACCGCGGAGGGCACCGATGCGCGGGTAGCCTTCGTGTACTCGGGGCAGGGCGGGCAGTGGTTCGCCATGGCCCGGGACCTCCTCGATCGCGACACCACGCTGTCGACCACCGTCGACGAGATCGGCCGGCACCTGGCGGCGCTCGGCTGGCTCGACGGCCATCCCGATGATCTGCGGCGCGAGCTCCAGCGCACCGAGGCGGACTCGCGCATCGGCGAGACGCAGATCGCACAGCCGTGCATCTTCGCGCTCCAGGTCGGCCTGACGCGCATCCTGGCCGAGCGGGGCATCGTGCCGGTGGCGGCGGTGGGCCACAGCATCGGCGAGCTCGCGGCCGCGGTGTGCGCGGAGGCAGTCTCCGTCGCCGAGGCGACGCGGATCGTGTACTGGCGGAGCCGCTGTCAGGCGCAGGCCGAGAACGCGGGCGCGATGCTCGCGGTGGGGATGACGGCGGGCGAAGCGTCGCGCATGATCGGTGCCCGCACCGACATCGAGATCGCGGCCTACAACGGCCCGCGCGCGCTCACCCTGGCCGGAAGTCACGCCGCCGTCGACGAGCTGTGCGCGCAGCTGCAGCGCACCGACACGTTCGTGCGGCGCCTGGACGTGAGCGTGCCGTTTCACTGCTTCCTCATGGACCCGATCGCGGCGCCGTTCCGGACCGGGCTCGGTGTCGTCGACGATCGCGCGCCGGCGATCGCGCTGTACTCCACGGTCACGGGAGAGCGCTCGGGGACGCTCGACGCCGACTACTGGTACGCCAACATTCGCCAGCCCGTGCGCTTCCAGCAGGCGCTCGAAGCGATGGTCCGCCGCGAGCGGATCGGCTGCTTCGTCGAGGTCGGGCCGCATCCGTCGCTGATGCACGGATCGCTCGACACCCTGCGCAAGGCGGGCTCGCGCGCGGTCTGGATCCCAACGCTGCGCCGCGACGCCGACGACTTCGTGCAGCTCGCGCGCACGTCGGCGCGGTTGGCGGCGCACGGTGCGCGCGAGACCGCGCGATCGGTCGCCCAGGTGGACCTGCCCCCGCATCCGTTCGAGCGCGAGCGGTACTGGCTCGAGACCGAGGACGGCAGGCGCAGCCGGCTGCGTCCCACGACGTGGCTGCACCCGCACCTCGGCCGAATCGATCGAGGCGTGCACGCGCCCGAGGCGTTCTCCGCGATGCTCGCTCTCGATCCTCACACCGAGCCGTACCTCGAGGATCACAGCGCGCAGGGCCACCTCGTGTTCCCGGGCGCGTCGCAGCTCGAGCTGGTGACCGTGGCCGCGCGAGAGATCCACGGCACCGACGAGCTCGTGGTCGAGGACCTCGAGCTGCGCCGGCCGATCGTGGTCGCGGCCGACGAGACCGCGAGCACGGTCTACCGGCTCGACGTGTACGCCGACGACGGCAGCTTCATCATCGTCTCCAACACGCGCAAGCCGGACGCGCCGTGGGTGCAGCACACCAAGGGCAGGATCCGTCCGAGTCGACACCCGGCCGCGTCGCGCATCGATCTCGAGGCGCTGCGCGCACGCCTCGTCCACGAGGTCCCCGTCGCGGGGTTCTACCGCGCGTGCGACGCCGCGGGCCTCCAGCTCGGCCCCTCGTTCCGCAACCTGACGCTCTACCTGCACGATGGGCGCCGCGGCGAGTCGTTGTGCCGCATCGACCCGGTCGGCCTCGACGAGATCGAGCTCCATCGGTTCCTGTTCCATCCGGCGATCCTGGACGCGACGTTCCACGCGCTGTTGCCGGTCGATCCCGAGCGCAACAACCAGCCGCTGTACCTGCCGTATCGCGTCGCGCGGGCGCGGTTCTTCGGCACGCCGCCTCGCGGCCGCCACTGGTCGCACGCTCGCATCACCTGGGCCAAGGC
>DATLHR010000283.1:0-43539 GCA_035539815.1 Kofleriaceae bacterium
CACGATCAGCACCCGCAACACGGCCTTCACGCCGTCGACGGCTTCGTCGGGATGGACTCCACGCGCGCGCTCGAGCTGCATCGACGTGCCTGCACCACCGAACGCGAGGAGCACGACCATCGCGATGCAGATCACCGGCACGATGTCGAACACGCCGATGGGGTACAGCAGCAGCGTGCCGTACGCGAACACCACGCCGAGCAGCGCGATCCACTTGCCCAGGTTGCCGCGCCGGGGATCGTCGGTCGTCAGGGCCGTGAGCACGACTTTCGAGAAGGAGTGCTGGCGTGCGGTCGATGCCGGGGCGGCCCGCGCGACCTGGTTGCCTAACGCATAGAGCCCCGCGCCGAGGACGAACACGCAGATCGGGACAACGATGCCGAGCCACAGCTGCGCGTAGAACGCGATCGGCATGCCGAGCGCGATCGCCATCAACGCGCCGCCGAACGTCTTGGCGTTGGAGCCTGCCTGGCTCGGCTCGACGGGCACCATCACGTACTTCTTGCGCCCGAGCCACAGCACGAGCGTGGCGACGCCCATGAGGATGCCGGGGATGCCGAATGCGATCTGCGGGCCCCACGCCGCGAGGAACATCGGCATCAACAACGACGCGAAGAACGAGCCGAAGTTGATGATCCAGTAGAACGCGTCGAAGACGACCTTGGCGAGGTGCTTGTTGCGCTCGTCGAACTGATCGCCCATGAACGAGGCGACGAGTGGTTTGATACCGCCGGCGCCGAGCGCGATCAGGAACAGGCCCGAGAAGAAGCCGTTGACGCTGTCCTCGAAGATCGCGAGGCACGCGTGGCCAGCGCAATAGATCAGGCTGAACCACAGGATCGTGTTGAACTTGCCGAAGAACCGATCCGCCAACCAACCGCCGAGCAGCGGGAAGAAGTAGACGCCGATCACAAACGTGTGAAACACCTCCTTCGCGTAGGCGTCTCGCGCGACGGTGTCCGGGATGTAGAGCAGCAGCAGCGTGGTCTTCAGGAACTGGACCAGGATGTTGCGCATCCCGTAGAACGAGAACCGCTCGCACCCCTCGTTACCGATGATGTACGGGATCTGGCGCGGCATCCGCGCTTGTGGGTCGTGCTTGCTCACGGCCGGCTCACCATGCGGCCGGTGATAGCACGGGCGCCGTCGGTATCATCGACAGGAATGTTTCGGAGCGTTGCGCTGGTGCTGCTGTCGGGCTGCTCGCTCCTCCTCGTCGACGCACCGCCGGCGCAGCCGCCACCACCACCTGCGATCGCGAGCTGCACGTCGAGCCGGATCCCGCCGGTGATCGACACGATGATCACCGCGGTCGCGCTCGGCGGCGTCATCTACTTCGCGCGGCGCGATGACGAAAACGCAGGCCTCGGCGCCGCCGTCGAGGGCGCGCTCGCCGTCGGGTTCGGCGTCTCCGCGTTCACCGGCTGGCGGCGAACGAGTCGGTGCGCCGCGATGCGGGTATCATCACCGCCGTGACCACGCTCGGCGACTGGCTCGCGCGCGGGCCGTTCGGGCTCGCGATGTCGAGCGGCTTCTTCTCGTTCTTTGCGCACACCGGCATGCTGTCGGCGCTGATCGCGCGCGGGCTGCGGCCGGCGCACGTCGCCGGCTCGAGCGCGGGCGCGCTGGTCGCCGGTGCGTGGGGCGCGGGGCTCGAGCCCGACGAGCTCGCGACGGTGCTCGGCGAGCTGCGGCGCGAGGACTTCTGGGATCCCGCGCCCGGCGCCGGCCTGCTCGCGGGTCGCAAGTTCGATGCGCTGCTGCGCCGCATCCTCCCGATCGCCTCGATCGGCGCGTGTCGCGTGCCGGTGCGCATCAGCGTGTTCGACATCCTCGCGCGCCGCACCACCGTCCTCGACGACGGCGATCTGGTCACCGCGATCCGCGCGTCGTGCGCGGTGCCCGCGATGTTTCACCCGGTGTGGATCGGTCGCCGGCCGTACTGGGACGGCGGCATCCTCGATCGCCCGGGCATCGCGGGCGTGCCGCCGGGTCGGCTCCTGTTCCATCACATCAGCGCGCGCTCGCCGTGGCGGATCGCCCCCGCCGGCGCGCTCGCGATCCCCAAGCGCACCGACATGGTGTCGCTCGTCGTCGATGATCTGCCGCGCTCGAACCCGTGGCGCCTCGACGCCGGGCGCCAGGCGCTGCTCGCGGCGCGCGCGGCGACGGAGCGTGCGCTCGACCGGCCGATCGCCGAGGGCGTCGTTCGTCTCGTCGCCTAGCGCGCGACCACGATGTCGACCTCGCTCGAGAGGTCGCGGCCCCACGCGATCTCGAGCTTCGCGAGCACCTGCCACTCGATCGGGCCGGCCGTCGGCGTCAGCGCGGACGCGACGGTGCGCGCGACATCGGCGAGCGGGTTGGCGCCCGCGGATTGCTGCGGCTTGAGCTCGAGGGCATCGGGTGGGACGACGAGCTCGAACTCGAACGTGCCACCCTCGAACGTCTGTGACGCGGCGAGCTCGCGATCGAGCTGGTACACGTGCGCGTGCGTGGTGCCGACGCCGCGGTTGTTGCCGCGCTGCACGGTCACGAACCGCTGGCGCGCGCGCAGCGTCACGATGAGCCGCTTCGCCGCGACGGGCTCGCTGAGCGAGAGCGCGACACGCCCCTTCAACGTACCGCCCGGCGCCACGCGCGTCTGATCGAGCTCGACCTTGACGCCGCCGCGCCCGAGACCCGTGACCTGCTTCGCGGTCTGCTTGACCTGGCCGCCGACCGTCTTCCCCGTCTCCTTGAGCGTGCTGCCCAGCTTGCTGAACAGCCGGCTCGCATTCTTGATCACGTCATCCGCATCCGCCATGCGGAGCAGCATGCCACGCCGATGCGCAGGTGGGAGCTACGGCAGGCGGAGGGACACCTTGGCGACATCCGCCGCGCTGGCGTCGCTCCGCTCGCGGCGCACGCTCGCACCGCTCACGCTATCCACGCGGGGCTGGCGGCGAGCCGACGCTCGCGCGACCGGCAGCGGCTTGGCCCGCACCTTGGCCCAGGTCCGGATCGCGCCGTCCTCGCCGCAGCGGATCGTGTAGCTGTCGGCGAACGCATTCGCGGCGTCGCGTTGCCCGTCGGTGGCGAGCAGCTTGATGTACTCGACGGACTGCATGCGATTGCAGCCATCGCCGGAGAAGGCGGCCGTCGCAGCTGCCTCGAGCTTGGCTTTGCGTTCGATCGCGAGGTCCGCGATCTCTCGTCGCACCGCCGCGCGGATCTCGACGTCGGGATCCACGTACGCGGCTTGCTCCATCGGACACATGAATGCGGACACCGATGCGAGGACGCCTGCCACGATGCCCGTCGTCACCAGGCGATGACGGCGGCGCAGCTGTGGCTGCGCGGCGAGCTCGTCCGTGCGCTTGTGGATCGCGTTCCAGTCGGCGCCCGGGACCGCGAGCTTGAGCTGCTCGATCGCGCGGCGCGCGTCGTCGAGCACGTCGACGTTGACCGCCTTCGCGAGATCGCCATCCGCCGTCGCGAACGCGGGCCGCACGTGCGGGCGCAGCTCCTCGTAGCCCATCGTGTTCGCGCCGCGCGCCTCGAGCAGCTTCTTCGCGCGATCGAGCTGACGCCAGATCTCGACGTAGTCGTCCTGCGCCTCGCGCATGGCGCGCCAGCGTTCGCTCTCCGAGGCGTGGTGCGCGCCGGTGATCTGCGACGCGGCGCGCTCGCACTGCGAGACCATCGTCTCGCCGATCAGGATCGCTCCGACCGCGCGGTCATGTTCGTCGAGAGCAGTAGCGTCGTCGCGATACATGCACTCCTAGTTTTCTGGATCCGTCGACGCGAGGCAAGCGCTTCTTAGCGACAGTCTTCTCCGCGCTGGTAGGCGAACCCGACGTTGTCGTCGGCGAGCTTCTCGATGAGGAACAAGCCCAGCGGCTCGAGCTCCCACGACTTGCACACTTGCTTGAACACGCCGATGGTGCCGCACTGCCCGCCCGGGTAACCGCATTCCACGTGCTTGGGCAGGAAGAACAGCACCGCGAGCGCGAACAAGCCGGCGAGCCGTTTGCCGCGCGAGGTCATGCCAGGGGTCGAGATCATCGAAGGCTCGCGTCGACGCCGAGCTGTAGCTCGCTGAGCCGGACCAGTCCAGCCCAGTTCCACAGCTCTCCGGCCGCATGTAGGCGCAGCTCCGCATCGACGATCTCACCATCGCCCGTCAGCGTGACCTCGACGGGGACGGGCGGCAGCGCCGGAGCCCCGAGCGGCACGGGCGCGCCGTCAAGCGCGAGCGTCCAGTGCATGTCCAGCTCGAGCGCTGCGGTGAACGTCGCCGCGTTGTCGTCGGTCCACCGCGCGGGCGCTCGCGTCGCGTGCGCGAGATCGATGCGCACGCCCGTCAGCACCGCGCTCTCACTGCCGAACAACCCCGCCGGCAGCTGCATCGGGGTGAACGCGAGCTGAAAGCTGTCGATGCTGATCTCCTCGCGGTCGGCCGACACGATCAGCTCACCGTTCGTGATGCCGAGCTCGACCATCGCGCCCGTCCACGTTCCGGTCGCGCGACGTTCGGCGGTGATGACGCCGACCAGCTCCGCCGGCGCGATCCACAGCCTCACCTCCTCCGACGACAAACGCTCGCGGACCGAGGCCGCGTTGTCCGGCGCGCCGGACGGCGTGTTGGTGCAGGCGACAGCGACGACAGCGAAGGGAACGATGAAGATCGAGGGGCGCATGGGCCAGCGCCCGGTGCAATGGTCGGACCGATGCTGCGCCATCGAGATCACCACGCGTTGTGCGCGCGAGCGGTGTGCCTCCTCGTCGCGATGGCGACCTCGCTCGCCAGTTTGCCCGTGATGTCGACAGCTTCTGCCGGACAAGCCCGGACAAAAGAACTAGGTCCGACCTAGTTTTTGCACAACTTGCGCAAAAACTAGGTCGGACCTCATTTCGCGTTCGCCGTCCGTTACTCGCGCACGTAGACCGTGACGCCTGCTTGCTCGAAGGCGGCGCGCAGCTCGTCCCAGTCACCCTGGCGCGCGTCACCTGTGATCACGACGTCAGCGCCGGGGGTGGCCTTGCACGCGGTGACGGCTTGCTCGCGGGTGACGTCCTTGCCGTCGACCGTGATGCCCTTCGCGTGGACTCGTACGGCGCACCGCGCGGGCGCGGCGTCGGGGAGCGCGGCGATCGCCTTGCCCGTGCCGCTGCCTTCGCCCTTGCCCTTGCCCTTGCCGCCGAGGCCGAAGCCCTGGCCACAGGTGAGGTAGGTGATCACGAGGACGATGGCGGCGGCGAGGAGGGCGAGCACGAGGAGGCGGCGGCGAAGCCTGCGGCGCTCGAGCTGCTTCGCGACCTCGGTGGCGAGCTTGCGATCGACGGTCATGGCGTCCTCCCAGCGGCGGCGGGATCGACGCCCGGATCGACGCCCGGATCGGCGCCCGGATCGACGATCGTGGCGATGCCGCGCTGATCGGCGAGGCATCGCTCGAGGTCGCGGTGCAGGCCACGGTGCAGCGCGTGCGGCAGGTCGGCGAGGCGGGTGCTCGGCGCGACGATCACGAGGTAGCGCGCGAGGTCGGGCAGCTGGAGATGAACCGCGGCGATGCGGCACAGCCGGAGCTCCGTCGAGCGCTCGCCCAGGTACGCCACGCCGACGTCGGGATCCGCGCTGGTCTCCAGCAGCGGAACGTCGAGCGCGGTGCGCTTGCCGTCGAGCTCGAGCGCTTCGATGGTGCCCTGGGACGAGATGCGGATGACGAGCGGCGTGCGCTGCGCGAGCTGGTGATCGAGGTCCGCGAGCGCGCGGGTGCGGAGGGCGGCGACGTCGGGCGGCGGCCCCGGCTTCGCGGGAGGCGTGGGGGCCGGCGGCGGTGGGGGCGCGTTCGCGGCCGCCTGCTGGACGGCGGCGCTGCGCACGAGGAGCGCGAAGATGACGACGAACAACACGTCGAGCAGCGACGTGAAGTCGGGTGCGCGATGCACGCGGCGCGGAGGTCTCACGCGGCGGCCCCGCGGCGCTCCCTGCGCTTGTGGTCCCACGCCTCGATGTTCTTCTCGCAGGCGTCGACCCAGGCGGTGAGCTTCATCGCATACATCGCGGACAGCAGGATGCTGCAGGCGAGGCCCGCGATCGTGGTCCAGATCGCGAGCGCGAGCGGGCCGAGCAGCTTGGCGACGTCGTCGCCGCCGATCGCCAGCGCGATGCCGAGGCCGAGCACGGTGCCCAGCAGGCCGAGCTGCCGCAGCAGATCCGTCCAGAACGCGAGCGCGGGCTCGAGCCGCTGCGCGCGCATGAGCCACGACCGCACCTGCTTCTGCGCCCACGCCGGGTCGGAGGCGGTCGCGATCGCGTGCGCCTCGTCGCGGATCTCGTGTGCGGCGAGCGAGCTCGGTTTGCTCCCGAGCTCCTCGGCCACGAGCTCGAGACCGAGCTGATCGGTCAGCGCGCGGACCCACGCCAGCTCGCGCGCGAGGTGCATCCACGCCGCGATGAACACGAGGACGATCACGCCGCACTTGGCGATCGTGAGGCCCCAGCCCTGGACGAAGGCTTCCATGTGCGCCGCGATCATAACAGCACCCGTACGGTCGCATCCGGACTCGTAACGCCGCCTACCGTCGCACCGCTGCTCCGACACCGCACCCGTCGAACAGACGTGAGGTGCGAAGCACGGCTGCATCGAGGACAGTTGTCGTGTGCGCGGCAGGTGCGACGAGACCCGTTCGAACGAAGCTCGAACCGATTCCAGGTCGAGGAGGGTCGCGGTCATCGGCTCGCTCGCAGTGCACCTCGTCGTGGGCGCGGTGTTGCTACTCGCCCATCGAGACGGCTCGCCTCGCGCGACCGACGACGCGACGATGGCGATCGAGCTGGTCGACGTCGCGCTCACGCTGCCGCTGAACGCGCCTTCCTCGGTCTCCGGTGCCGCTGGATCTCCAGGCGCGGGCTCGCCGGCGGCGAGGGTGGTCGCGCACGATGCACGCGCGAGCGCGCGCCGACGGTCACTCGAGGCTGCGACCGCCGATCTCGATCCGCGCGGCCGGATCACGTTCGAGCGCGCCGGCGGCGGCGATGGTGAGCGCGGAGGCGACGGCGGCGGTGGAAGTGGCGCTGGTGTGGGTGGGCGAGGCAACGGCCTCGGCATCGGCGCGAGCGGATCGCGCGAACCCGTGCCGCCTCCGCCCGAGGCGCCCCGCGCCGAGCCGGTGGTCTCGAAAGCGCGGCCGGCACGGCTCGTCTACCCGAGGCGGAACCGCGACGTCGACGACGGCGAGACGTTCGTCGCGCGCGTCACGATCGACGAGGATGGCTACGTCGTCGGTGCCAAGCTCGTGCGTGGCTTCGGTGGCCGGCGCGATGACGAGGCCGCAGGGCTGATCTTTCGCTTCCGCTACGCTCCCGCGCTCGACGAGGCCGGACGACCGATCCAGTCGACGCTCGACCAGAACTTCCTGGTCGAGTAAAGAGTGGCATGCGCGCGGTCGCGATTACGAAGCGGGGTGGTCCTGAAGTTCTTCAGATCGTCGAGCGGCCGGCGCCGGCGCCGTCGCGCGGCGAGGTGCGCGTGCGCGTGCGCGCCACGGCGATCAACCGCGCGGACCTGCTGCAGCGCATGGGGATGTATCCGGCCCCCGCGGACGCGCCACAGGACATCCCGGGCCTCGAGCTCGCGGGCGAGGTCGAGGCGCTCGGCGAGGGCGTCGAGCGCTGGAAGCTCGGGGATCGCGTGTTCGGGCTCGTCGGTGGTGGCTCCTACGCCGAGCACGTCGTCTCGCACGAGCGCGCGCTCGCACGGATCCCCGACGGCGTGACGTTCGAGCATGCGGCCGCGGTGCCGGAAGCGTTCATCACCGCGCACGATGCGATGGTCGGGCAAGCGGGGCTGCGCGGCGGCGAGACGCTGCTCGTCCACGCGGTGGGCAGCGGCGTCGGGACGGCGGCCGTGCAGCTCGGGCGCGCGCTCGGCGCGTACGTGATCGGCACGGCGCGCACGCCGGACAAGCTCGAGCGCGCGAAAGCCCTCGGGCTCGACGCCGGCATCGTCGCCGAGGGCGCGAAGTTCGCCGCGGCGGTGCGCGAGCACGACGCCGAGGGCGCCGCGGTGACGCTCGAGCTCGTCGGTGGTGCATACATGGATGAAGACCTGCGCGCGGCCCGCACGCTCGGGCGCATCGTGCTCGTCGGGCTGATGGCCGGCGCCAAGCACGAGCTCGATCTCGCGCTCATCCTGCGCAAGCGGCTCCGCATCATGGGCACGGTGCTCCGCGCGCGGCCGCTCGAGGAGAAGATCGCCGCGATGCGCACGTTCGAGGACCAGGTCGTGCCGCTGCTCGCGCGCGGCAAGATCGCACCGGTGATCGACGTGGTGATGCCGCTCGACAAGGCCGGCGAAGCGCACGCTCGCATGGCGAGCAACGCCGGGTTCGGCAAGGTCGTGCTGACCGTCTAACGAATTAGTAGCGATAGATCGGGATCAGCCTCGTGCGGTCGTCCCACGCGGGATGCCGCCGATAGAACCAGTCGAGCTTCGCAGCGGGGCTCTCGGCGAGCTGCGGGTCGGCGGCGAGCGCGGCCTCGTACTCGGCGCGCAGGCCCGGCCGTGCCGCGAGCATCTGCCGCGCCGCTTCCTCCATCACGTACGGCTCGATGTACTCCTTCTCCTCGAACACCGCGTTGAACAGCCCCCACTGCGCGAGCGAGTCGGGCAGCGCCGGCTCGAACAGATGCAGCAGCAAGCGCGCCTTCGGCTGCGCGATCGGCACGAACAGCGCACCCGCGTCCGGCGTGCGCGTCTCCGCCGTCCACGCGCCGGTGACCGCCGCGCGCGTGCGGGCCTCGTACGGCGGCTGGAACTGCACGCCGGTCACGCGGAACACCTCGAGCTCGCGCGGCGCATTGGCGAGCCGCTCGTACACGATGCCGTGGCGCTCGAGGATCGGGGCCACCAGCGCGGCGAAGCCACCCTCGACGACGTAGCCATGCGCGGGCGCGCGCACCGTCGTCGCAGGCTCGAGGTGATCGTAGAGCGGGACCCGCCAGATCTCCGGCCGGGTCTCGTCGTAGACGAGCCACGTGCCGCCCGTCAGCTCCGAGATGCGGCGCTCGTACGCGTACCCGCGGAAGTCGATGTCACGCGCCTCGGTGCCGACCTTCCACATCAGCGTCACCTCGGCGCCGGCGAGCGCGCGGTCGGCGCGATCAGCCTCGTCCACGGTCGTGCGCCAGGTCGCCGCGCTGTGCGTGGCTTCTTCGAACAGCGCTTGCAGCGTGTGATACGTCGACTCCGCGCGCTCGCGATACGTGCGCCAGCTGTGCGTCTCGACGAGAATGCCGAGCCGCCCGCGCGCCGGCATGTAGCTGTGCGAGAACCGCGGCGGCGCCTCCCCGCGCGTGAACCCCGAGTGCGGGCGCTCGTCGTCGACGAACGACGGATAGAAGTCAACCGGCAGGTGGCCGAGCGCCGCCAGCCGCGCCACGACCTTGTTCGAGAGCTCGCCGGCCAGCTCGTCGAGGCGATCCGCGCGCGGCGCGATCGGCATGACGTTGATGCTGAGGTCGTGCTCGAACTTCGCGCCGTCGGTCGTGTGCAGATCGACGAGCACGACCGGGTCGTACGTGTTCACGAGACCGAGCACCGCCTGGGTCTCGGGCGCGTCGGCCTTCACGAAGTCGCGGTTGAGGTTCAAGCGCAGCCCGTTCGTGCGGAACCCCATCTCCTCGGGGCCGCGCTGATTCGGGCGGCTGTTGGGGGAGAAGCGCTCGTGACCGTCGGGGTTCATCACCGGCACGAACACCACGCTCACGTGATCGAGCGCGCCCGGTGCGACCTTGTCGTCGAGCAGGTCGCGCAGGAAGGCGAACCCTGCGTCCTTACCCTCGATCTCGCCCGCGTGGATGCCGGCCTGCAGGTAGATCACCGGCAACCCAGGCCTGCGCGCGATCACGAGCGCGATGATCGGTCGACCTTCGGTGGTCGTGCCGAGCTCGCTGCACCGCACGCCGTCGTAGGCGCGCGCGAAGCTGTGGCACAGCTCGATCGCCTCCGCGTAGCGACCGGTGCGCTGATAGTGCGTACGCTCCGCCGTGGTCTGGAGCGCCTCCGGCGCGGGCTTGACGCGTGATGGCCTGCAGCCGAGCGAGCCGGTGACGACGACGAACGCGAGCAACGCCTTCACGCCGAGAGGCTTACCAGAAGGCGCTCGACGGATGGGCGCTGTCAGTCGCGATAGACCTGATTGCGTTCCCGCTCGCGGTCGGTCTGCATGCGCTGCTGCTGCTGCTGCTGCTGGCGTTGTTGCATGCGCTGCTGCTGCGCCTGCGGCTGCTGCATGCGGCGCTGTTGCTGCATCTGCTGGTGCTGTTGCTGCATCTGCGGGTGCTGTTGCATGTGTTGCTGCTGCGCCTGCGGCCGTCGCTGCATGTTCTGCTGCTGGTAGCGCTGCTGCTGCATGCGTTGCTGCTGATCGCGCTGCTGCTGATAGCGCTGCTGCTGCTGGTAGCGGTTCTGGTCGCCGCGGTAGTACTGGTTGCGATTTGCCTCGTTGCGATATCGATTGTCGTAACGATATCGATTGTCGTACTGGTAGCGATCGCCGCGATACACATCGCTGCGATAGGTGTTGTAGCGATGGTCGCGATAGCCGTACGGGCGGTAGTTGCGGTACGTCCACGGCCGATCGATCCGCGAGACCGCGTACGGCGGCGTCGCGTACACCCAACCGCGGTTGTAGTACGGCGAGCGGTACCAACGATTGTTGTAATATCGCCAATAATAGTTGTTCGAGTAGAAGACGGGCTCGTTCCATCCGGCGATCACCGAGACGCCGGGGCTGACCGTCACGAGATCGGGTGTGTATGTGCTCGCATAAACGCCCGTCGTGCCATCGGTGTAGTACGCGCCGCCTCCCGAGCAGGCAACACCTAATACTGCCGCGAGGATCGCGGCCGGGATCGTGGTGGGTGAACGCATGAAGCCTCCACCCGTGCGTGCAGCATCGGACGTGCCAGTCAGGTATTGTCGCGGTGCGATGGTCTCCAGCGCTGCCACCACCGTGTCCCGATATCTCGCGTCGTTACCCGCCGATCGACGGGCCGAGCTGGCGCGCGTGCGCGATGTGGTCACTGCGAACCTGCCCGACGGATACGAGGAAGGCATCGCGTACGGGATGATCAGCTGGTTCGTGCCGCTGTCACGCAAGCCCGACACGTACAACAAACAACCGCTGTGCCTCGCCAGCCTCGCCGCGCAGAAGCAGCACTCCGCGCTGTACCTGATGTGCGTCTACGGTGACGCAGCGCTCGAGAAGCGGCTCCGCGCCGGGTTCGCCGCCGCCGGCAAGACGCTCGATATGGGCAAGTCATGCGTGCGCTTCAAGGCCGCCGACGACCTCGCGCTCGATGCGGTCGCGGCTGCGATCCGCGCGTGTGATGTGGAGACGCTGATCGCGCGCCACGATGCGGTGCACGGCAGCAAGAAGTCCGCGCGCGTGACGTCCTCCACCACCAGGGGCACGGCACGCGCCAAGCCGGCAGCGAGCCGCAAGATCGCCGCGAAGCCGAGGCCTGCTGCGAAGGCGAGGTCGCTCGCGAGCTCGAAGGCCACTGCGAGCCGCCGTCGGGCCTGAGCCGTGGTCCCGGCAATCGCCGGCAGCGCGGTGGCCCGTGATTGTGCGCGAGACTCAGGTGCGGTACCGAAGCGCATGCTCGCCCGCCCGTTCATCGTCGCTGCGCTCGCCGTCACCACGAGCGGCTGCGTGGGCCTCGGGCTCTCCGGCGGTGTGAATGCACCCGCATCGGGGATGGACACGCGCGTGGTCTCCGGCAACTTCGAGTTCGTCGGCTGGATTCCGATCAAGCGGAAGGCCGTGCTCGACTTCACCATGGGCTACGAGCTCGGACCGCTCGGCAAGAAGTCGAACGCGCTGTTCATGATGGGCGGCCGACTCACGTCCAAGTCGCGGGGCTGGCATCCGGGGTACTACGGCAGCTTCCTGTGGGGCTGGCCGTTTCCCAACGACTTCGAAAAGCCGGACGCGGGCCCGACCGGCGCCGCTGTTCACGCAGGCGCGGGCGTCGCATGGACGACCTTCGCCAAAGCGGAGGGAACGTACGGTCCCGCGAGCTATGGGAGCGTCCAGTTCGGCTTCGCGTATCACCACCAGGAACAGGACAACATCGGCGTGGGCGACTTCATCGGCCTCGAGCTCACGCTGATCGGAGGTGGCGACCTCGCCGACGCGCTCAGCAAGTGGGAGCCGAAAGACTGACGCCGCTCAGCGGAACGTCGCGGTCATCGTGATCGGCACGGCCGCGAGCGCGCGAGAGATCGGGCACGTGCGCTTCGCCTCGTCGGCGAGGGCCTGGAACTTGTCGGCGGTGAGCCCGGGCACGCTGCCCTCGATCTCGAGCGCGATGCCGACGATCGTCCAGCCCTTGTCCTGCTTGTCCATGCTCACGGTCGCGACCGTCGACAGCTCCGTCGGCTCGTGACCCGCGTTGGTGATCTGGAACGCGGTCGCCATCGTGAAGCAGCTCGCGTGCGCCGCCGCGATCAGCTCCTCGGGGTTGGTGCCCGCGCGGCCGTCCTCGGCGACGAAGCGCGAATTCACGCTGTAGGGTTGATCTTTGAGGGCGCCGGACAGCGTCGAGATCGTTCCCGTGCCCTTGGGCCCCGTGCCACGCCACACCACCGTACTGGTTCGCTTCAGCATGCGGGCGGTATACCGCTCGTGTACGTTGGTCGCCATGACGGCAAAGGACTTCATCGCAACTCAGATCGCCGCGATCGAGCGCGGCGACCTCGCGGCCGTGAAGGCCGGCCTCACCGAGCGTCATCGTGACAAGGTCACCGGCGAGCGGTTGACGCGCGCGCAGCAGGAGCTGGCGTCGATCACGCTCGACGAGCTCGTCGACGCGGAGCTCCCGGTCGAGGGCGGCGTGAAGGTGATGATGAAGAACGGCCGCACGCTGACCACGCTGGTGGCCGGCGGGAGCGGGTGGCTCGCCGACACGTTGTGGTTCGCGTAGCTCAGTCGCGTCGCCACATCCGGCGCACGGCGTCGGTCCACTCGACCGCGTTCTGTGCTGCCGCCCGTAGCAGTGCGTACATGCCGCCGGGTGGCGCCGGTGTCGACGGTGGTGCGGTCGGCGTGACGTTCGGGAGCACCAGATCGATCGTCATCACGCCGCCGCCGACCTCGACCTCTCGCTCGGGAGTGATCCGCTGGATCAGCGAGGTCATGCCCGTGTTCGACCCGAGCACCTCGCAGCGGAAGCGCTCGATGCCGCGCTCCGCCGC
This sequence comes from Kofleriaceae bacterium, assembly GCA_035539815.1. GTDB lineage: Bacteria > Myxococcota_A > Polyangia > Haliangiales > Haliangiaceae > JABFXX01. Next base: position 13,248 of record DATLHR010000283.1, read on the forward strand.
CGCCGCGCACAGCCGCATGAACAACAGCTTGCCGAGCCCGCGGCCCTGCGCCTCGTCGGAGACGGCGATCGCGGCCTCCGCGGTCGCGTGCAGGTGCGGCAGCCGGATGAACCGAGCGATGCCCAGGCCGACGGGGTTGCCGTCGTCATCCCCGCCTTCGCGCAGCGCGCCGAGCGCGAAGTGGGTCTCCTGATCGATCTCGGTCAAGTAGCGCAGCTCGTCGTCGGTCAGCGTGGTCTTCGGGGCGAGGAACCGCGCGTAGCGCGACTCCGGTGACCACCGGCGGAACCCCTCCGCGATCAGCGCCTTGTCCTCGGGCGCGAGCAAGCGCAGCACGACCGGTGTGCCGTCGCGCAGCGTCGTTCGCTCGACGTAGTCGGCGGTGAAGTGCCGCGGCGCAGACGTGCCCGTCACACCGCTGCGTTTATCACGAGATCCGGCTCGTCGAACATCGGGCGTTGATGTGTCGCCGCCTCGAGGATCGGCGTCGGCACCGGGAGCTTCGCGCGCTCGAGCATCACGATCGTCCGCCCCGGACCGATCGCATCGACCAGCATGCCCGGCGGTGCCCAGTTGAACCCGAAGCCCATGATGCGATCGATGTCGCGCGGCCGCTCGACGACATTGCCGACGAGCCCCAGGCCGTACGAGATGTACCCGAGCATCACGCGCCGCAGGATGTCGGCCTCCTTACCCTCGGCGGTGACCATGACCTCCATCGCGCCGCGGTAGCCATTGCCGTTACCGATCTTGAGCGCGGTCTTCATGCGCTCGACGACCGACGGCACCGGCGGTGCGACGACCGCGAGCGGGTGGTAGTCACCGGTCGCGGGATCGAGCACGAACTGCTTCGCGTCGGGTCCCTTGCCCTCGAGCCGGAAGAAGCCGCCCTTGTCGCGCGTCTTGCGGCCGAGGTGACCGCGGTCGATCATGCGCTGCATGTACGCGGGTAGCCGGAACTGCTCGTGCGCGGTGTCGTAGGTGAGGTTCCACAGGTTGTCGACGATCGCCTTGTGCACGTCCCACCCGACGAGATCGATGGTCGCGAGCGGCGGCAGCGCGCGGCCGGTGTGGGTGCCGATCACCTGCTCCATGAACGCGACGCCGTGCTCCTCCGCGAGCTGCGCGACCTCGTTGAGCACCTTGAACCCGAGGCGGTTACCGGCGAACCCGGGCGTGTCCGCGGTCTCGACGACCTGGCGGCCGACCTGCTTGCTCAAGAACTCGCGCACGACCGCGACCACACCGGGGTCGGTCCCGGGATGCGGGATGAGCTCGCAGCCCACGATCATCGTCGGCGGGTTGAACATGTGGATGCCGACGAAGTTGCGGCGCGTGCTCTCGCTGAGATCCGACGACAGGCCGCCGATCGACAGCCCCGAGGTCACCGTCGCGACGATCGTGTCCTCACGGCGCAGCTTGTCGACGAGCGCGAGCACCTCGCGCTTCACCGCGACATCCTCGGAGACCGCTTCGAACACGAGGTCCGCGTCGAGCAGCGCGTGGCCGAGGTCGGACGCGTAGCTGCCGCACGTGATCGTCGGCGCGCAGGCCTTGCCCTTGGTGATCTGCTCGGCGCGCGTGCGCCCAACCTCGGCCTTCTCCTGCGTGCGCGCGAGGAACACGGTGGGGATTCCCGCCGCGGCAAACACGGCACCCGAGCTGGAGCCCATCGCGCCATTGGCACCGAGGACGACGATCTTCCGAATCGATCTCATGGGGACCGGGTTCAGCAAGAGCTGTACCGCGATGCGTCGGAGATCCGCGCGCCCGCGCGCGTGCGCTCAGAAGGTGAGCCGGAACCCGATGCGGGCGTAGGTCGGAGCGTAGCGGCTGATCGTCTTGCCGAAGTTCGGATTGCGCGCGGTCGGGATCGAGGTCTCGTTACCGCGCGCATCGATCGTCTTCGCCCACATCAGATCTTCGTACTCGCCGCCCGCGATCGGGTTGACGTTGTTCCTGCTGGTGCCGGCGCCGCCCGGCGACGAGCGGCGGAACTGCGGCGCGTAGGTCGCGTCCGTGTCGGCGCTGCCCTGGCGGTCGTAGATGTTGAACACGTCGACGAACATCTCGGCCGCGACGCGCTGCGAGAGGCGGCGCCCATAGGACAGGTGGACATCGACGCCGTGCTCGACGCCGCTGCGCCCGAGCTGGCCGCGCGGCAGCAGGAACGACTCGTCGGGGCCGTACAGGTAGTGTGCGCCGAGGGCATTCTGCGGCGTGCCCGAGAGCACGCGGATGCGCGAGCCGACCGTCAAGGCATCGCGCTTCCCGAGGTCGAACGTGTAGTGACCATCGAGCTTGATCGAGTGCGGGCGATCCTGCGGGAGCTTGCCGCGGCGGTTCGCGAGCAGCTCGATGAGGTCGTACTGCGAGGAGATGTTGGGATCGATCTGTCCGTTGTCGTACGAGATGCTGCCCGGGTAGTTCCCGACGGTGCGCGACCACGTGTACGACGCCTGGAGGAACAGGCCTCGCGAGAAGCGGCGCGCGACGTTGAGCTCGACCGCGTCGTAGCTGCGTTCGGGACGATCGAAGCGACGGATGCCGCGATACAGCGCGAGCTGGTTCGACAGCCGCGACGCGGTGTCCGGATCCGCGGCGGCCGCGAGCTGCGCTTCGAGCCGGCGCTCCTCCTCGCGCGACCACTCGCCCGGGTTGGCGATGATGTACGTGTTCGCACCATCGGTGGACACGTCCTCGATCACGCGCCCGAGCCGGCGGTTCTGATACGTCACACCGAGCTTGAGATCAGGCGCGAGCTGCGCCTCGAAGCCGGCGAGCGTCTCGTCCATGTACTGCGCGCGGATGCCCGGCGCGACGAGCACGCCGCTCGAGCCGATCAGCTGCTGCTCGGTCGGCTGCGCGGTGGTGTCGAGGCAGCCGCGACCGTCCGGGCCGCCGATCCGCGGATCGCTCGGACCGCAGGGCGAGCTCGCGCCGAGCTGGTAGGTCTGCGTGTAGCTGACCTCGCCGCCGAACGATCGATCGTTGATGTCCATCGGGATCGACTCGAAGAACCGGCCCCACGATGCATAGACCTTCGACTTGCCCTCCTCGGTCGGGTCCCAGATCACGCCGACGCGCGGCGCGACGTTGCCGGTGAGTGACATCGCGTTCTTGCCGATCCGATTGCCGGTGAGCGCGTCGACCTCACCGCGCAGGTTCTCCGCGTAGCGCAGCCGCTGCTCCTCGTAGCGGAGGCCGGCGTTCACGGTGAGGCCGGTGCGGATGCGCCAGGAGTCGCGCAGGTACGCGGCCCAGTTGATCGTCTCGCCGTGGATCAGCGTGCCCGGATCACCCGGTGTGCCGCCGAGGTAGTCACAGGCGTAGGTCGTCGCGCTCCCGGTGCCGGTCGCGCCGCCGGAGCCGGGCGTGCTGCACCTCTGATCGAACCTCGGTGCTGTCGAGCCCTCGGGCGCGAGCTGGACCCAGCGCGTGATCTGCACCGAGCTCCCGACGTCGTTCTGGATGAACGCGCCGCCGGAGTACAGCCGCGAGCTGACCTTCCGATCCTGCTCGACATCGAGGCCGGCCTTGAGCTCGTGCGTGCCGAGCGCACGGAAGCGATGGATCGCCGCGAGCCGGCCCATGCGGCGGTCCTCGCGATCACGCGTGAGCGAGCCCGGGCCGCCGATCGCGTAGGGCAGCGCCGTCATCGGGCAGTTGACGATGTACGGGTACGGATCGTCGGTGGCGAGGTCGGAGCACCGCTCCGCGGTCCGCGCCGATTCGCCGCCGAGCTGGACCCAGGTGCCCAGGTCGCCGCCCGTGAGCACCTGGCGCGGCTCGCCGTCGAGCGCCGGATCGAGCGCGCCCGCGTTCGCGGTCGAGCGATGCCAGGCGACGAGCGCTTCGAGCTCGGTGCGATCGCCGTCGAGCTTCGAGGTCCACCGCGCCGCGACATCGGTCGTGAGACCGCTCGAGCGGCCGCCCGTCGTCGGCAAGCCGTAGAGGCCCGGTGTCTCGCTCGTCGACGGCATGGCGATCAGGCTGACCTGCGCCTGGTGCTTCGGCGAGACGGCGAGGTTGAGCTTCGCGAGCGCGGAGTAGCTCTGCGTCGTGCTCGCGCGGACGTCGCGGTCGACCTCGTCGGTCAGGAAGAAGCCGGTGTCGGGATCGACGTCCGGGGAGCCGTCGGCGTGGCCGCCCTGGGAGAGCAGGCGCAGATCGCAGTCGGACAGCTCGCCCGACGGCAGGCGCCGGCGGCAGTCGGTCTGGCGCTTGACGATCCGGGTGTAGTTGGTGCGCGCGAGCTGCGGCGCGAACCCGACATAGAAGAACAGCCGGTTCGGGATGAGCGGTCCGCCGAGATCGAAGCCGAAGTCGGCGCTGTACGCGCGATTCGCGTCGACGTCGATCGATGAGGCGTTGTTCGGCGTCGACACCGCCCGCCGCGCGAGGAAGCTCGGCGTGAGCGTGCCGAACACGCTGCCCTTGAGCTGGTTGGTGCCCGACTTGGTGATGACGTTCACGATGCCGCCGATCGCGCGTCCCCACTCGGCGTTGTAGCCGCCCGCGATCACCTCGATCTCCTCGATGAACTCGGAGAGCACGGGGGTGCCGATCGTGCCGTAGGTCAGGCCGGTGATGTCGATGCCGTCGACGAGGTAGCGGTTCTCGAGCGAGGTCGAGCCCGAGACCGCGATGCCGACGCCATCGTGCGTGGTCCCGGGCGTCGCGCCGGCCGCCCCTTCGATGGTACGGCTCGGTGTGGGCACCTTCTCGAGGAACTTGCGGTCGAACTTGTAGCTCTTCGCCGTCGAGGACGGGTTGATCTGCGGCGGGACGTCGTGGATCTCGATGATGTCGCCGCCGCTGCCGTCGAGCGTGATCGCCTGGTGGACCGGCGTGACGTCGTTCGCGCCGACGCGCACGGCCTTGCGCGAGACCGTGATGGCGTCGACGAAGAACGACACCGTGTACACGCCGGGCAACAGCTCGGTGATCTTGTACGTGCCGTCGGACTCGGTGATCGCGGTCTGCGGCTCGCCGTTCTCGCCGATGACCGACACGATCGCGCCGGCCAGCGGCTCGCGCGTCGCCTTGTCCGTCACGCGCCCCTCGACCGCGCCGGTGGTCGCCGATTGCGCGTGGGCCGAGGCCGCGACACCCACGATCAGGAACATTGCCAGTCTCGACTCCATGTTTCACGAGTAGTGGAGTCGCGCGCACGCGTACACGTGGTGGCCATCAAGCCGCGTGACACGGCGCTTGCGACAGTCTCGCAGGTGTCGCGCGACCGGCCTGCGATGCCCCCGCGCCGCAGAGCTGACATATCCTCGCGGCGTGTCCTCGTTGCGTTCGCTGACCGCCGACATCACCGGTTGTCGCAGCTGTGCGCGGCTCGTGCGATGCCGCGAGGCCGCCGCCGCCGCGCCACCGAAGCGGTTCTCGGGTGACGCCTACTGGGCGCGTGCGGTGCCGGGCTTCGGCGATCCGAAGGCGCGGCTGCTCGTCGTCGGGCTCGCGCCCGCAGCGCACGGCGGCAATCGCACCGGCCGCGTGTTCACCGGCGATCGCTCGGGCGACTGGCTGTACGCCGCGCTCCATCGCGCCGGCTACGCGAACCAACCCGCGTCCACCGGCAAGCGCGATGGCCTCGCCCTCGCCGACGCGTACGTCGCGTGCATCGTTCGTTGCGCGCCGCCCGACAACAAACCCACGCCCGCCGAGCGCGATCGCTGCCTGCCGTACTTCGAGCGCGAGCTGGCGCTGCTGCCTCGCGTGCGCGCGATCGTCGCGCTCGGCGCGTTCGCCTGGGATGGCGTGCTGCGCGCGGCCGCCGGGCTCGGTCATGTGGTCCCGCGCCCGCGCCCGGTGTTCACGCACGGAGCGACAGCGACGGTCGGGCCGTGGCAGCTGTTCGGCAGCTACCACGTGAGTCAGCAGAACACGTTCACCGGCCGGCTGACCGAGCCGATGCTCGATGCCGTGTTCGCGGCGGCGCGCGCGGCGGCGCGGACCCCGTGATAGCGTGCCGCCCGAGGAGACATGATGCGAATCACGGGACTTGCGGCGGTCTTGGTGCTCGCCACGGCGTGCGGTGGTGACGATGACGGCGGTCGCGGCCTCGATGCCGCGGGAGGCTCGGACGCGCCGAGGATCGACGCCGCCGACCACACCGCGGTGTGCGAGGCGTTCTGCGGGATCATGGCGCGCTGCAACGCCGAGGCTCCGAGCGAGTGGGACTCCTGCTCGTCGGCGCGCGAGGCCGAGTGCCTGGCCACCACCAGCGCGTGCGCGTCGGCGATCGCGGCGTTCAACACGTGCGCGCAGCCCGAGGCCTGTGACGACATCCTCGGCAGCTGCACCGCGCAGGCGAACGCGGTCACGTCGGCCTGCGGGTGGTAGGCGGCGCGGCCCTGGAATGATCGCGCGGTCGAGGGCGTCGTTTCGGCGACTCATGTCGATCGCGTTCGCCGGCACCTGTGATCTCGCGGTGTGGTGCAAGGCCCTCAAGGACCAGGGCTGGAGCGGACCCCGAATCGCCCGCTCGCTCGGCAAGAGCGAGGGCTACGTCAACAACCTGATCCGCGTCGTCGAGCGTGCATCGCCGGCGGTGCTCGCGCGGTGGCGCGAAGAGCAGGGCGGACAGCTCGCGCCCGTGTGCGCGGCTCGTGCACGTCTGCTTGCTGCCGCACGAGCTCCAAGACGCCGAGCTGCAGCAGCGGATCTCCACCACCGCACGGTAACTGCGCGAGATGCCTCGGGGCGGGCGGGCCGGTAGATCGCGGCACGCGGTCGTGCGTTTGGGCCTGCCATGCGCAGGGGCAAGCTGTCCAAGGTCTTCGAGCTCGTCATCCTCTTCGTGGTCGTCGTCGGGTTTCGGGCGCTCGCGCGCGCGGACGCCGTCGGCACCCTGAAAGGCACCGCGGCGCCGAATGCGCAGGTCCTGGTGGTGTGCCCGGGAGGCATGACGTGGAAGGCCACCGCCGATGCGGCCGGCCGGTTCACGATCACCGGCATGCCGGCGCCCGCGACGTGCACGGTCAGGGCGGTTGCGCCGAACCTGACGTCCGTGTCGCGCAGCGTGACCATCAAGGCCGGTGGTATCTCGTCGGTGAGCTTGGCTGTGCCCAAGGACAAGCCGTCCGTCCCGACGCCCGAGCCCAAGCCCACCGCGAAGACGGAGGCCGCCGCGCCGCTGGCGCCACCGCCCGCGAAGCCGGCGCAGTACGCGATGGAGCGCCGCGTGCGCATCAGCAAGGGCGCTCCGCTCTCGATGGATCAGGACCCGGCGCACAACACGGAGGCCTACGACCGGATCGACGACAATCCGTTCCAGCGCGTCGCGCAGAAGCCGCTGTCGACGTTCTCCGTCGACGTTGACACGGCCGCGTACTCGAACATGCGCCGCTTCCTGACCGGCGGGACGCTGCCGCCCAAGGACGCGGTTCGCATCGAAGAGATGATCAACTACTTCAGCTACGCGTATCCCGCGCCGACCAACGGTGACCCGTTCTCGATCACCACGGATGTCACGCAGAGCCCTTGGAACTCGAAGCTCAAGCTGCTTCGCATCGGTCTCAAGGCGCCTGCCATCGACAGCCGCCAGGCCCCCGCGCGCAACCTGGTGTTCCTGCTCGACGTGTCGGGCTCGATGTCGGCGCCCAACAAGCTGCCGCTGCTCAAGCAGGCGATGAACCTCCTCGTCGCGCAGCTGCGCCCCGAGGACAAGATCGCGATCGTGACCTACGCGGGCAACGCGGGCCTGGTGCTGCCGGCGACCCGCGGCGATCAGAAGGACAAGATCCGCAACGCCATTTTCGGGCTCGAGCCCGGGGGCTCGACGAACGGCGCGGCCGGCATCCAGCTCGCGTACGACATCGCCGAGCAGCAGAAGACGAAGGGCGGCATCAACCGCGTGATCCTCGCGACCGACGGTGACTTCAACGTCGGCACCACGAACCAGGGCGATCTGACGCGGCTGATCGAGCAGGAGCGCGAGCGCGGCATCTCGCTCACCGTGCTCGGCTTCGGCATGGGCAACTACAAGGACTCGACGCTCGAGAAGCTCGCCGATCTCGGCAACGGCAACCACGCGTACATCGACACGCTCGCCGAGGCGCGCAAGGTGCTCGTCACCGAGGCCGGCGCGACGCTGATCACCGTCGCCAAGGACGTCAAGCTGCAGCTCGAGTTCAACCCGGCGACCGTCGCGGGCTATCGCCTCGTCGGCTACGAGAACCGGATGCTCAAGGACGAGGACTTCAACGACGACAAGAAGGACGCGGGCGACATCGGCGCCGGCCACTCGGTGACCGCGATCTACGAGGTCGTGCCCGCCGGCGTCGAGGTGCCCTCCGCGGCGAAGGTCGACGACCTCAAGTACCAGACCAAGACGACGGCGAGCGCGAACGCGACGGCGGCCGAGCTGTTGACGGTGAAGATCCGCTACAAGGCGCCCGACGGTAACAAGTCGAAGCTGCTGTCGCGCGTCGTGAAGAACGAGGAGGTCGCGTTCGCGCAGGCTCCCGCCGACCTGCGCTGGGCGACCGCGATCGCGAGCTTCGGCATGATGCTGCGCGAGTCACCACACCGCGGGAACCTGTCGTGGAAGCAGATCTACACGATGGCGCAGGGGGCCGTGGGCAAGGATGCGGAGGGCTACCGCACCGAGGCGCTGTCGCTGATCCAGCGCGCGAGCACGCTGCGCCGTTAACTGCCGCCGGGCGTCACTCCCAGCTGATCCCGAGCGCCTCGCACGCCGAGATCAGCGGCTCGCCTGCCTCGCTCCACACCTGCGCGGTCGTGAGCACCTGCGCTTCGTCCTCCACGTCCAGGGCCGACGCGATCTCGACCATCCGGCGGCACATCGCCTCGGTCGTGCCGCTCTGCATGCCGACCAAGCGCAGCGCGCGAATCGAGATGAACGGATGTTCGGCGGCGTCCATGCCGATGGCGAGCAACTGAGAGGTGTCGTATACGCCGGCACGCGCGAGCATCGCGAGCGCGACGCCCCGGCGATCGGCCGCGAGGTCGCGGTCGCCGAACATCGCGCGGGCCACCGCGACGAGTCCCACGTCGTCAGGTGCCGCGCGCTCGAAGAACAGGGCGCTCACCATCACGCCATGCGCACGGTAGAAGGCCGCGAGCTCGCGCTTGGCCGCGCGCTCGGCCTCAGGCTCCAGCAGCGCGGCGGTGTAGAGCTCGCGCACGCCGTCGGCGTACGCCTCGCAGTCCGTCGCCAGCGCGCGCACGTCGGCGTAGCGAACGGTCTCCACGGCGAGGGACGCGAGGAAGGCGTCGTCGATCGCGCCGGCGGTGACACCACCGTCGCGAACGGCGCGGGTAGCGGCGAGCGCGCGCACGAGGTTGAGTCTGCCGGCGCCGACCCGCGCGCGGCGCGGATCGTCGGCGCGCGGCACATCCGCGGTCTTCCGCAGGATCTCGATGATCGTATCGGCGTCGAGCTCCGGCGCGGCCTTGCGCAGGTGCGCACCGATGCCCGCGGCGACCGGTGAGGCGGCGCTCGTGCCACCGAACACGTCGTCGTGCATCGCGCGGATCGAGAGGTCGGCGTACGTCGCCACCAGGTGCGTCCCCGGCTGCCCCGACGAGAAGTCGGATGCGTAACCGAGCGGATCGACGCTACCGACCCAGAGACACTGCGCGTACGTCGTCGCATGCTCGGCGATGGCGCTGTTGCCCGCCGAGCCGAACCGGAGCGTACGCGGCGAGCTCGGATCGCCGCAGCCGGCGCCCTGGTTCGTCTCGATGTCGACGCCGGGTTGCAAGTTCACGATCCGACCGTCGGCGCCGGGGAGCATCGAGCTCGCGAACGGCCCGAGCACGAGCGCGGTCGTGTTGTGGCTGTGCGAGTCGCCGATGCTGTCGGGGTCGACGCGTCCCCAGATGGCGTCGGGATAGAGCGCGCGGAACTCGGGGCTCGGCGTGGATTCGGACGAGTTCGCGATCGTGACCCGCACCGCGCGCTCGGCGGGCGTCAACAGCGAGTCGCGCAGCAGGCCCGACCCGGCATAGTTCTGGGCCCACAGCGGCTCCAGCGGGCCAGGGTCCTCGACGCCGAACACCGCCACATTGCACTGGGCCACGGATGGCCCACCGTCATCGGCCTTTCCTCCGCCACCACCACTCGCCTCATCACCACCATTCGAAGTGCATCCGAGTGCACAGCTCGCGATCACCAGGAGCTCGATCCGCATGGCCGCTCGTCGTGCAACACCCCGGCCACCGCAACGGGTCGCTCTTCAGACGACGTCCCACCGAGAATGCATGGGTTACGTGCGGCCAGTCGGCTTGCCAGGCTGCGCCGATCTGTGTCCAAGCGATCACACCCCTCGGCCGAGCCCGGGATCCGCGTGCCGTCGGCCAGGGCCCGGTTCAGCGCCGCTTCCACCGCTTGTCGGCGGGGTTGGTGAACGCGCCGAACACGTGCTTGACCTCGCGCTTGCGGACCCCGGCATAGGCCGTCGCGGCGGCGAGGCGGATCTTCGCGTAGCTGCCACCGTCGGCGAACGCGAGCACCGCGGCCTCGAGCGGCGCCGCGTTGGCGAACAGGAAGTCGCGCGTCATCAGCAGCGGCACGCGGGTGGAGGCCGGGACCTTCTCTTCCATGTAGTCGGCCGTGTGGCACGCGATCGCGATCGTGCCCTTCGTCGTCGCGCCGGGTGCGGGCCACTGGTACGCGTCGAGGTCCATCAAGCGGTTGTGCCCGACCCACGCGACCAGCTGCGCCGCCCCGCCCGCCTCGAGCTTCGTTCCGTCGGCGAGCGTGAGCGTACGCGTGCCGTGGCCCGACACGTCGGCCGCGTACGCCGCGAGGGCGCGATCGATCGCGGTGCCGCGCCAGGCGTGGACCACGACGACGATCTCGATGCGCGCGGGGGCACCGCGGCGCCGCCACGCCGAGGGTGCCGCGACCGTCCGCCGATAGACATGCACCGCGAGCACGTCGCGATCGCCGGACTCGGCCGCGGTCTGCGCGAGCACGCGCTTCCAGCCGCTGCCCCGCCGCGCGAACCACGATCCGAACCCGGGCGTGGTGCTCCAGTACAAGTTGGTGTCGGGGTTGTCGCCATCGCCGAGCTTCGCGTTGCCGCACGGGATGATCGAGCTGTCGCACAGCGGCACGTGCACCTCGACGACGAGCGGCTTCCCCGCGGCGAGGTCTTCGATCACGCGATCGGCCAGCCCGGCGAGCCACGCCTCCTCCGTGGACGGAGTGGCGAGCGCCGGAGCGGCGAGGGCGGCGACCAGGGCGAGCGTGGCGAGGTGCATCGCCCGGAAGACACGCCCGCCCCGCGCAGATTTCATGCAATAGGCGCGGCCCCTCGCGCGTTCGCGGCGGCTCGCTACGAGGGCAGGCGGCTGCGCGCGTCGTCGATCGCGGTGCGTGCGGCGATGCGGAGGCGGGCGAGGCGGGCGCGCTGGTCCGCCGTGGGTTCGGGGCGGCGCTGATAGATCTCGTCGAGCCAGCGCAGGGCCGCGAACGGCGACGTGATGACGACGGCGGCCGCGGCGAGCGAGAGCGGCGGCGGGAGGATCATGCAGCCGCCCAGCAGGCCACCCATCCAGATCGGATAGACGACGAGCGCCGCGCCGAGCTTGTAGGTCGACGCGGCGTCGGGATCCGCGGAGCGTGCGATGTAGCGAGGGAGGAAGTAGGGAATGGCGTAGAGCGCGAAGCCCGCGGCGGCGAGAGGGGCGAGGGCAGCGCGCCGCCACGCGGGGAGCGGGGCGTGCGGGGCGACGGGTGTGCCGGCGATCTGGACGTCGGCGAGGCCGAGGCGTTCGAGCTCGGCGTAGTAGGCGTCCACGTGCTCGGCGACGCGGCCGACGACGCGCTGATCGACGGCGCGCAGCGTGCGGCGCGCGAGCTCGACCTGACGGCCGCGTTCGCTCCAGCCGGTGAGCGAGTGGTCGCCATCGTCGGTGGCGAGCAGCTCGGCGACCCGAGCGATGCGCAGGCGGTCCTCGTGGGTCTCGCCTTCGACGAGCAGCTCCGCGAGGTCTTGCTTCATCCGCGTGGTGACGTTGCGGATGCGGTCCTCTCCATCACCAGGCACGTCGGCGAGCCGACGGACCGGGCCCCACAGCACGAGGCAGCGCGAGCGGAAGTCGGTCCGTGCGTCGAACTCGAGCGCGACCGCCTGGAACGTGGGTGGCACGCCCCCCCGCGCCTCGGCGGCGACCAGCATGCGGGCCGCGCCCGAACGCAGCGGTGCGAGCTGCGGTAGATCGTGGCTCGTCCCCTCGGGGAAGATGAGGATGTTGCCACCGCCGCCGAGATGCGCCGCGATGCGCTCAAACACCGAGGCGTTCGCGGCGGTGTCCTTGTCGGGGGCGTCCGCCCGCCGGACGATCGGCACGGCACCCGCGCGGTCGAGGAGCCAGCGCAGGCCGGGGATCGACCACAGCGTCGACTTCGCGACGGGCGAGATCGCGCACGCGGCATCGGTCATCACGAGGATGGGATCGATGAGCGCGTTGGTGTGGTTCGCGACGAACACGCGGCCGCGGGTGTCGCGTGCGGGAGGTTCGCCGGCGCGCTCGATCGTGCGGAAGTAGAGCCGCATCAACCGGCGGAACGTGGGGATCATCCCGCCGATTGTATGCCGTGCTCAGCCCCACATCAGCGCGCCGCCGGTCCACGTGCTGGTCTGCGTCATCAAGCGGTCGAGGCGGTGGTCGGGATCGACGTGCTGCGCGCAGAACCAGCGCTCTCCATCGGTGTCCTCGCGAACCGCGACGCACATCGGGCACTGCGGAGACATGTCGGCGGCGGCGGGCATGCCGAGGACGAGCGTCGGGCACACGGCGGCCTTCACCACCTGACTCGCGACGGACTTCTCGGGGTGCTTCGGGTGATGAATGCCGAACTGCCCGACGACGATCAGGTCGGCGCACACCTCGGCGGCGAGCAGCGGGATCTGCTCCTCGGGGGTGCCGCGGCGAACGTGCAGGCGTGCGCGCCAGTCGATGCCGTACTGGTTGAACGTCTCGAGCAACGGGTACACGCGCTCCCACAACGCGCGCTTCACGTCCTCGGCCACGGGCCGGACCTTCTCGCGCACCGTCAGGAAGTGCAGCTCGGGCGAGTCGTGCCGTGCGGCCTGATCGAGCGCGTGCTCGATCACGATGTCGGCATACTCGGATAGGTCGACGCCCACGACGATGCGATATCGTCGGATTCGCGGTTGCGCGGTCATGTCAGAAGAGGCTGCAAGAACCGGGACGTGAGCACGGCCTTATCCGTGCGCACGCGCCCGCGCTACGCTGCGAGCGTCTCGCCATGAAGATCGCAACTTGGAACGTCAATGGCATCCGCGCCCGGTCCTCGCAGCTCGTGCACTGGATCGACAAGGAGGAGCCGGACGTGATCTGTCTGCAGGAGATCAAGGCGTCGCCCGAGCAGATCCCAGATCACATTTCCACGATCGCCGGCTACCACGCGCACTTCCACGGTGGCGGCGGCTACTCGGGCGTGGCGCTGATGCTGCGGATCGCGAAGTTCGGCGAGGCGCCGACGTTCGTGCACCCGCCGTTCGATCTCGAGCATCGCATCGTCGTCGCGGAGGTCGGCTCGATCGTGTTCGCGAGCGTGTACGTGCCGAACGGCGGCAAGGACTTCGACGCGAAGATGGTGTTCTTGCACGAGCTGGTCGCGTGGACCGGCGAGCTCGAGCGCGCCGGCAAGCACCTCGTGCTGTGCGGCGACTTCAACGTCGCGCGCACGTTCGTCGACGTGCACCCGGTGCTGCGCAAGGACATGATCGGCCAGTCGGCGCCCGAGCGCGCGCTGATCGAGCAGCTGCTCTCGCACGGGCTCGTCGACGTCGGCCGCCACGTCAACCCCGACGACGATCGCCTGTTCACGTGGTGGGCGCCGTGGCGCAACATGCGGCAGCGCAACATCGGCTGGCGCCTCGACTACATCGCCGCGAGCCGCGCGCTCGTCGACGAGACGGTGCACGCGGTCCACGACCGCGACGTCGGCACCAGCGATCACGGCCCGGTGATCGCGTTCTTGCGCGACACGCCGCGCGTCGACTAACGCACGCCGTACGGATTGATGACGACGCGGGACTGCTGCGCGAGATCGGTCACCGTCGCGCGCAGGCAGTAGTAGCCGTCGGTCGGCGGCGGCGTCCAGGTGAACGTGCTGGTCCACGTGGTCGCGCCCGCTTCGCGAAACTGCGCGTCGCCGATCGGCGTCCACGCGGCGAACCGGAGGTCGGTGCACCCGTTCGCGACGGAGGAGGGGCGCGGCGTGTACTCGAGGATGCCGTACCCGAGGCCCTCGGCGTCGGTCGCCTCCCATTCGAGCGTGACCTCGCCGTCCGCCTGCGGCGCGGTGGGGGCGCGCCACGCGAACGTCGGTCGGGCGTTGGTGCCGGGCTCGCGCGGCGCGCCCGCGAGGAGCCACGCGCGCATCGCCGCGAGATCCTCGACGCTCGGCGCGTCGCGATATGCCGGCGGCATCTGCCCTTCCTCGTTGCGATCGAGGCGACCGAGACGATCGAGGATCAGCGCGCGCTGCTCGAACGCACCGAGGTCTGGCGTGGCGGGCGGCCGCGCGTCGGTGAGCTGGTACTTGTCGAGGCGGAAGTAGTCGATCGCGGGCGAGCGGGCGGGCTCGCCGTGGCACTCGACGCAGTACTGCACGAACAAGCCGCGCACGTCCTCCCAGCGGCCGGCGGCGGGCTGCGGCGCGGCGAGCGCGAGCGTGACCGGGGAAGCATCGGACCGCGTGTTGCTGGCGGGGTCGGTCGCGGTGACGCGCACGCGGTAGTGCGCGTTCGTATCGAGATCGGTGGGGACCGTCCACGTGAGCGCGCCGGTGTTCGGTGCTGCCGTCGCGATCGACTGCACCACCCCGTTCTCCTCGGTGATCAAGTCGAGCGTGATGGTGAGCGTGTCGCCTGTGTCGGCATCGGTCGCGCTCCACGCGATCTCGAGCTCGCCCACGTGCGTCCCGCCGCGCGATGGTGACAGCAGCCTCACCGCGGGTGCGGCGCCGCGCGCGCCGTGATCGATGCGAAGACCGGCGAGCGTCGCCACGGTCCGGTTCTGCATCGGGTCGTCCGCATAGCCGTCGTCGAGCAGGGCGTAGAGCTCGATCTCGTGCTGCGACGGCAGCACACCCGTGTCGACGGTGAGCGCGTGCGTCCCTGCGCCGAGCACCGGCGACAGCGGAACGTCGGGCACGTTCACGTCGGTGCGATCGCGCGCCCACAGCTGCGCGTGCAAGCCGTCGAGGTCAGCGTCCGAGCTGTGCAGCTCGAGCTCGATCACGTCGTCGACGGTGGCTCCGTCGTCCACGCCGGTGAGCGCCGCCTCGGGGGCACTGTTGTCGCGCTCGCCCTTGGGCGCATCGGCCTCCGCCCACCGCAGCAGCACGTCCTTCTGCCGCTCCGACAGCTCGTAGTCGGGCGGCATCGCCGGTGACAGCTGGTAGACGGCGGTGCGTACGATCGCATCGGCGTAGTCGAACGCGTCGGGCTCCTCGGTCTCGCCGCTGACGTAGCGGTCGAGACGGAAGGCGCCCGCCGCGGGAGACTCGGGCGACGCGCCGTGACAACGCGCGCAGTTCGCCATCAGGATCGGCCGCACGTCGGTGAAGTACGTCGGCGCGGGCGGCGCTTCGGGCGCGGCGCAGCCGGCGACGATCAACACGAGAAGACCGGCGCGCGTCATAGGTTGTAGTGCACCTGCAGCATCGTGTTGTACGCGCGCTCGTGCGGCCCGAGGCGCTGCGCTCGCCCCGACAGCACGAGCTCGACGTGCGCACGCGGCAGCACGGAGATCCATGCGTCCGCCGCCTGTCGCGTCACCGCTCTCACCGCGACGTCCTCGTCGAAGATCTGATATGCGAGGCCGGTGTACACGCCGCGCATCGGGATCCACACCGGGCCCGCGTAGCCGACGAGCTGCCAGCGATCACCGCCGACGTCGCGGAGCTCCTGGCGCACGCCGTCGACCTGCGCCTGCAGGAGCAGCTTGCCCGGCGCGAACCACAGCTTGCCGTGCGCGCCTGCCGACACGCGCACGTCCTCCGAGGTCACACCGCCGCGCGTCGACGCGCCGACGGCGATCGTGTCCGTCGGCATCCACTCGACCATCGCCGCGCCGCCGACCTCCTCGCGCCCCGCGTACTGCAGCGGATCCGCGACGAACGCCGTCGCGTGTACCTCGAGGCTGTCGCCGATCCAACCGCCGCCGATGCCGTAGGTCTCCTCGAACAGGTTGTAGCCGAGGTAGCGCCGCACGTACGTCGAGTGGTCCGCGAGGCGCAGCCCGTGGGGCGCGGCGAACCGGCCTGCGCGCACGTACGCGCCACCCTCCTCGGACTTCCACTGGATCGTGTGCTCGCGCGAGATCACGTAGTCGGTGAGCGTCGCGCTCTCGACCGATGACGCTGTCGACATCGGCGACGTCGGCGCCCCGGACCGGATGCGGCCGCGCAGCCCGACGGTGACCGACGTGCTCCACGCACCCGAGGCGACACCGAGCGACAGCTCCGCCTGCATCGGGAACGCCGCGAGCTCCGTGCCCTCGGGGCTCCCGGTGTCGTTCGCCAGCGCGGCGAACCGCAGGTCGCCACCGACGGCGAACCAGTCCGGCAGCTCGATCGCGCCGTGCAAGAAGTTGCCGTTGCCGCCGCGCGCGAGCGTCTCGCCGAACTCTTCACGTCCCCACTGTGTCAGCGGGCCTCCGCCGGTCGGCGCCACGTGGCACATGCCGCAGCGATTGGAGTCGCTCGAGAACTGATAGTGCGGATACGCGTGCGCCGTACCGGCGAGCCATGCGATCACGAGAACGACGAGCCACTTCATCGCGGCGCGCCTCCGGTGATCCACGCCTCGACGAGCTCGATGTCGGCGAGCGGCAGCGGTGCATCGGGCGGCATGCGGTCGCGCTCGTTGGCTCGCAGCAGCTGCAACAGCGGACTCGCCGCGTCGCCTGCGATCACGTAGCGGTCGCTCAGGAGCAGCTCGTACGCGGTGTCCGCGTCATCGAGCTTGACCCCGGCGACCGCCGCCTCGTCGCTGTGACAGCTCGCGGTCGCGCAGCTCGGCACGATCACCGCGGCGTGCAGGTAGCCCCAATTCGCGGGCCGCTCGTCGACGTCGGTGCACGCCGCGAGCGCGAACAACAACCACGTCCACTTCATCCGTAGATCTCGTCGAGCGGGCCCTTGGCGATCCGCCCGCTGCCTTCCTGGCCGAACTCGTTCAACGTGTCATCACCGGTCGCGTGACCGAGCGTGTTCCACAGGTTCGAGACCTGGCGGTTGTTGGCCTTGCCGATCCGAGGATACACGACCGTGCGGCCGTCGGTCTTGAGGCCGAGCGCACTGCCACCGAGGAGCAGCACCGGCCACTCGCGCGACTGCGAGTGGTGCTGCTCGCCGTTGTCCGAGATGAACACGATGATCGTGTGGTCGAGCATCGTGCCGCTGCCCTCGGGCACGGCGTCGAGCTTCGCCGCGAACCGCCCGATCAGATCGATCTGCTTGCGCGTTACCGCGAGGATCGCTTCCTGATGGATCGGGATCTGGATCCCGTGCTGCAAGGTGTGGCGATCCATGTCCATCTGGATCGCCGGCCAGTTCGGGATCGTCTCGAACACGCTGCGATAGTTGAGATCGAGCCCACCACCGGGCCCCGATGCCACGACCATCACGTTCGTGAGGCCACCGATCAGGGCCGCGGCGGCGAGGTCGAACTGCACCTCCAGACGCGTGAGCGCATCGGGCTCGGCGTACGGGTCGCCCGCGACGCCCGTCGGCCCTGGTGGTGGCGTCACGGTGCCGGCGAGCGCGAGCAGCCGCGCCTGCCGGGCCTGCGACTGCTCGACCGCAGTGAGATAGGCCTCGAGCTTCGCGCGTTCTCTCGACGAGCCGGAGAACGCGGCGAGCGCGGCAGTCACGTCGCTGCGCGCGTAGTCGAGTGCGGTCGCGCGCTTCTGCACACGTGGATCGGTCGTACCACCCGCGATCGTGGCGAACAGCCGGTTGTACGCATCGATCGGGCTCGTCGAGATCGGCGCTGGGCGTCCTCGATCGAATGCGCACGTCGAGTACGAGAGCCGCTGGTTGACGCCCCCGACGCCGATCCGCAGCGCATCGAACGGTGTGTCGCCGTGCAGGCGGCTCGCGAGCACCGCGTCGATCGTGATCGCCGGCGCCTGCGCCTGGTTGCCGCGCGCGCACGCGAACCCACCCTGATACGAGCTATGGCCGCCGCCCGCGATGGCGCACGACAGACCGAGGACGACGGCGGCCTTGGTGTCGACGCCATGGGTGGCCAGCGGCCCGAGCGACGCCGCGGAGGCGAGCCCGCTGTTCGGGATCTCCAGCACCGACGTGTGCTCGTAATGATCGTCGGTGATCATCTCCGTCGTGAGCGGGCGCCCCGTCATGGCGTTGATCTGGGCCTGCGCGAGCGGTGACAGCACGCTACGCGTGTAGAAGCTGTTGCCCTCGATGACGATGACCACCCGCGGCTGCGGCGTGGGCGCGTGAGCCCACAGCGTGCGCACGAGCGGCGCGACGAGCGAGCTGCCCATCGCGAGGAGGGATCCGCCGAGCAACCTGCGGCGAGTGATGCGCGACATCAGTTGCCCTCCACGGTGCGGTAACGGAATGCGTCGCTGGAGACCAGCGCGCTCAGCATGTCGATGAAGGAACCCTTCTGGTCGTACGCGGCTTCCATGCGGGTGAGGGCGCACGCGTCGGCGCGCGTCTCGTCGCGTCCCATGTAGTAACGGAATGCCTGGCGGATGAAGCAGCGCTCGACGTAGTGCGACGCCGCGAGCTTGTAGCTGAAGTCGATCGCGTTGGTCACCGGGCCATCGAGCGACGGGTCCGGCATGTCGACCAACGTCGACGCGCCGTTCGGGGGCGAGCCGTCGTGGTCGATGACGCGCACGAACCCGGCGTGGTTGTAGATCTCGAACGGATAGCCGGCGGTGTTCATCAACCGGTGACAGCCCTGGCACACCTCGTCGGCGGTCGCGTTGTCGAGGCGCTCGCGCGCCGTGAGGTCAGGCGAGCTCGGGCCGACCATCGCCTGCACTGTCACCGCCGACAGCGGTGGGACGAACTGGCAGAGCAAGTTCTCGCGGATCCACTTCCCGCGGTGAACGATCGAAGGATCGTCATCGAAGTTGCCACCGTGCGTCGCGAGCCACGCGGGATGCGTGAGCACGCCAGCACGTTCGGTCGGCGGCAAGGTCACCCACCGGCCGTCGCGCGTCATCGGCACATAGGCGTCGAGGTTGTACGGATAGTGCGTGGCCTTGGTCGCGGTGAACGTGTCGGCCGTCGCAGCCGAGTAGAACCGCGTCGTGGTGAGCAGCGTCTTCAGGACGTCGTGGTCCTCGGCGACGATGCGGGAGATCATGTCGTCGAGCTGGTCGACGAGGCGCGGCTCCTTCCACGCGGCTCCGCCGGCGTCGACGACGTTGTAGTAACCCGTCTGCAGCTGCAGATACGACGCGGTCAACGCCGAGAACACCGAGATGTCCGTCAGCATCTGGTACTTCGAGGTCTTGCCCGGTTGGTCCTTGAACTTGGTGGGGAATGACTCGTACCCGAGCCACTCGCGGAAGAACCCGCTGATCCGCGGCGAGGTCCAGTACTCGCCGTGTGAGCGACGCGACAGCGTTCCGGAGATGTCGTTGGCGAGGTCGACGCGATCGAGGTCCTGACCGCTCGCGTACTGACGCACGAGTGCGTCGAGCACCGTCGGCTCTTGGATCGATCCGTCGCGCGCGGCTGCGGCGATCGCGGGCATGTGACCTTCGGGACCGGCGGTGTACGGATACGGCAGCGTGCCGTCACCTCGGTAGCGCGTACGCGGCGCACCCGGCGCGCGGTCGGAGAGTGCGTACGCGAGAGCCTGTGCGAGCTCGTCGTCCGTGAGGCGCCGCCGGCCGTCGCCCGTGTCGGTGCCGATCTCGCTGCGGAACAGCGCGCGCGTCGTCAGCCAGGCCGTGTTCGCGACCTGCTCGAGCGCCGCCGTGCGCTCGGCAAGCGGCTTCGCCAACACCACGGTCTTCGCGACGGCGGTCAGGCGCATGACCTCATCGGGGAGCGCGGGGCGGAACAACACGGCGCGTTCGAGCAAGTACGTCGCGAAGTACGTCATGCAAGCGTCGTTCGGTGCCGCGTCGGTGAAGATGCAGCTCAGCTCTGGCGTCGTCGAACGCAGCGAGTTCGCGTGCAGGATCATCTCCTTGCCGATGCGCTCGCCGAGCAGGCCAGGCTCGAGCATGAAGTCGAGCACCAGATCATCGACGGTCTCGTCGGACGAGTACGTCGAGAACGGATCCGATGCCGATGAATCGAGCGGGTTGACCTCCGCGAACGTGGGGTTGTTGACGTCACTGAAGCTCGGGAGGTTGAAGCGCCACTCACTGCGATCGAGCCGTCGCAGCCGCGCGGGCGAGCTCGCCGGTTGATCGGCGTTGCACGCGAACAGCTCGTCTTGCGGGATCTGGTTCGGGTGTGCTTCGGGCGGCGCGCCAGGGTCCGCTTCGCACGCGGGCATGCCGGCGTCGATCCACGCGCGCACCGTCGCGGTGTCTCCGTCGGCGAGCGCGGGCTCGCCCACCGGTGGCATCGGGCGATCCGCCTGCTGCATGCGCAGCACTGCGCGTTCGGCGACGGGCGTGCCTGCATGGATCGCGGACATGCCGCGCAGGTGCGCGAGACTCGTCAGCGGCATCGGGGCGCCACGCAGCGGCGGCGCACCATGACAGCTGACGCACTTGTCCTGCATGATCGCGAGCGTCTTGCAGCCGAGATCCTCGGTGCTCGGAGGCTCGTCTTCTCCGCCACACGCTGCCAACGCGATCGCCGCGACGACGAAGCCACCTCGCATCGCGTGCACTTCATCAATCGACCGCGGGACCGTCAACCGATCAGATGCGCCAGTCGGTGCGCAACACGCGCCACATCGTGCGCGCCTCGTTAGACGCGCGACGCGAGGTG
Organism: Kofleriaceae bacterium; assembly: GCA_035539815.1. Lineage (GTDB taxonomy): Bacteria > Myxococcota_A > Polyangia > Haliangiales > Haliangiaceae > JABFXX01. The sequence continues at coordinate 34,213 of DATLHR010000283.1, forward strand.
ACATCTCGTCAGCGCGATCACACCGCGGCTGTTAGCCGCCCTTCGTGCGCCGCGGCTTCTCGGGGCGGCCGATGCCCGTGCGTTGGCCCCCGCTCTCGATGGTTCCCTGATCCTCCTCTTCAGGGCGAGCCTCCTCATCGGGCTCCTGGTCCGAGAGCGTGGCGGTGTCGTTGCGTGCATGGCCGAACCTTCGCTCGCCTCGCTCGTCGGCGATCTCCCATCCGGTGCCTCCGTAGCGCGGACCGCCTTCGCGTTGTTCGTCGCGGGCGCGCTCACCGGGTCGCTCTTTGCGGTTGTTCTCCATGGGGACCTCCTCCCATGGGAGCAAGCAACGCACGTGCCTCGGCGCACGTGCGGCGGCGGATGTCAGCCAGCGACGGTGACGGCGAGCGCGAGGATCGCGGGCACCGCCTGTACGAACAGGATCTGCTTCGCCGCCGTCGCCGCGCCGTAGATCCCGGCGACTACCACGCACGCGAGGAAGAACACGCGCGTCTGGTGCGCGACCGGTGCGCTCGCGACGAACGACCACACGAGCCCTGCGGCGAGGAAGCCGTTGTACAGGCCCTGGTTCGCCGCGAGCACCTTGGTCGCCTCCTGCTCGGCGGCGGTGCGCTTGAACGTCTTCTGCCCGACGGGTGTCACCCACAAGAACATCTCGAGCACGAGGAAGTACACGTGCAGCGCGGCCACCAGTCCCGTCAACACGTGTGATGCGATGAGCATGCGGGCGACTATCGCATCGCGATCCGCAGCTGCGCCATGGGATCTGCGTGCTGGTGAAGGAACGCTTCACGCGCGATCGACATGACCACGTCCTCCGGTTCGTCGGCGAACGCACGCGCAGCCTCGGAGGTGTCGAGCGTGTAGCCCAGCTTCTCGAACACGCGTCGCGAGGCCGTATTCGCCGGGACGATCGAGGCGTAGACGCGATCGAGCGCGAGCTGCGTGAACGCGAACGCGTGGATCATGATCGCGAACCGCGTCCCCAGGCCCTTGCCCTGCGCCGCGGGGGCGGCGATCAGGAATGCGAACTCCGCCGCCCCGTGGTCGAGGTTGCGTAGATCGCCGTCGCCCGCGAGCACGCCGTCGCTGAACAGGAGGAACGGATGCGCGCCGCGGCCGAGCAACGACGCGTAGTGATCGAGGACGTCGCTCTCCGCGAGCGGTTCGGTGTGGCCGAGCAGCGGTGCGTTGTGCGGATCGTTGTAGGCCGCGGCCAAGGCGCCGACGTGATGCGCGACGTCGTCGAGCCGAGGCTCGAGCGCCGTCAGGGCGCCGTGCGGCGTCGTCCAGTCGATCCGAAACCCGGGCAGGTCCACGCACCGAGGGTAACCCATGCGATCATCGACGCGTGGGGTTCGGCATCGACCGCCGCGCACGCTCGACGAAGGCCAAGGGAGGCCTGCGCGCGCTGCTCGGGCGCGCGCCGGATCCGCGCGAGCTCGGAGAGCGCTTGAGCCGGCTCGCGCCGCGCGTGCTCGGCGCGAAGGTGACCGACGCGACGGCGAAGCGGGTGACGCTCGAGCTGCATCCCGACGCCTCGCCGGTCCGGCTCTCGGTGGTCGCCGGCGGTGAGCTCGAGGTGCGCGGCGAGACCGCCGCGATCGGTCCTGGCTATCACGCGCACGTGATCGATACGCTCGCGCCGCTGCTCGCCGAGCTGGACCTGGCGTGGGTGGATCCGCCGAACGACGAGCTCGCCGCGGCGCAGGCGGCGCACGTCGCGTGGCTCGCCGACCAGCTGCGCGGGGGCGCGACGCGCGTGGGCATGCCCGCGGAGCTCGCGTTCGTCGTCGACGCAGCCGTGCTCACGCCCATGGGACCGCGTGACGAGGCGTGGCGCGCGGCCGTGCTCGCGGACCCCGTGCGTGGCGCCGACGCGTTCGCGTGGTGGGACCGCGGGCCCGGCAGGCTCGCGCGCTCGCGTGCCCTGCTCGCCATCGCGTTCGAGGTGCCGTGGCGCGAGCCGATCGACGAGGCCGAGCAGACGCTGATGGAGCGCACCGATCGCGACCTCGAGGCGGCGCGCGCTGCGGATCCCGCGCTCGAGCTGCCGTGGGCCGAGTGGGCCGAGCTCGCCGCGAACCTCGGCGACGACGAGCGCGCCGCCGAGCTGCACACGCGCGCTGCGGGTCGCGCTGCCACGCTCGGCTATCGCCGGCATCCGATGCTCGTCGAGCTCGACGCGTGGACGCTCGAGCTGCCGGGCGCGTTCATCGGCCGCTGGGAGGACGACCTCTACTGGGCCACCGACGGCGAGCGCGTGGTCGAGCTGCAGACGATCTCGACCGACGGCAGCCTCGACACGCCCCAGCTGCTCGAGCTCGCGCCGCCGCAGCATCCGATCGTTGCAACCCTCGAAGACGATCGCCGGCGGGGCCGCGCCGAGGCGTACGACGAGGGCGACGTGCACGTCATCCATGGCCTCGTCGCGGCCGCACCCGAAGTCGCGATCCTCACGTGCAAGGGAGCGCGCACCGATCAGGCGTGGGCGCTCGCGACGTGGCGCAGCCTGCGGCCGCGCTAGCCGCCGCCGGCGACGAACGTCACGACCTGGTGATCTTTCGGGTCCGCGATCCGCGGCGCCGACGACCATACGACCTCCTCGACGCAGCGCGCGAGCGCGGGGTTGCCGCGCACGTGCACGTCGGCGATCTCCTCGCGCGTGAGCTCGACCTCGACATCCACGCGCTCGCCACCGAGCTTGCACGTCGCGAGCGCACTCGCGAGCTGCGCGCGCAGATCGAGCGGCGGCTGCACCTTCTTCGGCGAGCCGGAGCCGGTCCCGCTGCCGCGACCGATCGTCCCCAGGTTGCCGTGGTCACACACGTCGCCCCAGCCGACGCCGCCGTGCACTTCATAGGTCCCCTTGCCGCCCCACTGCGCGTAGAGCGACCACCTCCCGATCGCAGCGCGCGCGAGCTCCGCGACCGCGTCACTCGCGGCGCCGGGCAGGTGTTCGTGCGTCCACGCTTCACGCGCGAGGTCGACGGTGCGGGTCGATGCCGGTGTCACGACGCGGCGGAAGGGTGTGCCCCAGATCTTGCCCTCGATCGTGATCGGCTGCGCATCGAGCGAGCTCTGCGCCCACCACGTGCACGACTGGCCCTGGAGGAGAGCGAGCTCGTCGGCGCACTCGGTCCTGCCGTCGCTGCCCATCGATGACCACCCGGGCGCCGTGATCGCGAGGCCATCGAGTGACGTGGGGTGGACGAGCGTCGTCGCGTCGAGTGGCGCATCGGGTTCGCCGGGACCGATCCTCGTCCTCATTCCCTGCGTCAACGCCGCAAACGCGGACAGCATGCCGGTGTCGTCGCGGTGCCAGGTTCCGGGGTCCGGGTCCAGAACGACGGCGTGCACGAGCGTTCCCGCCGGCACCTGCTTCGCGAGCTCCGTCGCCGGCATCGCGGCGAGTCGCCGCGCCATGCGCTCGTCGGTGAGCAGCACGATCCGCTTGGTGCCCTTCACGCGAGCGAGCCACGCGCTCGCCTCCGCGAGCCCGCGATCGAAGTTCGAGCCGTTCTGGGGCGCCCACGCCGTCAGCGCCGTATCGATCTGGTTGCGTCGCTGCGCGGACGTCCATGCCGACAGCAGGGGCGTCGCGGACCGCGCGAACGCGACCACCTGCACGCGCGACGCGGGCGCGGCCGCGAGGTACGCCTGCACGATCTGGCGCTGGGCTTCACGCTGTGCGGAGTCGAGCGAGCGCGACCCGTCGACGACGATCACGGTCGCGAGGTCGCGCGGGAGGTCGGCGAGCGCGTTTGCCAGGGTGAGCTCGATGCGCGCGATCGTCTCGATCCCGAGGTCGACGCGATCGCCGGTCGCCGCGATGCGGACACCGCTCGACAGCTTCGCGGGGGCGCGGCTCGCGAAGCCGACCCAGCGCCCGACGGCGTCGCCTTCCTCGCCGCACGCGTGATTGATCTGCACGTCCTCGGCGACCCGGTCGATTCGCACCGCACCGGCGACGTCTCCCCACGCATCGGGCACCGCGATGTAGCGAACCTCGCCGAGGTAGCAGGTCGGCACCGTGACCTCGAGCTCGACGTACAGCGAGCCTGCGCGCGGTGACGCCACCGAGATCGAGGCTGCGTTCCGCGAGCCGCCGATCCACACGGCCCACGGCTTCGTCCCGGGGCGGGCCGAGTCGCTCTTCAGCGCTTCGAACCGAGCTGACGCCTTGTCCTCTTGCAGGAGCGCGAGTGGGTGCGTGACCCCGCCGACCGTGGCGCGCGCCCCGGTGATCACGCCACGATGAGGCAGGGCCAGCTCGTGGCCCCGATCGTCCCATTCGCCCTTGACCTCCAACGCATAGCGGACGGTCAGCCTCGCCATCGTGCCGTCGAGCCGGCCGCGGATGCGGATCGGATCGGGCGCGGCGGCAGCTGCGGTCGCGGTCAGGAGCAGCGCAAACGGGAGCCAGCGCACGGTTCTCCGACATCGCGGACCACAAAGCGTTCCAGGAATCTCGTAACGTCGACACCATGGACGACGACTTCGAATCCTCGATGTTCCTCATGCGGGCGCTGGGCGGACCACTGGCCGCGATGATGGCGATCCTCATCACGATGACCGTCACCGCGCCGATGGTCCTCTACATCATCGCGCGCTGGCGTGCGCACCGCGAGCCCGTCGTCGATCAGCAGCTCGGCGTGAAGTTCGCGCTGCACTACTTCGCGCTCAGCGCGTTCCAGCTCGGCCTCGCCGGGCTCGCGCTGCTCGTCTACACGATGATCATGAAGGTGCCGGAGCAGTACGCGAGCGAGATCAAGAGCCCGATGTACCGCATGGCGTTCGGCTTCATCGTGCCGGCCGGGCTCGTCTACGCGGCCCACACGTTCTTGCTGCGCAAGACCGACGACGCCGAAGTCACGGGCGTACGTCGCCTGTTCGCCGGCTACAACCTGCTCATCACCGGCCTCATCGGCTTCATCTCGCTCGTGATCGCGTTCCAGGCGCTGTTCGCCAAGGGCAGCGCGGGCGAGGCCGGACGCATGGCCGGCGCGCTGATGCTCGTCTATGGCAGCGCGTGGGGCGTCGTCGGCTGGCGGTTCGGCAACCTCGTGTTCGGCACGCGCAGCGGCGGCCTCGGTCCGATCTCGTTCCGCACGCCTCCGTCGGACACGCCGCCTCCGCCCGCGTCGGGTGCGAGTGGTGGCGGCGGTCTGCCCCCGCTCGGCGGTGGTTCGTACCCGCCGATCGATCAGAAGTAGATCTACTTCGCGGAGCCCTCGGCGGAGCCCGCCGAGCCGGTCGCGTCAGCAGAGCCCGCCGCATCGGCCGGCATCATTGCCTTCTGCATGCACTCACCCATGCGGGTGGAGACCTCGGTCATCTCCTTCATCTGAGCTTCGGTGGGCTTCGTATCGGGCGCATCCTTGGCCATCGTCTGCGACCACGCCGTCATCTCGTCGCTGACCTTGGTCGCGCACGCGGTGTCCTTGCACGCGCACATCGCATCGGCGAAGCCCTTCATCTTGCCCATCGCCTCGGCGACCTTGGCCTCACCGGCGGCGCCTTTCACCTTGTCCTTGCACTCGCGCATCGCGTCGAAGATCTTGTCGCCGCGCTCCTCCTGCGCCTTGCTCGGCTCCTTGCCCTTGAGGTCCTTGTTGGAGTCCATCCACTTCTCCATGTCGCTATCGACCTTGTCGACGCAGGCGACGTCCTTGCAGGCGCACATCTGCGTCTTGAACGACTCCATCTTGTCGAGCGCGCCGTCGATGCCGCCTTTGCTGCAAGCAGCCGCCGCGAGCACACACACCATTGCAACCGTGGTCTTCATCATGTGGCGGGAACCTATCAGCAACATTTCTTCACGAACCAGGGCCGGCGGCTGAAACCTGTGCAGCGGCCCGGTGGACTCGGCGTTGCATCACCTGGTGGGATGATTTCGACGACAGAAGCGTTCGCGCAGCACGTCGCGAGCCATGCAGGGAGTACCGAGGAGCAGGCGACACGCGCGACGCGCCTCGTCCTCGCACGGATCGGTTCGCACGTCAGCGCCGAGACGCGGCGGTTCCTGGCGACGGAGCTGCCCGCGCGGCTGGCGGCGGCGCTGAGCGACACCGATGATCTCGCGGTAGCGCCGGACGAGCGCGTGCGCGAGCCACCGATGCGGATCGGTCAGGCGCACGAGCTGATCGCGAGCGTGTGCCGCGTGCTCGCCGAGGAGCTCTCGACCGAGGCCATCGACCGCATTCGCGTCGAGGTGCCCGCTTCGCTCGCACAGCTGCTGAGCCCTCCGGGCGGCGAAGTCGTCGGCCGGACGCCAAGCGCCGCAGGCTACGAATCGCTCGCGAGCGGGCACCCCGGCAGCCGGCATCCGATCGCCGACACGCCCGGGTCACGCGCGCAGGCCGACTCGGTCGCGGACGCGGGCGGCCACGAGGACACCAAGCTCTCGACGGCGCCGGGCACCACCCAGGAGCGCGCGCACACGACGCTCGCCGAGGGGCGTCCCGGCTTCGAGCGCGAGCTCTCGGGCGAGACCCCGCGTCCGCGGCGGTGATGCATACTCGCGCCGATGGCGGCCGAGCTCGGGAAGACCAACCTGGTCGAGGCGCCGACGCCGCTGATCGGGCGTGACACCGAGCGCGCGGTCCTGACCGACGATCTCGATCGCGGCACGCGCCTGGTCACGCTCGTCGGGCCGGGCGGCGCTGGTAAGACCCGGCTCGCGGTGCGGTTCGCGATCGAGCGCGCGGAGGCATACGCGGCGCACGGTGGCGGCGGCGCCTGGCTGTGCGACCTCGCCGGTGCGCGCAACGCGATGGAGCTGTGCGCGGTGGTCGCGGCGGCGCTCGAGCTGCCGCTCGATCCGGCGACCAGCGAGGCGCGCGTGATCGCGGACCTCGGCCGGCGGCTCGCGCAGCGACGGCGGGTGCTGCTCGTGCTCGACAACTGCGAGCACCTCGTGCGCGACGCGAGTGCGGTGATCACCGCCTGGCTCGGGGCGGCGCCGCTCGTCCACTGCGTGGTGACCTCGCGGGTCGCGCTCGGGGTGCCGGGCGAGCAGCTGCGGCCGATCGCGGGGCTCGCCCCCGACGAGGCCGTGCGGCTGTTCGTGCGGCGCGCGATGGAGGTCCGGCCCGACCAGCCGCTCGGTCCCGACGAGCTGGCGGCGATCGGTGACATCGTGCGCCGGCTCGATGGCCTGCCGCTCGCGATCGAGCTCGCGGCGGCACGCACGCGCCTGCTCTCGCCCGCGCAGCTGCGCGATCGCCTCGCGCCGAGCTTGCTCGCGCGTCCGGGCGACCCCGGCCGCCATGGTTCGATGCGCGGCACCATCCTCGACTCGGTCGCGTCGCTCGACGAGACGGCGCGCACCAGCTTCGCGTGCTGTGCGATCTTTCGCGGCGGCTTCTCGCTCGACGCGGCCGAGGCCGTGCTCGCGTCCGCGGACACGCTCGCCGCGCTCGAGGCCCTCGGCGGTCACTCGTTGCTCCGCACGATCGTCGCCGAGACGGGCGAGGCTCGGTTCGCGCTGTTCGAGCCGATCCGCGAGGTCGCCGCCGAGCAGCTCGCGGAGCGCGTCGAGCGCGCCGAGCTCGCCGACCGGCATGCGCGCTATTTCGCCGCGCTCGGGCAGCGGCTCGCCGCGCGCGCCGTGTCGGATCCCGCGGCGCTCGCGGAGCTCGCCCTCGAGCTCGATAATCTCGTCGACGCTCACGCTCACGCGAGCTCCATGGGGGCGAGCGAGCTCGCGCTCGACCTGGCGCTCGCGCTCGACCCGCTGCTCGCCACGCGAGGCCGTCATCGGCTGCGGCTCCGCCTCCTCGACGCGGCGCTCGCGGGTGCGTCGGGCGGCGCCGTCGCGGCGGCGCACCTCGCGCGCGGCCATGCCCATCGCGAGCTCGGTGATCCCACCGCGGCGCGCGACGACTTCACGCGCGGCCGCGGGCTCGCCGCGACGCCGACCCTGCGTGCGCTCGCGGAGCTGCGGCTCGGCGAGCTCGTCGAGATCAGCGGTGCGACCGCCGAGGCCAAGGCACACTACCGGCGCGCCCTCGACGCGGTGCACGGCGCGCGCGAGCCGGCCGCGGTGCTGCGCGCCGCCGATGCGCACGCCCACCTCGGCCACGCGCTACGCCGCGAGGGCACCCTCGAGGAGGCCGAGCTGCACCTCGCGAGCGCCGTCGAGGGCTATCGCACGACCGGTCACCGCGAGGGGCTCGGCGCGATGGCATACGAGCGCGCGGTGCTCGCGTTGTTCCGCGCGCAGCCCGCGGTCGCGCGTGGCCGGTTCGAGGACGCCCTCGCGCTCGCTCGCTCCCTCGGGGCGCGTCAGCTCGAGGCGGCGGTCAACAGCGGTCTCGGCATCCTGCTGCAAGAGCTCGCCGAGGTCGATGCCGCGATCGCGCACCACGCCGCCGCGATCCAGGTGTTCCGCGAGCTCGGCAACCGCCACCGTGAAGGCAGCGCGCTCTACTACCTCGCGACCGCGTACCTCGAGCGCGGCGAGCTCGTCGAGGCGCATGCCGTGCTCGACCAGGCAGCGAACGCGATCGCCGCGGTGGGCGCGCATCGCTACGCCGCGTTGATCGATGGCGCGCGCGGAGCGGCCCACGCGCTCGCCGGCGAGGCCAGCGAGGCGGCCCGCGCGTTCGAGCGCGCGGATCGCGCTGCCGCCGCGTGCGCGACCGAGACCTCGCTCGCGGTCACGCTCGCGATCCATCGCCTGCAGCTGTCCGCAGTCGACGCTACAGCGCGCGCGGCCGAGGCGCGCTCGCTCGTCGCTACCGCGCCCGGCGATGACACCAGACTCGCGGAGCGTCTCCTCGCGGCACCGAGCCGCGAGCGACCGCGCCATGGCTGGCTCGTCCGCGCCGACGGCAGCGCCTTTCGTCCACCGGAAGCGACCGAGCTCGTCGACCTGAGCCGGCGCGCGCCGCTGCGCCGGATCCTCGCGGCGCTCGCCCGTGCGCGCGTCGATGCGCCCGGCGATTCGCTCGGGCTCGATGATCTGCTCGGCGCGGGCTGGCCCGGTGAGCGGATCGCGCACGCCGCCGCGGTCAACCGGGTGCATGTCGCGCTCGCCACGCTGCGCAAGCTCGGCCTGCGCGGCCTGTTGCACAGCGGCGAGCGGGGCTACCTGCTCGATCCCGCGGCCGCCGTCGAAGTCACAGCCTGATCCCGCGCACGAGGTTCCGCACGATCGCGGGATGCTCGGGGACGATTGGATCTGGGCCGAGAGGCGACGAGGGGCTACTCGTTCGCGGGAGCCTTGGACATCGATGCGCGCACGGTGAGCACGCCGGGCGACGGAACGGCGTAGTCGATCCGCGAGCCACCCTCGTTGGCGATGCGCAGAATGCCGAG
>DATLHR010000284.1:0-1548 GCA_035539815.1 Kofleriaceae bacterium
CGAGGGAAGCTATCGCGCGCCCGAGGGAGCCTTCCTGACGATGCTCGCAATCGGAGACGAGTCGACGTTCACCGTCGACGTCATCAACCACTCCGACCCCGGATCGCAGATCCCGCTCGGCTCCTTCGGAGCGCAGGCCACCTCGGTGCGCGAGGAGATCGCGGCCGCAGCGCGCGCACTGAGCCTGGGCGCACGGCCCAACCCGTCGGCCGGCGACGCGCGCGTGCACTTCACGCTCGCGACTGCGGGCAACGTGACCCTCGAGCTCTACGACGCGCTCGGCCGACGCGTGCTGACGCTGGCGGATGCACACCTGGCTGCAGGCGCGCATGCGGTGGCGATCGGCGGCGAGCTCGAGCCGGGAGCATACACGGCGGTGCTGCGCGCGGGCGAGGCGACGGCGGCTGCGCCGGTGATCGTCGTGCGGTAGAGGCGACGCTATATCCCCCCGGCGCTCAAGCGCCGGGCTGAGGCGTCAAGCCTCGTGAACGAGGCTCGCGCATGGAGCTGCGCCTGTGTATCGGCGAGAGTGATACACAGGCGCTTGGGCTCGGTGCGAGCGCTCTGGGAGCGCTCGCGTGGGCGACGTCGGCGGCTGGGGGCGTATGTGCGATGGCGGTATCACCAGTCTTCGAAGCGCTTGCGGAGCGTGCCCGTGGCATGATGCTGCTGCTGGCGCTCGACGTAGTTGACGATGATCGGCAACTCCGATTCGGAGAAGGTGAAGACGCTGTACTCGGTCTGCCACTTGAACGTCGTCGGCATGAGGATGCGCGTCTGGCGATTGACCGAGTGCGACGAGAATCCCTTGACCGCGCCGATGAACTCCGAGGGCGCCGATACCGGCGGCAGCTCCACGACGAGATGGACGTGCTCCGACATCCCGTTGAGGGCGTGCACATGTGCCTTCAGCTCGGATGCCTTGGCGGTGATCGCTTCATACAGCGGCGCGCGCAGCGCCGCGGTGATGGTCTCGTTGCGGTACTTCGTCGCCCACACGAAGTGGAAGTAGAGCTTGCAGTACGGCATGACGTCCTCGCGATAACGGTGGTGAATGGGCCGGCGGAGACCACGCGCGAAACTACGCCCCGACGAACCGCCCCACCAGCGCCATATCCGGCCACGACGCCGCGCCACGACGCTCAGCGATACGAGATCGCAAAACGACACTCCATTGCGGACATCGAACCACCGAGCGCTCCCAGAGCGCTCGCCTCAGCCCACAGAGATTCGATCGCTCTCGGCGATGCACTGGCGCGGCTCCATGCGCGAGCCTCGTTCACGAGGCTTGACCCGTCAGCCCGGCGCTTGAGCGCCGGGGGGAATTGAGCGCCCGGCGCGTTCGTTCGCCCGGGGCGATTCGGGCGCTTGATCGCCGGGGGGATGAAAAAAAAACGGCCCCGCGCAAACGCAGGGCCGCTCGAATCTCAATCTCAGACCGCGCCGCTAGAGCAGCTCGTCCTCATCCTCTTCGTCGATGTCCTCATCCTCCTCGAGGTCCTCGTAGTCGATGTCCTCGAACTCGCCCTCGGCGGCCTCGATGTCGAA
>DATLHR010000285.1:0-10827 GCA_035539815.1 Kofleriaceae bacterium
GCGCGCGCTCGCACGCAGCGTTGTGCGTCACTGGTTCGATGCGGCCGGATGCGGCGCGGCCGGATGCGGCGCGGCCGGATGCGATGCGGCCGGATGCGCAGCACGGCAGTGGACGAGGCGCCACAGCAGCGCGAGCAAGCGATCGAGGATGGCGCGTGCTTTCCGCGCGTCGACGATCCAGCCCCACGCATCCGCGGTGTCGAGGGCGGTGAGGATCTCGCTGGCGCTGCCGTGCGCCTCAGTCGAACTTGATCGTGCGGTAGCCGAACAGCCTCACGCGCTTCGCGTAGAGGTCGAGCAGGAACAGGCCGACGACGCCGATCAGCACGAACGGCCACAGGTCCTGCGTGTAGCGCACGGACTCGCCCTGCGCGTCCCACAGCTGCGCGGGCTTGGCCTGGTCATGGCCCCCCGAGACCTTCGCCGCGTGGCGCAGCGGTTCGGGATCGGGCGTGGTGCGCAGGTACTCGAGCGGATAGGAGAGGGCGACCGAGCCGAGCGACTCGGCGACCGTCTTGCCATCGCGCTGGTGGATCGCCTTCAACAGATAACTGCCGTACTTCTGGATGCGGAAGTCGGCGGTGTAGCGGCCAGCGGCGGTCTGGTCCATCGCCAGCTCCTGAGTGACCTTGTTGGTCGCGGGGTCGATGACCTGGAGCCGGGTGGCGAGCTCGTTGACGAACTTGTCGCCGGAATCGATCGCGTCGACGGTGACCATCGCGCGGCCGTCGGCGACCTTCGCGAACAGATCGTAGCTGTCGTAGACCTTGCGGCGCATCGTCGAGCGCACGACCTGCGCCCAGAACTTCGGGTAGCCGCCCCAGCGGATCCAGTTCACGCCCCAGCGGTTCTTGACGTCGGAGGTCCACGCGACCGTGGTGCCCGCGCCGTGGCGCCAGCGCGCGAGGATGGGCTCGCCGAGATCCGAGATCAGGATGGTCTCGGCGGTCGGCTTGGGCTTGGTGGTGACGTAGCCCTTGAGGCTGGGCGCGCTCTCGACGCCCGTGCCTTCGATCGCCTCGACCTGCTTGGCGACGCGGACGTGGATGTCGTCCTCGACGAGCTGGCTCTTCTGCGCCTCCTGCGTCTCCTTCATGAAGATCTTCGGCAGCGCGCCGATGTCCTCGACCATGTAAAGGCGGCCGTCGCCGGCGTCGGCGATGCTCGAGAGGAGGTTGCGGTCCGCGCCCGCGACGCCCACGCACGACACCGTGATCTTGGCGCCGCGCATCTCCTGCACGAGCTCCGGGATGCCGTCGACCGGCGCTTCGCCGTCGGACAGCACGATCACGTGCTTCACCTTGGCGCTGCTCATCGGGGAGCTCGAGAGGACCTCGAACGCCTCGCGCAGACCGGGAAAGATGTTGGTGCCACCGCCGGACTGCAGGCGCGCGATCTCGGCGGAGATGCGCATGCGATTCGCGGCGCGCTGCGGCCGCACGAACACCTGCGCCTCGCTGTCGAACGCGACGACCGAGAGGTAGTCGTCGGGGGACAACACCTCGGCGGTGACGCGCGCGGACTCCTTCGCGGCCTCGAGCTTGGGGCCCTGCATCGAGCCGGAGCGGTCCATCACGAGGACGAGCGCGACGTCGGGCTGGTCGGTGACCTTCTCCGAGTCGAACCGCACCGGCATGATCTGCTCGATGCGGGTGCGCTCGTAGCCGCCCGAGCCGAACGAGTCCTCGCCGCCCGCCATGATCAGGCCGCCTCCCATGCCGGAGACATAGCTGTCGAGCGCGGCCATCTGTCCCGCTCCCATCAGGTGCGCCGGGACGTCGGAGACGAGCACGAGGTCGTACTTCTCGAGCTCCTTGGCGTTCGACGGGATGCCGGTGGGGCCGCGCACCGTGACGTCGATCTGCTCGTGCTCGAGCGCCTTGGTCAGGTAGCTCGCCGAGCCCGGCTCGCGGAGCAGGCCGCCCTCGACGTAGAGGACGCTCGGCTTGCCCTTCACGGGCGCCGTCATCACGGCCTCGTTGTTGGCCTTCTCGGTGTCCTTGCCGAACTTCGCGAGCCGCAGCTTGTAGGTCGTCGCGCCGGCGCGTTTGGCGTCCGACTTGAACTTGATGAGGTTCTTGCCTTCGCGCAGCTCGACGGTCTTGCTCGGCTCGAGAGGGTTGGGGAACTCGTCCTGCTGGAGTGACAGCGTCGCGCTCTGCGCCTCGGTCGACCACACCTCGGCGGTCACCTCGTAGGGCTGACCGACCTTGATCTCGTCGGGCACCATCACGCCGACGACGCGGATCTCGCTCGTCGCGTCCTGATCGAACGTGCGACACGAGACTTTGACGCCGAGCTCCTTGGCCCGATACGCCTCGGTCGCGACGTCGCCGGCGGTCTGATTGCCGTCGGAGACGATGACCATGCGGGGCAGGTAGCCATCGGGGTAGAGGCCGTACGCGAGCTGCATCGCGGCCTGCGTGTCGGTGCCGGCGCCCGCGCCCGCGTGCCGCTTGATCGCGTCGGACAGCTTGCCGTCACCCTTGCGGACCACGAGCGGCTTCTCGGCGAAGGTGATCAGCTGGAGATTGCCGTCGCCCTCGGCGGCGACCAGCTCGTCGATGTATTGCTTCGCCGCCGCGAGCTGCTTCTCGGAGACCGAGTCGGAGACGTCGACCAGCGCGATCGTGGAGACCTTGCTCTGCGTCGTGATCCACGATGGCCGCGCGAGCGCGATGGCCACGCCGATCACGACGAGCGAGCGCAGCGTCGCCTGCAGCACCTGCTGCAGGAGCGAGAGGTCGGTCAGCGACAGCACCCGCAGCAGGTAGAACGCGGGCACCACGCTCGCGAGCAGCAGCCACTTCGGCGCCAGCAGGTCGACCGGCCGGTCGATCGTGAAGACTCCGAGCAGCGTGCGGTTGACGGCGATCGCGGAGCGCCCGTCGATCCACGCGTCGATCGCCATCCACAGCGCGATCGACGCCGCGACCGCGAGCACCAGCCGGATCAGGGCCGCCGGGCGGAGGAGGGCGCGAAGGGAGGAGCTGGAGGACATTAGACGGTGAGCCGGCGGTGGTAGGTGACCCATTCGACGCCGATCAGCGCCATCGCGAACAGGATGAGATAGATCCAGAGCTTCTGCGAGCGCGAGATCGCGAACTTCTCGGGAGCTTGCAGCTTCTTGCCCTCCGCGCCGCCCAGCGTCAGCTCGCTCGACGGCGCGATGTCCGACTCCGTGGACGACGCCAGGTTCGCGGCGAGCTCGATGCGCGCGAGCGTGGTGCCCTCGGCCTTCGCTTCGAGCTCGTAGTAACCGACCCTGGCCGCGTAGAACGTCGCGAGCCCGTCGATGATCGGCGTCCGCGTGATCTCGCCGTCGGGCCCCTTGGCCTCGGCCTCGGTGGCACCGACCACACCGTCGAGCGGCACGCGCTCGCGCTGCCCGGTCGGGTACGTGGTCAAGAGATCCGTGGTGTCCCCCGCGAACCAGTCGAGCGCGTTGACCAGCAACATCGGGAACGCCACGCGCATCGGCAGGTCGGTCGCGCCATCGCGTCCCGTGGACGGCAGCGAGAACCCGAACGCGAGCATCTTGCGCTTGCCGTCCCGCCGGGCGACCACCAGCGGCTCGCGCACCGAGTACGCGAGCGCCGACTCGGCCTTCTTGGCGTCGGGGACGAACACGCTGCTCTTGTCCATGAACACGTCGGACATCGTCACCCAGCGCATCACCGGGTGGTCCTCGTCGATCTCGGTGACCCGCGGATTGCTCGTCTCGCCGCGGATCGCGAACGGGCTGTTCGGCCCCGTCGGATGGAAGAACAGCAGGCTCGTCGGGCTCGGCGGTAGCACCGCGGGCGTGTGCTCGTCGAAGATCACGACGTCGATGTCATGCTTGTCGACGACGTCCGGGTCCGCGTCGTACTCCGCGGGCGTGACCTTCATCGGGTCGACGTTGTCGTAGACGAGCAGGGCGCCCTCCAGGAACAAATTATCCTCGGTCACCATCAGCACCTTCTGCTTCTTGCGCGCGGGCAGGAGGGCGTAGGCTTCGTCGTCGAGCGGGAACGGATCCGAGCCGCCCTCGCCCTCGAGCGGCTGCAGCGACACGCGCAGCTGGTTGTCCTCGCTCGCGGGGAGCTTCGCGTAGATGCGGTGGATCTTCTCGCCGGGCGCGAGCTCGATGCGCTTGCTGTCGACGTTCGTGTTGCCGTTGTAGAGCCGCAGCTGGCGGTGCGCGGGCGCGGTCCCGAAGTTCTGGATCTCGACGTACACCTCGTACGCGGCCTTGTTGGCGATGTAGCGGCGCACGTTGAACGCGATGATGCCGACGTTGTCGCTGCGCTTGCCGACCGGCAGGTAGCGCACGTCGATCTTCGACAGGTCGACGGCCGCCAGGTTCTTCTGGGTGGCGTCCCACGACACGAGGCCGAGCTGCGCCTCGGGGAACGCGCCGTCGGAGATGAGCACGATCAGCGGATTCTTGCGGTCACGCAGTGCATCGGACGCCGCGCCGAGCGCGCGCGTGAGGTCGGCGGGCGTGTCGCTCGCGCTGATGCCGTCGATGACCTTGTTCAGCATCGGCGCGTCGCTCGAGAACCGCGACATCGGGGTCGCCTGGCCGTCGACGCGCATGATCAGGGCGAGGTCGCCGCCGCCCATCGAGTCGACCAGCTGCTTCGCCCGCTCCTTGGCCACGTCGAGCCGCGACTGTTTCCCCTCGCCGTCGCCGTCCATCGCCTTCATCGACGCCGAGGCGTCGAGCAGCACGACCACGTTGCGCGCATCGCGCGCCGTCCCGCCGAGCGTGGGATCGAGCGCGGCGAACAGCAAGATCGCGAGGATGAGGAGGATGAGCAGGAGCGAGATCAGCCGCTTCAGCTGCTTCCACAGCGAATTGGCGTCCTTCTGCTCGAGCACCTGCTGCCACAGGCGCGAGAACGGCACCTCGAACCGGCGGCGCCGCATCTTGATGATGTAGGCGCTCACCGCGAGCGCGGCCGCGCCACCCGCGATCCACGCCCACGTGCCCAACGTGATCGGGCCGGCGAGATTCACCTGAGGAACCCTCCCGAGCGGAAGATCCGCAGCACGAGCTCGTCGAACGCGATCGAGGTGTGCGTGCGGAAGAACGGCATCGCGTACTTCGTGCAGTAGTCCTCGAGGGACTTGCAGTACTTCTCGTGCTCGCGCGTGTACGCCTCGAGCAGCGACTTGGACACCGTCACCTCGCGCGTGTCACCGGTCTCGCAGTCGACGAGGGCGAGGTCGCCGTGCAGCTGCGGCTCGGCCTCGCGCTTGTCGTACACCTGGAGGACGAACGGCTCGAACTTGTTGTAGCGGAGCGTGTTGAGCCCCTGCTCGAAGCCATCCGGGTCGTAGAAATCGGAGATCAGCACGACGAGGCCGCGCCGCTTGTTCTGCGCGACGAACGTCTTCATGCACTCGGCGAGCTCCGTCTTGCCGCCGATGTCGCACGAGCGCAGGAACTCGAACACGCGGAAGATGCGGTTCTTGCCGCGCGACGGCGGCAGGCGGTCGATCAGCTTGCTGGCGAACGGGATGATCGCGACTCGATCGAGGTTCGCGAGCCCGACGTACGTCAGCGCCGCGCTGACCTGCATCGCGTAGTGCAGCTTGGGCATCGGCGAGCCGATCGACATCGAGTCCGAGACGTCGACTAGGATGTAGATCGAGAGGTCCTCTTCCTCCTCGAACAGGCGCAGCAGCAGCTTGTCGAGGCGGCCGTAGAGGTTCCAGTCGATGTAGCGGAAGTCGTCGCCGCGCGCGTACGTGCGGTGATCGGCGAACTCGATGCCCGAGCCGACCTTGCGCGTGCGCCGCTCGGCCCGCAGGTTCCCCGCGAACATCTTGCGCGAGATCATCACCAGGTGATCGAGCGTCTTCAGGAACTTCTCGTCGAACAGCTGCGAGCGATCCTGGGCGCGGTTGCCCTTCGGCTTGATCGCGCTGGCGACGGCGGCGGAGATGCCCATCGCTCGTCCTAGGCTTCTTTCGTCGCTTTCAGGATCTCGGCGATGATCGCGTCGGGCCGCACGCCTTCCGCTTCACCCTCGAAGTTCATGATCAAGCGGTGGCGCAGGGCAGGGGGCGCGACGTGGCGGATGTCGTCGATCGACACCGCATAGCGCCCCTCGAGCAGCGCGCGGATCTTCGCGGCGAGGATCACCGCCTGCAGCCCGCGCGGCGAGGCGCCGTAGCGGAGGAACTGCTTGCTCTTCGCGGTGGCCTCCGGGTTCTCCGGGTGCGTCGCGAGGACGACGCGCACCGCGTAGTCCTGGATCTGGCGCGCGAGCGGCACCTTGCGCACGAGCTCGCGCATCTCGAGGATGCGCGCCTTGTCGATCACGGCGCGCGGCGCCGGCTTGGTATCGCTGGTCGTGCGGTCGAGGATCGTGTGCAGCGCGTTCTTGTCGGGATACTCGACGATCAGCTTGAAGAAGAACCGATCGAGCTGCGCCTCGGGCAGCGGATACGTGCCGTCCATCTCGAGCGGGTTCTGCGTCGCGAGCACGAAGAACGGCTTGTCGAGCTGGTAGGTCTGCTTCGCGACGGTGACCGAGCCCTCGCTCATCGCCTCGAGCAGCGCCGACTGCGTCTTCGGCGTCGCGCGGTTGATCTCGTCGGCGAGCACGATGTTGGCGAAGATCGGTCCCTTCTGGAACTCGAACACCTTCTGCCCGTTCTGCTCGGTGATCACGTTCGTGCCCACGATGTCGGCGGGCATGAGGTCCGGCGTGAACTGGATGCGCGAGAACGGCGCGTGGATCGTCTCGGCCAGGGTACGCACCAGCATCGTCTTGCCGAGACCGGGCACGCCTTCGAGCAGCGCGTGACCGCCGCCGAGCAGGCACGTCAGGACGCCCTCGATGATGGCGTCCTGGCCGACCATCATCGTCTGGATCTCTTCGCGTAGCGTGCGCAGGTCAGAAGTGAACGAAGCGACGTTGGCTTCGACGTCGCGCGAGGCAGTGGCTGTCGTCATGGTTGGTCCTGAGGTGCGGGGGCCGCCGAAGGCTCAGTCGACGTCGGGGCGGTCGACGGGTGGATCTTCGCGAAGTAGCGCTTGACGTAGTACTTGTAGCTCGACGGAAGCTTCTCGGTACGCATCACCTCTTCGACGATGCGCTGATAGTCGGCGTAGACCTTCTGATACCCCACCGTCGCGAAGCCCTTCTGCGCGGCGGAGAGGATCGTCTCGCGGCGCGACGTGCCGTTGCGGCTCTGCGTGCCGGTGAGATCCTGGTCCTTCGTGTTGCCGCTCTTCGCGGTGGGATCGCCGGCGAGGTTGTCATCGTGTCCGACGCCGGGCGCGCTGCCGCCGGGCTGCTGTCCCTGACCACCGGGCTGCTGGCCCTGGCCTTGGCCCTGACCGGGCTTCCACGACTGGCCTCCCTGGCCCTTCTTGCCGCGCGCGCGCTGCGCGAAGTCCTGGTTCTTGCCGTTCTTGTTGAACGGATCGTTGGGCCCCTTGTTGCCCTTCTGCTTCGCGCGGCGCATC
This sequence comes from Kofleriaceae bacterium, assembly GCA_035539815.1. Lineage (GTDB taxonomy): Bacteria > Myxococcota_A > Polyangia > Haliangiales > Haliangiaceae > JABFXX01. The sequence continues at coordinate 7,469 of DATLHR010000285.1, forward strand.
GCCTCGCGCAGGTCGTCCATCTGTGACGACATCTTCTTCTGCGTGGCCTGCTTGCGTTGATCCCGGTCGACGCGGCCGGTCTCGCGTGCGGCGTCCTTCAGGTTGCGGGACGCCTGGCGCTCGCGCTCCTTGGCCTCTTCGTCCTGCTCGTCCTTGCTCTTGTTCGGATCCTTCTGCGGCTTCTCGAGGTTCTCGGCGGCCTTCTCGATGTCCTTCTCCAGCCGCTTCAGCGCCTGGCGCTGCGCGCTGTTCTCCTTGTCCTGCTCGTCCTTCTGGAGCTTCTGTAGCTCGTCCTTCTTCTTCTGCAGCTGGCGCTCGGCGTCGAGCTGCTCGCGCTCGTTCTTCGCCTGTTCCTTCTTCTTTTCGAGCCGCTTGATCTCGTCCTGCAGCTTCTGCATCGCCTGTTGCGTCTTCTGCTGCTGGTCCTTGTCCTTCTGCTGCATCTGCTTGGAGACCTGCTCGAGCTTCTGCTGCAGGCGCTGCTTCTCCTGCTCGCTCAGCGTCTTGTTGTTCTGGAGCTGATCGATCTTCTTCTGCAGCTCCTGCTTCTGCTGCTCCGTCAGGTTCTTGTTCTCGAGCTGCTGCTTGAGCTCGTCGAGCTGCTTCTGGAGCTCCTGCTTCTGCTGCGGCGTCAGGTCCTTCTGCTGCATCTGCTGCTTCAGCGCCTCCATCTGCTTCTGGAGGTCCTGCTTCTGCTGCGGCGTGAGGTCCTTGTTCTCGAGCTCTTGCTTGAGCGCCTCGAGCTGCTTCTTCGCCTCCTCGGGATCGAGCTTGTCGGCGAGCTTCTCGAGCTCTTCCTTTGCCTTCGCGAGGTCGTTCTTCTGCAGCGCCTCGCCGAGGTCCTTGGTCAGGTTGTCCTTGGCGAGCTCCTTGCCCATCTCGGCCATCGCCTTCTCGATGTCCTTCTGGTTGGGCTCGGCGTTGTTCGAGAGCTCCTCCTCCGCCTTGGCGAGAGCGTCGAGCAGCTGCTCCTTGGTGATCTTGCCCTCCTCGGCATCCTTGAGGAGCTTCTCGATCTTCGCCGCGAACTCCTCGAGCTCGGGGACGTTGTCGCGCTTCGCGGCGTCCTTCAGCTGGCCGATGATGCTCTCGATGTAGGCCTTCTCGTCCGGCGCGAACAGCACCGAGTCCTTGGGCTGGTAGCGAACGTCGGTGAGCGCGACGACCTCGAACGCGAGCGGGCCGAGCAGGCGCTTGCCCAGGTACGCCGTCAGGATGGTGCGGCCGATCGGCGCGTCCTCGGGGATCCGGATCACGATCGTGTCCTTTCTCCAGTCGAGCACGTCCACGGGGCGCGCCGCATCGCTGGGCCCGAGGAACACCGAGGCATCTGCGGGAACGAACCCGCGCGCGGGCGCCTGCTTCGGCGTGACGCCCGGGGCGCCGAGCACGCGGCGGCCGTCGAGCGTCGCGACCGGGAGGGCCAGGCCGGTGAGCAGATACTCGCCCTTCAACTCGACGATCTCGCCGGGCCGCGCATAGTCGGGATCCACGGAGAGCAGGCGCGCCGTGTGCGTCGGTGGCACCACGAAGATCGCGGCGACCACGGCCATCACGGTCAGCGGACCGGCGATCGCGAGGTCCTTGGGCTGGTGGAACGGCGCGGCCGCGATGATGTTCGCGCGCGGGACGGCACGGATGCCGTCCTTGATCGCCGCCGCCATCATGTCTTCCGTCTCGTCGGGGTCGGCGGGGCGCGCGCCGGCGAGCGTGCGCCGGAACGCGATCGCCGTCGACAGGCGATCCGAGAGGTTCGACGCGCGATCGATGCGGCGCGCCACCGTCTCGTCGTCGAGGCGGCGGCTCGCGCGGACGAGCGAACCGATGAGGATGGTGACCACCGCGGCGATCAGCACGGTGATCTCCGTCGACCGTGTCACGATCTCCGCCCGCATCGCGCCGACCACGAGCAGCGACAGCACCGCGGCGCCGATCGCCGTCGTCGATGCGCCCTCGAGGGCCCACTGGCTCCGGATCCGGAACCGCGCTCGCCCGATCAGGCGCTGGATCGCCGACGTATCACTAGCTTGCACGGTGGGCTCCCTACGCGTCCCGGCCGCCGGGCCGCATTTGCCTTCCAACGAACGAGGATAGCATCAACATTCCACGCGCCAGCCGACTCGTAGGTCTAACTGGGCTGCGACCGATGAGACACCGGTCTCGCCGATCCGTTGCTCGCATTAGACCTACACGTCGGTGAGGAATTCGCCGGGGTAACGATGCGGCCTCACACCCTGATATCGTCCGTGGATGGCGATCTCGAGCGCGCGTCTGCTGACCCTGGTGGTGCTGTCCGCGACCGCCTGCGGCGACGACGGGAGCACGTCGCCCGATGGAGGAGGCGCGGGGGACGCGCAGGGCGATGGCGGCGGTGGCGATGGATCGATCGACGCACCCGACGTGATCCACACCGGCGGCTGGCGCACCGCCGCACACGACCCCACGCGCGCGGGGCGCCTCGAGGTCGCGGGGCCGTCGGCGAGCGCGACGCTCGGCCTCGTCTACGAGACGCCGGTCAACGACGCGGACCTCGGCGTGCCGGTGATCGACGAGGACGGCAACCTCTACACCACCGAGTACCGACCGGGAGCCGGCTACGAGCTGATCTCGCTGTCCGCGGCCGGTGCGCTGCGGTGGCACGTCCCGATCCCCGCGAGCTTCCTCACGCAGCTGAGCCTCGGTCCCGACGGCAAGCTGTACGCGCTCGACACCGTCCCCGGGATGGGCGACGACGCACGCATCGTCGTGCACGACACCGCCGACGGCAGCGTGCTCGACTTCTCGCCGCCGATCGTGGGTCACCAGAACTTCGACGTGAACCTCACGGTGTCCTCGGATGGGAAGATCATCCTGCGCTCGAACACCACGAACGACGGCTATCGGCTACGCACGTATCGAACGGTCGATGATCCGTCCTGGTCGGCCGCGGTCGGCGGCAACGGTGCGTCGGGGTTCGGCGGCTACGCGCGCTCGCCCGACGGGGCCACGATCGTGGTGCCGACGACGTCGGGCACGGGGCCGCCGTTCACGGTCCGCGCACTCGATGCGGAGACCGGGACCGAGCGCTGGAACTACCCGCTCGATGCGACGCTGCTGTCGCCGGTGCTCGCGGTCGGCGCCGATGGCGCGGTCTACATCGCGGCGTCGCAGACGACGTCGAACCTCCACGTGATCAAGCTGTCGTCGACCGGTCAGTTCGCGTGGGATCACACCGAGGCCACCGTGCGGACGCCGTATCGCATCCTGGTCGGTGCGCAGTCCGTCGTGGTCGGCGCGGGCCAGCTCGAGTTCGGCGGCCTCATCCTGTCCCCCGCCGGGGTGAAGCAGACGGGGACGTTCTTCTCCGGCGGCAACTGCAA
>DATLHR010000286.1:0-13534 GCA_035539815.1 Kofleriaceae bacterium
ATCTTGCCGGCTCGATCCTCTACGAGATCTTGACCGGCGCGCCGCCGCATCGCGGCACCAACGCGATGGCGGTGATCGCCAGCGTGCTCGCGTCGCGCCCCGAGCTGCCGGCGCACGTGCCGGCGGAGCTGGCCGGGATCGTCGAGCGCGCGATGCACGTCGAGCCGGCGGAGCGGTTCGAATCCGCCGACGCTTTGCGGCTCGCGCTGCGCCGCTATCTCGAGCACCGCGGCTCGGAGCTGTTGTGCACGCGCGCGCTCGAGCGCCTCGCCGAGCTGCGCGCGGCGGTGACGTCTTCGCCGGCGGAGAGCATGACGCACGACGCGGTCGATCGGCTGTTCGGAGCGTGCCGCTACGGCTTCCGCGACGCGCTCTCCGCCTGGCCCGATAACACGCGCGCGGCGCAAGGGCTCGACGAGGCGCTCGTCGTGGTCGCGACCTACGAGCTCGAGCGAGGGCGGCCCCAGGCAGCGGTCTCGCTGCTCCGCGAGTGCCGCGAGCCACCGGCGCTGCTCGCGCGGGCGCGCGCCGAGCACGAGCGCGAGGAGCGACGGATCGCCGAGCTCGAGCGCCTCGAGCGCGAGCACGACGAGACGTTCGGCAGCGGCATACGCACGCTCATGATGGTCGCGTTCGGCGGCGCGTTCAGCGTGATCCCGCTGATCATCGCGACCGTACCCGCGTTCCGCGAGTCGTCGCACACGACGCATCTCATGTGGTCAGGGGGCATCGCCGCCCTGCTCGCCGGCGTCGCGTGGTCGGTGCGGGCAACGATGCTCGCGACGTCGATCAACCGCACGCTCGTCGGGGCCGTCCTGCTGCTGTTCGCGATGCAGGCCGTGATCGCGGCGGGCGGCTGGCTGGCGGGCCGGTCGCCGGCCGAGGCATACACGTGGAACTTGCTGCTCTACGCGGTCGTCGTCGGGATGCTCGCGATCGCGCTCGATGCCTATCTCGGGATCGCCGCGGCGGGCTACGTCGCGGGCTACCTGGTGGTCTCGCACGACGACGCGTACGCGCTCTACATGGCGAGCGCCGGCAACGCGCTGTTCACCGCGACCGGCGTGTGGCGCTGGCGCCGCCGTTAGACGAGGTCGTGCGGGCGCGCGACCAGCGGATCGCGCGTGCGGCTCCCGATCTCGAAGTGCGCGCGGCCGTGGCTCTCGAGGCGGCGATGCTCGCGCCAGCGCACGCCGTCGCGCTTCCACACGACGACGCGCGCGCTCCCGATCTCGGTGTTCGCGCAGTACAGCTCGGTGCCATCGGGATCGACGTACGGCGCGTTGAGCATGTGCTCGGGCTCGCACGTCAGCTCGCCCTCGATCTTCACGCGTGGCGAGCGCGCGGTGAACGTCACGCGGCCGACCTCCCAGCTGCCGCGGTTGACCGCGACGTGGCGGAACTGGCCGAGGTCGTGTCGCTCGCCGCCCTCGTGCAGGTGGACGAGCACCATCTTCGGCAGCTTGATGGCGCCGCGCTTGAGCCGGACCCCGAGGATCTCGAGCAAGCCGTCGGGCGCACCGAGGAAGTCGGCGCACCGCCCCCACACCCACGAGTACGCGTGCTTCTTGCCCCACAGGTGCGTCTGTCCGGCGATCGCGCGATCGAACGCGATCTCCTCGCCATCGACGAGCAGCCGCCCCGAGAGCGGCACGCGCGGGTTGGGCGAGTGCACCGTGGTCTCGCCGAGGCCACCGCGCAGGTACATCACGTCGGGCAGAAAGCGCAGGGTCTCCGGCGCCGGGTCCCAGCGCAGATCCCAGCGCACGCGGTGGCCGCCGCCTTCGAGCTCGCCGCTGGTGTGGGCGTGCCCGAGCACCGAGCCCGCGATCGAGATCCGGAACGGCGCGTCGCTCACCTCGACCTGGTCGATCGGGAAGTGCTTGTGGATGCCGAACGTGCGGTTCGCGTCGCGCGGATCGAAGCGGGCGAACCACAGCTCGCCGCGGGGCGGTGCATCGTGCGGCGCCTCGAGGATGAACCGCAGCCAGTAGCCCTCGCCGGTCGTCGGATGGTTCCACGTCGTGTACCAGACCTCGTAGACGCCGGTCGTCGATGCGGGCCAGTGACGGACGTTGTCGGCTTCGCTCATGCAGCCCCCGTTTGCGACCGTGCGGGCAGCTCACCCGGCCGCGGCTTCCCCAACACGCGGTTGGCCATCCACGACGCGAATCGCCGTGGCACCAGCCGCACACCGAAACACGACAGCTTGTTGATCAGGCCCGGGATCACGGTGCGCTTGCCGCGCTCCATCGCGCGCACGCTGATCTCGGCGCACCGCTCGGCGGTCATCATCGAGCGGTTCGCGATCCAGCTGTAGTCGCCGGCGCCCGCGTTGGCGTGAAACTCGGTCTTCGTGCCGCCCGGGCAGACGCACGTCGCCGACACCGGCGTGCCGCGCAGCTCGTCGTGCAGCGCCTCGGTGAAGTTGCGCACGAACGCCTTGGTCGCGGCGTAGACGGCCATGTTCGGCACCGACTGGTACGCGCCGATCGAGGCGATATTGAGGAGGTGGGCGCGGCCGGTCGCCTGCGCGCGGGCGCGCGTGAACAGGAGCGACAGCTGGACGAGCGACGTGACGTTGAGCTGCAACATCTCGGCGTCACGCGCCCAGTCGATCTCGGTGAACGGGCGAAAGTAACCGAAGCCGGCGTTGTTGATGCACACGTCGACGGGGCCGCTCGCGGTCGCTGCGGTCCACAGCGCGTGCGCGGCATCGGGCTTGCCAAGATCCGCCACGATCACGTCGACCTGGGCGCCGAGCGCGCGGCACTCGCCGGCGACGCGGTCGAGCGCGTCCTTGCGGCGGGCCGTGAGCACCAGCGCGGCGCCGCGCGCGGCGAGGAGGCGGGCGATCGCCGCCCCGATCCCGCTCGACGCCCCGGTGATCAACGCGCGCTTGCCTGCCAGGTCGGCCATGCGGGCACGCTACCACCGGTGGAAGGTGGCAGGGTTCGATCGCGGCTTGACGGCCGCTCGCAGTCCTGCGAGAAAACGCGCATGCAGTTGAAGGTGTTTCGAGTGGCGTTGGTCTGCTGGTGCGTCGCCGTGGCCGCGGTGACCGGATGCGGACCGTCGAACGCGCAGATCCAGACGGCCAAGGCGGCGCAGTACAAGGCGCCCGGGCAGACACTGCTCGACGTGGCGATCCAGGTCGCACAGCAGAAGTACAAGGTCGGCGCCGTCGACGCGCAGACGCTGACGTTCGCGACCGTGCCGCAGTTCTACACGAAGGAAGGCGGCCGCATCTCGGCTTCCAACGAGTTCACGGGTGACTTCGTGAACGTCAAGGAAGGCAGCGTGCAGCTGACGCTCGTCGTCGAGATCGTCGCGACCGACCCGGAGCACGTGGTCGTCAACATCACGCCCAAGACGCTGCAGATGTTGAAGGGCAGCCCGCAGCCGCGACCGCTGCTGCCGACGGATCCCGATCTCCCGCCGTGGATCCCGGGGCGCGTCGATGCGCTGGCCGTCGCCATCTACGACGCCGCGAAGCAGTACGTCCAGTAGCGTGGATCCGGCGTGCACGCCGGTGTACGACGTCCACGCCATGACTCCGACCGCGCCGGACGACATCGTCGGCTTTCACATCGACTCCGACGAGCGCGTCGGCGGCGGAGGCTTCCTCGAGATCCGGCGGCTCCGCATGCGCAACCGCCGCGCCGACGGCACGCTCTCGGCGCCGTACGTCTGCGACTCGATCGCGCGCCCGTACGGGCAAGACGCGGTCGTGGTCGCCGTCTACGCGCACACCGCGCGTGGCGTCGAGGTGCTGGTGCGCGACGGGCTGCGCCCGCCGATCACGCTCGCCCGCGACGCGCGCCGCGCGCCGCTGCCCGAGCCACCGCCCGGGATGTTCGTGACCGAGCTGGTCGCCGGGATCCTCGAGGACGGCGACCACGGCGAGCCCGGCCTGCGTGCACGCACCGCCGCCGAGGTCCTCGAAGAAGCGGGCTTCGTCGTCGATCCCTCCAGCGTGCAGCTGCTCGGCGCGGGCATGCTGCCGTCACCGGGCGCGATGGTCGAGAAGTTCTACTTCACCGCCGTCGAGGTGGAGCCGTCGTTGCAACAGCCGCTCGCCGGCGATGGCTCGCCGATGGAGGAGGGCGCGTCCACCCGCTGGCTGGGGCTCGACGATGCGATCGCGGCGTGCGTGCGCGGCGACATCGCCGACCTCAAGACCGAGCTCGGGCTGCGCCGGCTGCGCGATCACCTCGGCCTTTGAGATCGCTACACGAGCCTGCGAACGCACCTCTCCTGAACGTCATGATGACCAAGACAGATCACGACCTGCGCCATCTAGCTTCCATGACCAAAAGCGAGGTGGATCTCGTTGCGGCCGCTGCGGGAAGTCGCGAGACTCGCGCCATCGTGACGAACCAGCGCATTCCAGGTTGGCTGTTGTTTGCCGCGGCATCCTTGGTCAGCACCTCGTGCTCGAAGAAGTCGTCACCCAAGCCCGAGACCGAGACCCAGGCCACGCCGACGGCCCCATCTTCCGACGCCGGCGTGGCCGACGCGGCGCAAGCGACCCCATCGGCCGCCGCATGCGTGCCGTCCGGCGCTACCCTCGACCTGGTCGCGAGCCCGGGCGCGGCGGCGTTGTGCTGGACGGATGACAAGGACGCGCCTGCATGTGTGCGCGTCGAGGAGTCCGGCACGGTCAGCCGTGTCGCGAGCGCCGCGCCGGCCGCGGCGAGCGCCTTCCCGAGCGCTGCCGTGGTGGATGAGGCAGGGAAGGACGTCGACCTCGCCGAAGGCGGTGGTTCGCAAGTGAAGGTCTGCAGCGCCACCGACCAGTGCAAGTCGGTGAAGCCGAAGGTGCCCAAGGAAGCGGTCCGAGGTGCGGCGGTCGCGCCCGACGGCAAGACGGTGGCCGTCCTGCTGCAGGATGATCCGATGGAAGCAGGGCGCGTGGCGCTGCTCGACGTGGGCACCGGCAAGCAGCTCGATCTGATCAAGACCGAGTGGAACGATCATCACGGCGTCAGCTACAGCGTCGCGTTCGCGGGGCCGCTCCTGGTCTGGACGGAGCTGCCCGGTGCGACCAACAGCGCCCACGCGGCGCTCTATCGCCTCGACAAGGCCAAGCTGCGCTCGGCCGGCACGGTGAATGGCAACGCCTACTCGCAGGTGGCGACCGGCTCGCGAGCCTTGTTCGTCGGCAACGAGCTGAGCGCGGAGGTCCACGAGCTCGCCACGGGCAAGCACCTGGCGACGTTGGACCTCGGCGGACTCGTCAAGGAAGCCGAGCAGGCCGACTGGCAAGAGGAGAAGGAGAGCGGCAACTCCCCGCTGGCGGCCGCGGCAGGCGACTCGGTCGTGTTCGCGATCGTCACGCCGAAGGCGGCGCGCGTCGCCTTCGCCAAGCCGGACAGCGCGGGCGCTCCCCGCTACGTCGACGTGCCGGTCTGCGCGCCGGCCGCGACCAAGTAGCGTTCGCGGGCCCCGGTACGATCAGGCCGCGTCGGGATCGCTCGGCGACGAGGCGCGGGCGGACAGCGTGCCGGCGGCGCGCGCGTACTCCTCGAGCTTGCGGTAGAGCGTCTTGCGATCGAGGCCGAGCCGCTGCGCCGTGCGCGTCTTGTTGCCGGCCTCGTCGGCGAGCACGGCCTCGATGAACTCGCGCTCGAGCTCGGCGAGCGTCATCCGTCGCGCGACCGCGGCGGTCAGCAGATCCGTGGGCCGCTTCTCCCGGACGTGCGGCGGCAGGTCGTCGTCGGCGATCAGCTCGCCCTGGCACAGCGCGAGGCCGCGCTCGAGGACGTTGCGCAGCTCGCGCACGTTGCCGGGCCAGTGATACGCGAGCAGCAGGTGCTGCGCCTCCGCCGACAGCCGGAGCTTGCGCGGCGGATTCTGCGCGGCGCCGAGCTGCGCGAGCACGTGCTCGGCGATCGGCACGATGTCCTCGGGGCGCGAGCGCAACGGCGGCAGGTCGAGGTGGATGACGTTGAGGCGGTAGTAGAGGTCCTCGCGGAAGCTGCCGTCGGCGAGCATCGCCTCGAGGTTCTTGTTGGTCGCCGCGACCACGCGCACGTCGACGCGCTGGTTCTTGGTCGCGCCGAGCGGGCGGACCTCGTGTTCTTGCAGGACGCGCAGCAGCTTGGCCTGGAGGGGCAGGGCGAGCTCGCCGATCTCGTCGAGGAAGATCGTGCCGCTGTCGGCCTCGACGAACAGGCCGGGCTTGTCGGCGCGGGCGTCGGTGAACGCGCCCTTCTTGTGGCCGAACAGCTCGCTCTCGATCAGGCCCTCCGGGACGGCGGCGAGGTTGACCCCGACGAACGCGCCACTCGCGCGCGTGGAGTTGTAGTGGATCGCGCGCGCGATCAGCTCCTTGCCGGTGCCGCTTTCTCCGGTGACGAGCACCGATGCGGTCGAGCCCGCGATCCGGCGCACGAGCGAGACGACGTCGCGCATGGATTGGCTGTTCGCGATGATGTTGCCGAGCCCGAACTTGTCCTCGACCTCGCGCTGCAGGCGCGCGACCTGGTGGCGGAGAGCGCGCTCCGCCAGCGCCTTGTCGGCGACGAGCAGCAGCTCCTCGATCTCGAACGGCTTGGTGATGTAGTCGTACGCCCCGAGCTTGACCGCGCGGATCGCGGTCTCGATCGAGCCGAACGCCGTGATCATCACGACGTGGGGCGGCTCGGGCAGCGCCATCACGCCGCGGATCAAGTCGAAGCCGTCCATCTCGGGCATCCGCAGATCGGTGACCACCAGGTCGAACCGATGGGCGCGCGTGACCTCGAGCCCGGCCGCCGCGCCGCCGGCGGAGTGGACGTCGAACCCCGCGTCCTCGAGCTCCTCGGAGAGGAGGTCACGCATGGCCTCGTCGTCCTCGACGACGAGCACGGTGGCGGAGCGCTCCGCGGACATCTCCGTCGGTTCTAGCATGCGCCCAGGTCGGGCGTGATCAGCTGTGGCCGTGCTTGCGGCGCTTGCTGCGATGCTCGTGCTCTTCGTCGACGAGCCGCACGTAATCGAGGGGCGCCGGCGGGTCCCACTCCGGGGGATGGAGGCCGCCGAGCTCGCGGACGCGGTCGCGGAACGCGGTCGCGATCGTCTCGAACGGGGGCAGGTCGCTGCGCCCCGACAGCGCCCCGGACTTCGCGGCCTCGGTCGCCTCGGCGGTCAGCTGCAGCGCGGTCTCGCGCCCGACGCGGCCGCGGCGCAGGATGTCCTGCAGGCTGGTCGCGAGGTGGCCGAGCTCGAACTGCCCCGAGTCGAGCATCTCGAGCGCGACGAAGATGACCTGGCGCGCCGACAGCACGCGATCCTCGTACAGCACGAGCGCCGCCTGGAAGTAGTTGAACACCGGCACGAGCCGTGGCCCGAACCGGCGGAACCCGAGCGGCGGCGAGCGCCGGTCGAGGTGGATGAACATGCGCTGCACGGCCGGCCCCTTGGGCACGCGCCGCGCGAGATCGAGGATGCGCGCGGCGTCGTCCTCGTACGCGCGCGATGCGGTGAGCACGCGCTCGAGGTCGGCGAGGCTGACGTTGCCCGCGACGAGGTCGGCGTACAGGCAGTAGATGACGGCATCGGCCTCGGCGTCGTCGCCGAACAGCGTCTCGCGCGCGGCGGTCGCGCCGATCCGCGACTGCAGCATCGCGGGCAGCTTGTACGGGATCTGGGCGCGCAGCGCGCGGAACCGGCCCCGCAGGATGTTCTTGAGGTTGTTCTTGAGGACGAACTCGTCGTAGTCGACGCCGTCGAGCGCGAGCTTGGCCGCGAGCACCTGGCGCATCTGCGTCGGGCTGCCCGAGACGATGCAGATCCGGTTGCCCTCCTGGCGCAGCGCGCGCAGCAGCGCCGTCGCACCCGGATACGCCTGCTTGTCGGCGGCGGTCTCGATCGCGCTCTTCGCGAGATCCTTGAGCGAGTCGAACTCGGTGCGCAGATACGTCTTGTCGAGGTCCCAGCGGAACGTGTGGCGCGGCGGCCGCGCGCCCTCGGGGAGCCCCGGCGGGATGTGATCGAGCAACCCGATCCGCTCGCCGACCTCGACGGGCAGCGCGGTCAGACGCCGGAGGAGAGACCGCCGCTCCGCCATGACTTACGCCTCGAGCGGCGCGCCGCTCGGCGTCTTCGCCCGCCGCTGCGTCCGCTCGTCGAGCTCGGCCATCGTGCGCGCGATGTTGCCGCACAGGTTGCCGGCGAGGGCCTTGTGCGCGACCTTGATCGCGTTGGTCACCGCGCGCGCGTTCGACCGCCCGTGCGCCTTGATGAACGGGTGCGTGAACCCGAGCAGCGGCGCACCGCCGTACTGCTGCCAGTCGGTCACGCTCTTGAGCTGATCGATCGCCGACGACAGCGCGATCAGCCCCAGCCGCCATGCGAGCCGCTCCTTGTGCGCGTAGCGCGCGAGCCGCACGACGGTCTCCGACACACCCTCGAGCATCTTGAGCACGACGTTGCCGACGAACCCCGACGTGACCACGACATCGGCGACGCCGCGCGGGATGTCGAGGCCCTCGATGTTGCCGATGAAGTTGAGCTCCGTGGTCTCGACGAGCGCGGCGTGCGCCGCGACGATCGACGCCGGACCCTTGCCGGCCTCGGTGCCGTTGGACAGCAGCGCGACGCGCGGGCGGCGGTTGCTCGACACCAGCTTCGCGTACGCCGAGCCCATCACCGCGAATCCGACGAGGTCCTCGGCGGTGACATCGACGGTCGCGCCGACGTCGAGGATCAGCGAGAACGGATCGTCCTTCTCGCCGCGGCGCAGCTCGGTCGGATACACGGCGGCGAGCGCGGCGCGGCGCACGCCCTCGAGCAGCGTCCACCGGCGCGCGCACGCGAGCACGCTCGCCCCGGTGTTGCCGGCGGAGACCAGCGCATCGCCTTCGCCCCGGGCGACGAGGTCGGCGGCGACCGCGATCGAGGCGTCCGGCTTGGCGGCGAGCGCCTCGGCCGGCTTCTCGTCCATCTCGACGTAGGTCGGGGCGTGGTGCACGCGGACGCGCGCGCCGTCGTGCCGCAGCTTCGGCAGCAGGCGCCCGAGCACCGCGGCGTCGCCGACGAGGATGATCTCCGCGGAGGTCAGGGCGATCGACGCTTCCGCGGCACCCTGGACGATCTGATCGGGGGCGTGATCGCCTCCCATCGCGTCCACCACGATCCGATGCATGGACGGCATCTTGCCACGACTATCAAAGGATTTCTGGGCACCGGCCGCATCGATCTCCGCGCGGCCGGGGCGCGCGTGCGCGGAGCCGCGTTAGCTCGTGCTCGCGCGTGCTCGCGTCGCCACTCCTACGGCGCACTCCTAGGGTGTGCTCGTGCGTTGGATGTCGTTGTGCCTCCTCGCCGGCTGCCTGCCGAAGCTCGACATCGACGATGCCGTCGTGGTCGAAGGCAAGCACATCACGCTGTACGCGGATCCCGCGATCCCCGTCTGCGAGGCCTCGATGACGGCCGCGGACAGGTTCGTCGAGGACACCGCGGCGATGCTCGGCATCGATCCGCCCCGGATCGACTACTACCTGTTCGACGGTGAGACCGGCTGCGGGCTCGGCCAGTACGCGTTCGCGAGCTGCGCGGTCAACGGCGCGGTGTTCGCGAACCACTGGATCCACTTCCACGAGCTGGTGCACGCGGTCGACGACAGCCATCCGCCGGCGCTGTTCGTCGAGGGGCTCGCCGAGGCCTTGAGCCTCGCGTCCGATGATGCGCGCACGCCGGCGGTGCCGCGCGACGCGGCGGTGGTCGCGGTCGACTCCTCGTCGTTCCGCGCCGGCGATCCGTGGGAGCGCTACTCGGTCGCCGGCGACTTCGTGCGCTACGTCGTCGAGCGGTTCGGCCCGCAGCGCTACCGCGAGTTCGCGCGCTCGGTCTCGTCGCTCGCGGATCCGATCACGATCCGCCGCCAGTTCCAGGCCATCCTCGGCGCCGGGCTCGACCAGGTGATCGCCGACTGGCGGGCCGCGGATCCGGCGGCGTCGCGGATGATCGTGCCGGTCGACCTCGCGGCGTGCGGCGCTCCGACCGAGCCGGTCGCTCCGGATCGCTGGGCCGGCGATGGCCGCGAGTTCGACGGCTGCACGTCGGGCCTCACGGCGAACCAGACCACGTACACGCAACCGGCGACGCGGTTCGGCTTCGAGGTCACCACGCCGGGCCTCTACGAGCTGCGCGTCGACGGCAGCGGCGACGGCGAGCACGGCCGCGTGTGGAGCTGCGAGTCCTCCTCTTCCAGTCGCGAGTACACCGTGTCGTCGGCGCGCATGACGCGCGCGGCGATCGTGCCGCTCGCGGCCGGCCGCCACGCGATCGACACCGTCGCACCCGACAGCCCGTGGAGCGTGACCCGCATCGGCGCGATCGGCTCGACCTGCGATTCCGCTCCGACGGTGACCGCTCCGCAGCGTGACGCCTGGGAGCTCGCGATCACCGCGCCGCCGTGGACGTGGGTGCGGATCGAGCACGACGGGTTGCACGCGCTGCGCGGCACCGGCAGCGCGACGGGCCGCGTCTGCACGGGGCCGTGCGGCGCCCTGCGCTGCCAGCCGCTGGTGTCGACGTTGCCCCTCGCGCGTCACGAAGGCGAGCCCATGCTCGTGCAGCTCGGCGCCGACGACGGCGGGTTCGCGACGGCGACGCTGTCGACCGCGGACTAGAGCACGAAGCCGATCCGCGGGCCGACGACGACCACCGGATCGGTCGCGCCCTGGAAGCGCGCGATGCCGAGCTGCACGAATGGCTCGAGCACGACGCGGCCGAACGAGATCGAGGCCGGCACCTCGAGCGTGACGTAGTGGATCGCGAAGCTCGCGCCGTAGCGCTCCCAGATCCCGTAGACGTCGTAGGCGACCATCGGCGCGAACGTGACGCGATCGTTGGCGCGCAGCACGACGCCGACGCCGAGGCCGATGTGGCCCTGCAGCTGGGAGCCGAGCGCGGTGAGGCTCGCGGCGCCGCCGAGCCCCAGACGCGTCTCGACCGCGAGATAGCCGCGGTGCAGGCGCAAGGCGCCGTCGAACCCGATGCGCACGGGGACCGTCGGGCCGGGAGACCACGCGGTCGCCAGGTAGAGCGTCGTCGTGTCCGGGTTCGCCTTCGGCTGCGTCGTCGCGTCCGGTACGTCGTCGGCGCACGCGGGGCGCGAGACGGCGATCGATGTCAGCACCACTCCGATCACCAGCGCCCGCACGATGGGGACTAGAGCCGAGCACTTCGTGGCGGCAAGCGATCTCTCGCCGGTCGATCGATCCTCCGGATCCTGGTGCTATGGTCCGCGCGCCATGCCGGAGCGGCTCTACATCGTCGACGGACACGGGTACATCTTCCGTGCCCACTACGGCCTGATGAACATCTCGCGCGGCGAGCGCCGCGAGGTGCGGCTGTCGACGAGCGAGGGCATGCCGACCGGGGCGCTCTACGTGTTCACGCGCATGCTGATGCGCCTCGAGGAGGACAACGCACCCAAGCGGATGGCCGTGGTGTTCGACGACAAGAGCGGCAAGAAGACGTTCCGCGCCGACCTGTTCCCCGAGTACAAGGCCACGCGCAAGGCGCCCCCCGAAGAGCTCCAGGTGCAGATGGAGTACTTCGCGAAGGTCGTCGAGAAGCTCGGCTGGCCGGTGATCACGGTGCCCGGCGTCGAGGCCGACGACGTGATCGCGACGCTGGTGAAGCAGGCGCGCGACAAGGGCTGGGAGGTCGTCATCTACAGCGCCGACAAGGACATCATGCAGATGGTCGGCGAGGGCGTCTCGATGATCGACGCGCTCCACCAGAAGACGTACACGCGCGAAGAAGTGATCAAGAAGATGGGCGTGCCTCCCGAGAAGGTGCCCGACTTCCTCGCGCTCGTCGGCGACACCAGCGACAACATCCCCGGCCTCCGCGGCGTCGGTGACAAGACCGCGGCGGGGCTGCTCGAGCAGTACGGCTCGCTCGACAACCTGATCGCGGCGAACCCCGTGGTGCCGCGCATCCAGGTCAAGCAGCCGTTCGGTGACCCGGAGCAGCTCGCGCGCGTGAAGCTGTCGCGCCAGCTGGTCGAGCTGAGGCGCGACGTCCCGCTGCCGCGCGCGCTCGAGGACCTCGTGGTCACCGACTGGGACCTGCCGGGGCTGTATCAGCTGTTCACCGAGCTCGAGTTCCAGGTGCTCGTCGAGAAGGTGAAGATGCGGATGCCGCCGGGCGAGGACGTCGTCGTCGTGCCCGCGCCGGAGACCACCGCGGTCGCCGCGATCGAGACCGCGCCCGATCCGAGGATCGTGATCCGGCCCGACGCGATCGCCGAGCTCGCGGCCGCGGCGGCGAAGGCCAAGCGGCTGGCGCTCACCGTCGAGCTCGATCCCCAGCGGCCCGAGAAGGCCGGGCTCGTCGCGCTGGTGGTCGCGGTGAAGGGGCTGGCGCCGGCGTACATCCCGCTCGGCCACCGCTACATTGGTGCGCCCGCGCCGCCGTTGCCGGCCGACCTCGCGCCGCTGTTCGCGGTGCTCGCGGATCCGAGCGTCGAGAAGGTGGTGCACGACGCCAAGACGATCGTGCGCACGCTCGCCGGCGACTACCATCCGTACGGCGGCGTGACGGTCGCCGGTATCGTCGAGGACACGATGCTCGCCGCGTTCCTCCTCGATCCCACCGCGGAGGCGGAGCCGGGCGAAGCGGCGGCGCAGCGGCTCGGCGGGGTGCTGCTGCCGGCGCGCGCGACGATCGCGGGGCGGGGCAAGCACTCGCTCGAGAGCGTGGATGTCGACCGCGCGGCGCCGTGGGCGGGTGCGATCACGCACGCGCTGCTGCCGATCGCCGAGCAGCTGCCGAAGCGCCTCGAGGCGAGCGGCCTGTCGTCGCTGTACCGCGATCTCGAGCTGCCGGTCGCGCTGCTGCTGGCCGACATCGAGCGTATCGGCATTCACATCGACGTCGCGCACTTCCGCCGGCTGTCGGCCGAGGTCGCGAGCAAGCTCGACGAGCTCGAGCGCAAGGTCTACGCGGCGGCCGGCACCGAATTCAACATCGGGTCGCCCAAGCAGCTCGGCGAGCTGTTGTTCGACAAGCTCGGCCTGCCCACCAAGGGCGTGCGGCGCACCAAGCTCGGCTGGTCGACGGAGGCCGAGACGCTCGAGGCGCTCGTCGAGGCGCACCCGATCATCGCGCCGATCCTCGAGCACCGCGAGATCAGCAAGCTCAAGGGCACGTACCTCGACGCGCTGCCGCCGCTGGTGTCGGCGCGCACCGGCCGCGTGCACACGACGTTCAACCAGGTCGTCGCCGAGACGGGACGCATCTCGTCGCAGGATCCAAACCTCCAGAACATCCCGATCCGCTCCGAGCTCGGCTTGAAGATCCGGCGCGGGTTCGTCGCGGCGCCCGGTCACGTGCTGATCGCGGCGGACTACTCGCAGATCGAGCTGCGCATCCTGGCGCACCTGTCGGGCGACGAGAAGCTCGGCGCCGCGTTCCGCGATCGCGTCGACGTCCACACGCAGACCGCGGCCGAGGTGTTCGACGTCGCGCGCGAGGCCGTCACCTCCGAGCAGCGCCGGATCGCCAAGGCGGTCAACTACGGCCTGTCGTACGG
>DATLHR010000287.1:0-7301 GCA_035539815.1 Kofleriaceae bacterium
CACCGTGAGTGGGCGCCGCTCCGCCGAGGAGCGCAAGGACGGCGAGTCGTACTCGATCTACGAGCGCCAGTTCGGCTCGTTCACGCGCAGCTTCCAGCTGCCCGAGCTCGCCGACGGCGACAAGATCGCGGCCAAGCTCGAGAGCGGCGTGCTCACGCTGACCGTCGGCAAGAAGGCGGAAGCGAAGCCGCGCAAGATCGCGGTCAACAAGTAACGCGCACGCTCACCACGCGTGGGTGTACGCGTCGAGGAACGCCTTCGCGAGGCGCTCCAGATCTTCCTTGGGCGCGATCTCGAGCATCTGCTCGCGCGTCGCCGGGTCGTCTTTGTACTCGGCGACGACGCGGATCTGGTTCTTCCCATCGTTGTAGTAGATCGCGTACGCGTTGCTGAACGCCCCGACGGGGTTGCCGTTGTCGTCCTTGCCGTCGGTCTTGCCGAACTGATACGTGAAGATCGCCGGCGTCCCCGCGACCTCGGTCTTGCCCATCTCCCAGATCGTGTCGGGCAGGTTGCGCAGCTCCTCGGCGAGCAGCGCCTTGAGCGACGCCTCCTTCGCCTTCCACTTCTCGAGCTCCATCGGCACGCAGTCGAAGCACGGCGTGATCGTCACCGTCGTCGCGAGCCGCGGCCGCGGCGTGATGTGCCGGACGTCGACGCCGTTGCCCTTGTTGAGCAGCACCTTCTCGAAACCCGGGTACTCGAGCTCGGCGAGCTTGTCGAACTCGGGAGGCGTCAGCGGCTTGGTCGTCTGCTTCGCCGGCGTGCCGTCGCCCTTGGGCAACGTGATCGCAGCCGGCTTCGTCGAGGCCGCGCCCGAGCCGGCCGACCCGGAGCCTGCCGTCGCGGAGCCCGAGGAGGCCGCGGGGCCTGCCGTCGCGCCCGAGCCGGTCTGGGCGGTGGAGGCCTTCTTGTCGGTCTTGCAACCGGCGCCGGCGATCAACAGGGTCGCGCACAGCGTGACAGCGAAATTGTGCAGCGAAGCGGAGCAATGTGGGGCGTGGCGCACGGCCCCGAGCCTACATCACTAGACTGGCCTAGGCTCGCGCATCCATCGGTCGAAGCTGTAGCGACCGGGTCCGTACGCGATCAGGAGGCCGAGGCCGCCCATGATCGCCAGGTTCTTGAGGAACAGCGTCAGCTGCATCAGCCGGGCATCACCCGCCACCGCCCAGAAGTCATGGAAGATGACCGTCGTCGGGATGAGGAACAGCAGCAGACCCAGGGCTCCGATCCGGGTCAGGAACCCGAACGCCAGGGACAGGCCGCCCGCGATCTCCGCGATCGCTGCGACGATCGCCGCCGCCCGCGAGCCGACCCCTTGCGTGGCCATGTAGCCGACGGTGGCCTCGAGATCGAGGAACTTGGCGACGCCCGAGGCCACGAAGATGCCCGACAACAAGATCCTCGAGATCAGCGCCGTCAGGGGACGCGGCGCCACGACATCACGCGCGGTGTCTCGTCCGGGCACGGCGGGCCGGCCGAAGGTGATGCGTTCAGCAAGGCTTGCGTGTGTCATGCACGCACGCGATGCATCGCCCGCGCCTACAGGTGCTGGATGAGGATCCGGGTCCCGATGGCCACGAGGACGACACCGCCGGCGAGCTCCAGCGGCTTGCCGATCCGCGCACCCAGCCGATGTCCGAGCGCGTAGCCGCCCGCGCAGCACGCGAACGTCACTCCCCCGATCAGCACGAGCGCGAGCCATGGCGGCACGGCGAGGAGCGGCAGCGTGAGCCCGGCGGCAGCAGCGTCGATGCTCGTCGCGACGGCGAGTGCGAAATAGACCAGCGCGCCGGTCCGCATGTCCTCGTCACCATCGCCGCCGCCACGCAGCGCCTCGATCACCATCTTGACGCCGATGCCGGCGAGCAGCACGAACGCGATCCAGTGATCCCACTGCTCGACGAACCCGACGCCCGCGGCGCCGATCAGCCAGCCGAGGGCCGCCATCGCAGCCTGAAACCCACCGAACAGCGACGGCAACACGACCGCCTCACCGCGGCGGCGGCTCACTCCACGCGCCGCAGAGACCGCGGTCGCGTCCATCGCGAGCCCGAAGGCCAGGGCGATAGCGCTGATCACGCGAGCGTGAAGAGGCCCGCTGCCCCCTGGCCACCACCAATACACATCGTGACCACCGCGTACTTGCCGCCGCGGCGCTTCAGCTCGTAGAGCGCGCTCGCGGTCAGCTTCGCGCCCGTGCACCCGAGCGGGTGACCGAGTGCGATCGCACCGCCGTTGACGTTGATCTTGTCATCGGGGATCCCGAGCTGCGCCTGGCAGTACACGCTCTGGCTCGCGAACGCCTCGTTGAGCTCGAACACGTCGATGTCCGAGACCTTGAGGTTGTTCTTCGCGAGCAGCTTCTGCACCGCGGGCACCGGGCCGATGCCCATGATCTCCGGATCGACACCGACGGTGACGAAGCTCTTGAACACGCCGAGCGGCTTGATCCCGAGCTCGTTCGCCTTGGCGCGCGACATCACCAGGCACGCCGCCGCACCGTCCGAGATCGGCGAGCTGTTGCCGGCGGTGACGCTGCCACCCTGCGCGAACGCGGGAGGGAGCTTCGCGAGCCCCTCGAGTGTGGTCTCGGCGCGCGGCAGCTCGTCGACGGTGAAGTCCTTGTAGACGCGCTCGCCGTCCTTATACGAGACGGCGCGCACCGGGACGATCTCGTCCTTGAACACGCCCTTCTCGAGCGCGGCCTTGGCCTTCTGCTGGCTGTTGAACGCGAACTGATCCTGTTGCGCGCGCGAGATGTTGAACCGGTTGGCGACGTTCTCGGCGGTGATGCCCATCGGCGTGTTGGCGCCGGGCATCTTGTTCATCAGCTCGGGCGACGCCGAGAGGTGGAAGCCGGTCATCGGCACGTAGGACATCGACTCGACGCCGCCGGCGATCACGATGTCGTTGCTGCCGACGGCGATCGAGCCGGCCGCCGTGGCGATGGCCTGCAGGCCGCTCGAGCAGAACCGGTTGATGGTCTGCGCGCCGACCTCCGGGCCGAGATCGGCCATGAGCGCGACGAGGCGCGCGACGTTGAGGCCTTGCTCGCCTTCGGGCATCGCGCACCCGAGGACGACGTCCTCGATCTTGCCTTTGACCTGCGGCACGCGCGCGAGCAGACCGCGGATCACGTCGGCGGCGAGCTCGTCGGGGCGCTTCGTGGCCAGGGTCCCCTTGTGACCGCGTCCGACGGCAGAACGAACAGCTTCGGCAATGACGATCTCCATGGGGTTCTCCTAGTTCCTGAGGGGCTTGTTGTTCTGGAGCATGTACTGCATGCGCGCCTGGCTGAGCGGCTCGCCAACGAGGCTGACGAACGCCTCGCGCTCGAGCTCGAGGATCTCGTCCTCGGTGACCGCGTGCGTCGATCCCGACGTACCACCGCACAGAACATGGGCGAGCTTCATCGCGATCTTGGCATCATGGGCACTGGCGTACTTACCGGCAACTAGCGTGTTGACCAGCATCTGCAGCGTCGCGATGCCGCTCTCTCCGGGGAGCTTGTAGGCGCGCGGCGTGGGCGCGTGATAGCCCGCGTTCGCGAGGGCGAGCGCGCGCTGCTTGGTCTCGTACAGATGCCGTGCGCGATCGAACGAGACGCCATCGCTCTGACGGAAGAATCCCAAGGCCTTCCCCTCCTCGGCGGAGGTCGCGACCTTCGCGAGCGCGATGTTCTTGAACACCTGGGTGACGAACGCGTAGGTGTCGATCTCGACGCCCTCGGGCACGCCCTCGAGCGCGCGCCACAGCATGTTCATCGTACCGCCGCCGCCGGGGATCAGGCCGACGCCGACCTCGACGAGGCCCGCGTAGGTCTCGCTCGCGGCTTGCACGGCGTCGCAGCCGAAGCACAGCTCGAGCCCGCCGCCGAGCGTCATGTTGTACGGCGCGGCGACGACCGGGACGGTCGCGTACTTCATGCGCTGCGTGGCGTACTGATAGCCGCGCACCATCTCGCGCAGCGCATCCCACTGCTTCTGGCCGGCGGCCATCACGACGGCGAACAGGTTCGCGCCGACGCTGAAGAACTCGCCGTGGTTGTAGATGACCATCGCGCGGAAGTCGCGCTCGGCGCGCGCCGTGGCGTCGTGCAGCATCTTGATGACGTCGGCGTCGACGGAGTTCGCCTTGGTCTTGTAGGTCAGGCCGAGCACGCCGTCGCCGAGGTCCCACGCCTCCGCGCCCGAGTTCTTGAGCACGGGCGCCTCGCCCTTCCTCAAGATCTCGAACGTGACCTCGCGCGGATCGACCACGCGCGTCGCGTAGTCACCGCGCTGCGGATCCCAGATGCGATTGCCGGCGTAGAAGCCGGTCGCGTTCGACGCGCGCATCTTGTCGACCCAGGCGGGGAGGGCGACGCCGTCCTTCTTCATGCGGTCCGTCGCCTCGGCGAAGCCGATCGCGTCCCACGTCTCGAACGGGCCGAGCTCCCAGCCGTAGCCCCACTTCATCGCGTTGTCGATCGCCTCGATGCTCTCGGTGATCTCGGGGATCCGGCGCGCCGCGTACGCGAGGCTGCGCGACAGCACGGTCCACGCGAACTCGCCGGCCGGGCCCGCCGTCGCGACGAGCGCCTTCACGCGCGACCGCGGATCCTCGATCTTGCCGACGGCCTTCGCCGCCTTCTGGATGTCGGCGTTGCCGCCCTTCGCGCGGTACTCGCCGGTGGTGGGATCGAGCGTCATCAGGCCGTCGCCCGACTTCTTGTAGAAGCCACCCTTGGTCTTGTCGCCGAGGATGCCCTTCTTGATCATCGCCTCGATGTACGCGGGCGTCTTGAACACCGCGCGATCCTCGTCGGCGGTGAGCGTGTTGTAGCAGTTGCTTGCGACGTGCCCGACGGTGTCGAGGCCGACGACGTCCGCGGTGCGGAACGTGGCGCTCTTGGGGTGCGCCATCGGGATGCCGGTGATCGCGTCGACGTCCTCCGGCGCGAGCCCCTTCTCGAGCATCAGGTGGATCGTCGTCATCATCGACTGCAGGCCGATGCGGTTACCGATGAAGTTCGGCGTGTCCTTCGCCCACACGATGCCCTTGCCGAGGACGTCGCGCCCGAAGTGCTCGGCGCGCGCCTTCGCCTCCGCCGACGTGTCGGGGCCGGCGACGAGCTCGAGCAGCTTCATGTAGCGCGGCGGGTTGAAGAAGTGCGTGACCATGAAGTTCTTGCGGAACTGCTCGCTGCGGCCCTGCAGCATGTCGACGATCCGCAGGCCCGACGTGTTCGACGCGACGATCGTGTCCGCGTCGTTCAGCTTCTCGAGCCGCTCGAACAGCGCCTGCTTGATGTCGAGGCGCTCGATGATCGCCTCGATGATCAGGTCGCAGTCCTTGGTGCGCTCGAGGTCGTCCTCGAGGTTGCCGGTCTGGATGAGCAGCGCGTTGCGCGGGTGCGTGAACGCGGCCGGCTTGGCCTTCTTCAGCTTCTCGATCGCGCCGGTCGCGAACGAGTCGCGGACGGCCTTGGACTTCTTCTCCTCGGCAGATGCCTTGGGGGGCACGATGTCGAGCAGCAAGACGGGGATGCCTGCGTTGGCGCAATGGGCGGCGATGCCCGCGCCCATGACGCCGGCGCCGAGCACGGCGACGCGACGGATCGGGGTGGTCATAGGAGCGGACCATAGCGCAGCGCCCCCGCAACGCGACACCTGCCCGGACGGGATCAGACGCATGGCGATGACCGCTCCGGCCACCGGTAGTGAATCCGCCGCAGCGTCGCGCAGGCCTGCGAATCCTCTATGTTGTAGGCTGTGCTCGATCATGGACGAGCCAGCCACCTCCGAGCCGCGCCGCAACACCCGAGGACCGGGCGCAGTGATCCTCGGCATCGTCGGCGTCGTGATGATCGCCGTCGTGGTGATCATGGTGCTGCAGCGGCAGCCCTCGGTGAAAGGTGCCAGCGAGGCGCCCGAGGGGATCGAGATCACGGTGACCGCGCCCATCCCGGGCACGCCGTTCACCGTCGATGGCGCTCCCGCCGGTAAGACACCGCAGGCGCTCAAGCTGCGCGGGCGCACCCAGCCGCTGCGCATCGAAGGCAACGGCATGCAGATCGTGGTCACGCCGGATCGTAGCCAGGTCATCAACCTGGATCCCAAGCTGCGGCGGTGACCGCGTCGCGCGCACAGCGGATCGTCCGCGCGCTGCAGCCGCACACCGCGTCGATCGCGATCGCGCTGGCCGCCATCGCGGTGGCATGGGCGTACGCGGTGACCGTGCTGCGCAACACGCGGCCGTTCAGCCTGCCGATCGAGGACGCGTACATCTACCTGACGTACGCGAAGCAGTTCGGGCGCGCGGAGCCGTTCACGTATTATCCGGGCGGCGGCTACTCCGCGGGCGCGACGAGCGTGCTGTGGCCGATGCTGCTCGCGCCGTTCTGGACGCTCGGCGCGCGCGGGCACGCGCTCGTGTGGGTGTCGTTCGCGATGTGCACGGTGCTGTTCGCGGCGACGGCGGTGATGTGTCAGCTGCTCGTGCGCGAGCTCGCCGGCCGGCTCGCGGGCGTGCTCGCGGGCGTGATGGTGGTGGTGATCGGGTCGTTCGTGTTCACCGCGCTGTCCGGGATGGAGGTCGCGCTCGCGAGCGCGCTGCTCGTGTCGGCGCTCTACCTGCTCGTGAGGGCCGAGCGCACGGGGCCGCCGCGCAAGCTCCTGATCGCGTGCCTCGCGGCGTCGTCGCTGTCGAGGCCGGAGGCGCTGGTGATCGTGGTGGTCGTCGTCGGTGCGGGCGTGGTGCCGCGGCTGCGGCAGCGCGACTGGCGCTCGGCGCTGTGGTGGGCGTCACCGCTCGTCGCGCCGCTGGTGTGGCTGACCGCGAACCGGCTGTTCGCCGGGCACTGGATGCCGAACACCGGCGTGTCGAAGAGCCACTTCTACTTGCCAGGCTTCGACGGGTCGTACTGGTGGAGCACCGTCGGTGACAACGCGAAGCAGGCGATCACGCGGCTGTTCTACTCCGATGCGTCGCCGCTCGTGTGGCCGCGCTTGGTGAGATACCTGTGGCTGATCGGCGCGCTGCGCATCCTGTGGTGGGCGCGGCGCGAGCGGCGGTGGGGCGTGGGCGTGCTGGTGATCGCGTCGCCGTTCCTGCTGGTGCTCGCGGTGATCGCGTCGTCGGCGCAGTGGGAGTTCCACGACTATCGCTACATCGCGCCTGCGTTTCCGCTGCTGCTCGTTCCCGTGGCCGTCGCGCTCTCGCCGGTGCGGCTGCCCGAGCGGATCGCGGCGCGCGCGTGGCTCGAGCGTGCGTGGGGTGCCTCCGCGGTCATCGTGGTCGCGCTGTTCGTGCGC
>DATLHR010000288.1:0-3573 GCA_035539815.1 Kofleriaceae bacterium
TCCGGGTCTGGGATCGCGAGGACGCCGACGGCGAGCCGATCGAACCCGTCGAGATCGTGAACTTCTACAACTTCATGCGCCCCCGACGGCACCCCGGCATCGCTGCCGTTCGCACCGCCGTCCCGATCTCTCCTGGTGCGAGCCTCAGAGTCGTACGACTTGCCGACCTCATCGCGATGAAGCTAGCGACCGGATCACCGTGGGACAAGCTCGATGCGGTCCGGCTGCTCGAGAACAACCCGGGCGCCGATGCCGATGAGATTCGGACGACGTGCGCGCGATACGGCCTCGACGCGACCTTCGATGATCTGGTCGTCTCGAAGTAGGCGAGTCCGGTTGTCACGATCCCTACAGCTCTTGATACTCGCGCGATGACAGCCCATCGCACGGTCCTCCTGTGCTCGCTGATCGTCGTCGGCTGCAAGTCGTCGCCCCGAAGCAGCGGGACGCCCACGGAGGACGCCCACGGCGCGGGTGGGCGCCAGCCGATCATGTCGCTCGCGATCTGGCCCGAGCGGTGGGCCTCGATCGCCGGCCTGCCGCAACTGCGCGCGCTCGGCGGTGAGGTCCCGAGCTCGTTCTGGGCCTCCGCCCGAGACGCGGCCGACGACGTGGGGCTGCGCTCGCTCGCGCTGCCGCCGCCGGGGATCGATGCGAGCGGGCCGATCACGCTCGAGGTCCACCGCCCGAAAGCCACGTTCGAGACCATCGGGCTCGCCGCCGCGACGCGCGCGCCGATCGCGGCCGAGGATCGGGTCGGGCTGCATGCTCGCGTGACGTTCGCGGCCAGCGATCCGGCAGCGCTCGCCACCGCGCTCGAGGCGGCGATCGCGGCGCGCGAGGAGCAGACGCTTCCGGTGCTGCGCGTGCTGCGTGGCGACCGCGCGGTCGCGCTCGACGTGTTCACCGACGACGTTGCCGCCGCACAGCTCGCGGCCGCCGCCCCCGCGATCGCGCTGCCGTTCGAGAGTGGTCACGAGAGCGCGGCGCGCGCGGCCCTGCGCCTCGAGGGCCTCGGCGACCTCACGGCGACGAGCGGCATGCTCGCGGCGTACGGCGCGCTCGCGAGCTATGACGGCGGCGAAGCACCACTGCTCCTGGCGCAAGGTACTTCGGAGGTCCTCACCGGCTATCTGCTGACCGATCCCGCGAGCTCGGCGAGCGCGGGCCTGTTCGTCGACGTCGCGGAGGGCGGCGGACTGCAGGTCGCGTTCGCGCTCACCGAGGCGGGGAAGGCCGCGCTCACCGCGGGCGGCTTGGCCTCGAGCAACACGATGGCGATCGACCGCGTCAACTGGTCCGCGGTGATCGCGGCGGCGCCGCGACCGCCGTTGTTCCCGGCCGGCGCCGAGAGCCAGGACGTCGCGACCGCGTTTCACGAGTGCGGCGGGATGTGCTTCGTGTGGGCGGCGATGGGCAACGCTCTTGGCCTCGCGTCGCTGATGCGCGGCGGCGAGCTCGCCGGGATCGAGGAGGCCATGCGCACCGCGTTTCCCACCGGCGAGCTGTCGTGGCTGCCGAGCGGCCTCGTGTTCGTTCACGCGCCCGGCGCGAAGCCAGCGGGTTGGAACAGCGTCGCGACCGGCGCCGTCACGCGTGGCGCGGCCGAGGCGTGCTACCGCAAGGCGCTGCTCGCGGTGCGGCTGGGGCTGCGCACCGAGGGCGCGGAGCTCGCGGGGCTGGCGGATGCCGAGAAGGCGCTCGACGGCGCGGCCTCGTGCGTCAAGTCCGATGCCGCGATCGCCGCGCGGCATCGCGCGTTGCGGGAGATGATCGCGGCGATCCGCGCGCTGCCTCGTGGCGAGCGGCGTGCACCACCGCCGGTCGACAACGACGCCCCGCCGCCGTCGTCCGCCGACGACCCGCCGCCGCCGGAGGAGGACGACCGCCCGTGATCACGCGCGCGGGACGGTCTCGACCTCGACCATGCGAGACGGGACGAGCCAGGTGGTGGTCGCGGTGTCGATCGAGGACGGCGTGACGGCGCGGTAGCGCGCGAGCTCGATGGCGAGGGTGTCGGGGACCTCGGCGTAGAGCATGCCGCGCTGGAGGAGTGCGGCGCGCCGTGCGAGGCCCGACAGCGACCAGACGGTCGCGGCCTCGCGCCTGGTGACGGCGCGCTCGATCGAGCGAGTATCGAGGCCGCGCGCGCACTCCTCGTCGAGGATCGCGCGCACGGCGGCGGGGTCGGCGCCGGTGCGCAGGTCGATCGCGACGTGGACCTCCCCGCCGAGGCGGCCGTTGATGGTCCAGCTCGAGACACGTTGCGCGAGCTGGGTGTCGTAGACGAGGCGGCGCCACAGCGCTCCGGTGCCGGTCGCGCACCAGGCAGCGGTGAGGATGTCGAGCTCGGATTCGTCGGCCGCGAGTGCGCGCGGTCCGAGCCACGCGCGGTGGATGCGGGCGAGAGCGGCGAAGCTGTCGTCGATACGATCGTGCGCGGGCGCGGGCGGCGGTGCGTCGACGAGCACGCGCAGCGGGCGCGCCGAACGCGGGAAGCTGCCGAAGTAGCGATCGACGAGCGCGTCGACGTCGGCGGGCACGTCGCCCACGATCACGAGGGTCGCGTTCGCGGGCACGTACCACGTGCGATAGAACGCGAGCACGTCGTCGACGGTCGCGGCCTGGATGTCGGCGTGCCGGCCGATCGTGCCGTGGCGCAGCGGGTGGCCTTCCGGGTAGAGCGCGAGCCCGACGGCGAACCGCTCCGCGCCGTAGGCGACGTTCTCGTAGCGCTGGCGCCGCTCGGCGCGCACGACGGACTGCTGGGTGACGAGCCGCGCCTGCTCGAAGCTGCGCGCGAAGTAGCCCATGCGCTCGCTCTCGAGCCACAGCGCGAGCGCGAGCTGATGCGACGGGACGACCTCGTGGTAGGCCGTGCGATCCGCGCTCGTCGACGCGTTGGCATCGGTCGCGCCCGCGCGCTTGAGCACGTCGTAGTGATGATAGCCGCCGAGCCGCTCGGGCGGGCTCTTGAACAGGTGCTCGAACAGGTGCGCGAACCCGGTGCGATCGGGTCGCTCGTCGGAGCTGCCGACGCGATACCACACGCTCACGCACACCTGCGGGATCGCGTGGTCGGCGTGCACGATCACCTCGAGGCCGCACGGCAGCGTGCGACGGCGCGCCGCGAGGTGCGGCAGGTCGGCCTCGAAGCGCACGGCCGCGATGCCGTCGATCATGATCTCTCGCGCTCCAGCGACAGCGCGAGCTGACCAAGCTGCACGAGGAGCACGTGCGCGGCACGCTCGGCGAGCTCGCGGCGAAGTATCGCGACACGCCGCCGCGCGGCGAATGCACGCTCGTCGTCGAGGGCGGCACGCAGGCCGCGCCCGAGATCGACATCGAGGCGGAGCTGCGCCGCCTGCTCGCGGAGGGGCTCGGGCCGCGCGACGCCGCGGCGCGCCTCGTCGTGGTCACCGGCAAGCCGCGGCGGCAGCTGTATCAGCTCGCGCTGTCGCTGGAGCGCGAGAGATCATGATCGACGGCATCGCGGCCGTGCGCTTCGAGGCCGACCTGCCGCACCTCGCGGCGCGCCGTCGCACGCTGCCGTGCGGCCTCGAGGTGATCGTG
>DATLHR010000289.1:0-3098 GCA_035539815.1 Kofleriaceae bacterium
GATCCCAGGAGATCCGGCGAGCGCGTTGATGTCGTTGCTCGAAGGCGAGGAGCGACCGCGCATGCCACCGGACGCGCCGCTCCCCGCCGCTTACATCGACCTCGTGCGCACGTGGATCCTCGAGGGAGCGCCGCGATGAGATCGCTCGTCCTCGTCATCGTCGCGCTCGCCGCGAGCGTCCGGTACGCGGACGCATATCCGTACTTCCAGCGCACCTCCAGCTCGTTCCGCTGCAACCAGTGCCACATCGCGCCGGCCGGTGGTGGGCTGCTGACGCCGTATGGCATCGAGGAGTCCGCGGACACGATCGGGCGCGGCGGCGACGGCAGGTTCCTGCACGGACTGATCGAGTTGCCCGAGACGCTCGCGATCAGCGGCGATCTTCGCGCCGCCGCACTCGCCAACGACGTCGGCGCGACGGAAGGCGTCGAGCTCGCGGCGTTCCCCATGCAAGCCGACCTGGCGATCGCGGTGAAGTCCGGCGCCTGGACCGTCGTCGTGAACGCCGGCGCGCGCGGTCGGGTGCGCGGAGGCAGCTCCGACCATGCGGGCGCCCCCGGTAGCGAGGTGCCCGACACCTCCCTCGCGAGCTACGTGATCTCGCGCGAGCACTACGTGATGTGGCGCCCCGACGAGGCGGCAGGCATCTACGTGCGCGCCGGACGGTTCTCCGCGCCCTACGGGCTGCGCCACGCCGACCACACGATGTATGCGCGCCGCTACCTCGGCTACAACCTGCAACAGGAGACGTACGGCGTCGGCGTCGGCCACTTCGGCGACACCGTCGAGATCCACGCGACCGGGTTCGTGTACGACCCTCTGCAGGGCGCGGTGCGCAAGGAGGCTGGTGGTGCGCTGCTCGTCGAGGCGCAGCCCGGCGAGCGATGGGTGATCGGCGCCTCCGCGCGCGCGAGCTTCGCCGAGACCTCGCGGCTGCAGGCCGGCATACACGCGAAGCTCTATCTCGAGGGTGCGAACCTCCTGTTTCAGGGCGAAGCGCACGGCGTCCGCGAGCTGTTCGACGGCCCCGGCGATCGCTGGCAGCTCGCCGCCAACGCCGGACCCGTGTGGGTCCCGGCGCGCGGCCTGTACACCGGCCTCGTGTACGAGGCGTTCGCGGAAGATCTGCGCTTCCGCGGCGTCACGCGGCATGCCGCCGGCGCCTGGGTCTCGGTGTTTCCGCGCGCGCACGTCGAGCTCATGGCGTCCGGGCGCGGCCAGCTCGTCGGCCCCGACGAGCGCGCGTACCTCGGGATGCTCCAACTCCACTACTGGCTATGACGAACCACACCCGCCTCCTGCTCCTCATCGCGCTCGGCGCGTGCGGTCCCGACGTGCCGGCCGAACCGACGTACTTCGCGGATGTCGCGCCGATCCTGCGCGCCAACTGCGTCCGCTGTCACGGCGCCGATCCGGTCGATCCGAAGGTCGCGTCGTTCCGGCTCGACCGCAACGTCCCCGGTGACGAAGACCCGATGCGGTTCGATGTCTGGGACTACGCGACGGGTGATGCACCGCCGATCCTCCGTGTCGCGGTGAACCACGAGGCACCGGTGATGCCTCCGGACTACGCGCTGACCGATCGCCAGCGCGAGCTGCTCGGACGCTGGATCGATAACGGCGCAAAGCGAGGCACGCGCGACAATCACGCGCCCGAGCTCGTCGTGGTCAGCACGCTCGACACGACGACCGCCGATCAGGCGTTCGACGTCGCGATCCGCACCACGGACGCGGACCTCGATGGCCTCGCGGTCCAGCTCTGGTATCGCGACCTCACGGATCCCAGCGCGTCCGATCGCCCGATCGGCCCGCTCGTCGGCGGCGGCGATCGCGCGTTCACGCTCGACACCGGCACGCTGGCCTCGCAGCACACGTTCGCACTGTACGCCGTCGTCGATGACGGCTTCGATCCGGACCCGGCCAACAATCGCACCGAGCTGCCGGTCATCCCCGAGCTGCGGATCGATCACGGAGCACGCGGCACCGCGCCCGTCGTGCAGCTGCTCTCGCCCAACGGCGGCGAGACGTTGATCGAGACCGCCACGATCACGTGGACCGCGAACGATCCGGACGTGGGCGACGCGCTGACCTACGACCTCGCGCTGATGCGCATGGGGCAAGACGGCGCCGCGACCGACGTCGAGGCCACGATCGCGACAGGGCTGCGCGATCTGGCCTCGCTCTCGTACACGTGGACGATCCCACCGTCGATCCCCGCGGGCACGCCGTTCAAGATCCGCGTGACCGCGTCCGACTCGCAGGGCATCCCGCTCGGTCAGCCGCCCAACGTGCGCAGCGACGACTCCGACTCGCCGGTCTACGTCGCGCAGCCCGCGACGACGGCGTACGGATGGGCCGACGTGCGCCCGATCTTCGAGTCCTACTGCTCCGCGTGCCACGCCGCCGCGGGGAAGACGCCGGCGATCGACTACTTCTGCATGCTGAAGTACAACACCGCCGACGCCGATCCGGCGTGCGAGGCGAGCGACGACGGCGTGTTCGAGACCAAGGGCCTCGTCTACCAGCGCATGGTGACCGCGAGATCGATGCCGCCACAGGCGGAGCCCCAGCCGCAGCAAGCCGAGCTCGACGTCGTCGCGAACTGGATCCTCGGCGGTGCCCCCAAGGATACCGGCGGCATGACCGACGCCACGCCCATGCTGCAATGGACCGCGCCCGGCGCCAACGTCCTCGACGGCTCGTCGGCGCAGGTCGCGTCGCTCGCATGGACGATCGAGGACACCGAGGGTCTCGCCTCCGACGCACTCGAGTACGTCAAGCTCATGGGATCGAACTGCGCGGTCTCCTCGTGCCCTCCCACCAATGGCGGCGCTTGGATCTCGATCACCGGCGCCGGTGGTGCGGCCAGCGGGACGACACAGCTCCGCACGTTCGACTGGGCCGCGCCGAGCACGGGCTGCTTCTGCGTGCGCGGCACCGTCACCGACACCGCGGGGCAACGTACGACCGTGACCGCGACCAAGCCCGTGAAGTTCTGACCGCGCGCGGATACTTACCGGGGGTCGTGATAGCCCGGCGGTCGCAGGAGCGTGGTCAGCGTGTACGCGGTGGGGGCGCCGCGCCGCAAGGACGTGACA
>DATLHR010000290.1:0-6399 GCA_035539815.1 Kofleriaceae bacterium
CCGCAGAGCAGCGCGTGGTCGTCCCGCTCACGCGACCGCACGTGTGGGTGCAGCTGGGAGACGGGCGGCCGAGTGAGGAGCTGGTCGGCGGCGCGGCGACGCTCGCCATGTTCGACACAGGCGCGAACGCGGTCGGGGTCGTCAGCATGCAGGAGCTGCGGCGACTGGGGCTCGCGCGCGCCGTGAACACAGGCGGCGACACGCCGACTAGCCTGCGTCTGCTCGGCGGGAACGGCTCAATTGCCGTCGTCGGACACGCGCAGCTTCCGATCACGTTCGCGGGCCTGGACGAGCGCGGGCGCACTGCAACGGTGCGCATCGACAACGTGGCGTTGGCGGTGGTGGACGCGCCACTGTCGCCGTATCGAATGCTGCTCGGTGCCAAGTTCATGCGAGCGTACGGCCACGTCAAACTGCGCGCCGCCATGTGGAAGTGTCGGACGAGCGCAACGACGAGCGAGGGCAAGGCGATCGAGCGCGGGCTCCTCGTGCCGCTGACGCATCGCGTGGAAATCGACTCCACCGCGACGGGCGTCGACGTGTCCTCGGACTCGGTCGAGGTGGCCGACCTCAGCGACACCGGCGGGCACGGACACCTGGCCACGCTGCTGGAGGTGGCGGCAGCGACCGACGAGGAGCTGGGCGTGCGCGAGGCAAACCGCAAGCCGCGTCGGCAACCGGCGGGGCATCAGGAGGACAGCGCACTCGGCAAGTCCGGCGCGGCGGCACTGCTCGAGCTCACGCGCGACGAAATCGACGCGCTGCGCGTGCGACTCGGCATCAAGACGCCCGCACGAGCAGCACCGATGGGCGACGAGGAGACGACGCGCACTCGGCGGACTGGTGGCGTGGAGGCGACGATCAAAGTGCCAGACGACGTGGCGGCGTGCTCGACCGCCGACGAACAATTCGACAAGCTGCGACAGGCGCACTCGGACATCACCACCGAGCAGGAGCGAGCCGACGACGTGGACAAGAAGACCGCGGTGGTTACGCGATGGATCGAGGCGGTGCAGCGCATCGGCGAGGCGGCCGCGCAAGACGACCAGATCGGCGACGGCGTGCGCCGGCTCACCGACGCGCAACGACGCGAGCTCATCAACGAGTTCCACCAGATGGTCAACCAGCTGTACGACCCGCGTCTACACCACCGCCGACGAGACGCACACCGCCTGCCCGTGCAGGTGGTACTCGACGTGGACAGGGGCGCCAAGCCTGCGAAGGACGGGATGAAGCGCGGGATGACGGTGGAGCGTCAGCTAGAGGCGCATCGCCAGCTCGAGACGCTGGTGGGCGGCGGGCTCGTCGAGTTGATCAACAACCCGGACTGGGTGCACGCGGTGGTCCTCGCACGCAAGCCGGACGGCCGCTGGCGCTTCGCGATCGACTACCGACCACTTAACGCAGCGCTTACTCCGCAGTTGTACCCGCTGCCCGACGCCGAGGAGCTGCTGCGCTTCCTGGCGACCAAGCGCTGCTTCTCCAAGATGGACCTGGCGGACGCGTTCTATCAGCTCGAGCTCCGGCCGGACCAGCGGCACTTCACCGCGTTTCACGTGCCTGGTCGAGGCACATACCAGTGGCGCGTCATGGCGATGGGTTTGCAGCCGGCCACAGCGGCCTGGCAGGCCAACATGGAGCGGATTTTCGCTCCCCTGCTCGGGCACGGCGTGCTGATCTACGTCGATGATCTGATCGTCTACGCGGACACACCAGCCGAGCTGCTCGAGGTGACCAAGCAAGTGCTCGCCATCGTCAAGAAGTACGACCTACGTGTGTCGGCCAAGAAGTGCGAGTGGTTCAAGGAGGAGGTCAGCTTCCTGGGCCGCACGGTGCGACACGGCCAGCTCGCGATCGAGGACCGCCACATCAAGGCGATCAAGGAGTATGCGCAGCCGCGTACCGTCAAGGACCTGCAGAGGTTCTTGGGCATGGTCAACTTCCACCGCCACTTTGTGCGCCGGCTCGGCAACCTCGTGGCACCGATGGTGGAGATGGAGCGCCGTTCGCGCGAGGCGGGCGGCACTGCTCCGAACGGCACCGCGCGCAAGGAGACCACCATCGAGCTGGCGTGGGACGACGCGGCGCGGCAGGCATTCAAGGAGCTCAAACGCGCGCTCGCCGCCCCGCCGGTACTCGTCGTACCTCGAATGGCGGCACTGCACCGACGCATCCGCCTCGACACCGACGCGGCGACCGAGACGAAGGAGCGTCGCGGCGGGGTGGGCGGCGCCGTGTTCTGGCTGGACGATGACGGAACGTGGAGGCTGGTGATGGCACACTCGCGCACGCTCCAACCGGCGGAGCGCAAGTACGCGCCCGTCGAGGTGGAAATGCTAGGAGCGGTGGAGCTCCTGCGCGCGGCGGGCTGGTTGCTTCGTAAGGCGACGGGCGTCTTGCTAGTCACCGACCACCAGGCGCTCACCTTCATCGGCAAAATGGCCACCATCGAGCATGGGCGCTTGGCGAGGTGGGCGGCGCGACTCCTCGAGTTCGACCTCACGCTCGCCTATCGCAAGGGCGCGGATAACGTGGTCGCCGATGCGCTGTCGCGCGCCGCACCGGGACAGTACGACAAGGGCGTCGCGGTGAGGCGCGCGATGGCGGAGGTGGCCGGCGCGGGCGAGGTGGCGGCGCTGGTGGAACGCGAGGCGCAGCTCGATGCACGCGGCGCCGGCGCGGCACGCAGGGAGAACGACATCAGCGACGAGCTGCGACGCGTTCAGAACCTCACGTACGACGTGCTGATGGTGGATCCGCCGTGGAAGCACGACAGCGACCCGGTGGAACGGTTCTACCGCCGCATGGACGACTCGCGCTGGCCGGCGCTGATGAAGGAGATCGACCGCGTGGCCAAGCGAGACGCACTCATGGCGATGTGGGTGCCGACCTGCATGGTGCAAAAGCTGTTCGGCAAGGTGGTCAACGAGGAGAACGCCGGCGAGTGGCACTTCCACAAGATGCTCACCTGGAATCGCGGACGCAGCACGCCGTCCATCAACTGGCCGCGCACGACCACCGAGCTGCTCGCCATCTTCTCACGCGGCAACTACTCGGCGCTGCTCGATCCGGCAACCAAGGGCAAGCTGGAGGGCGATATCGCAGTGGCGGCGCGCGAGACCGGACGCAAGCCCGACGAGTACTACGAGCTCCTCGAAGCGATGGTGCGCACGGACCAGCCGCTGCGCAAGGCCGACATATTCGCGCGGCAGTCGCGCCACGGATGGGACGGGTTCGGCGACGAGAAGCACAAGTTCAGCAAGGACGACGAGCTCGCACCGGTCACGACTCGGCGGCGCTCGGCTGCAGCGACAGCCGCTACGACCAACTCCACGGCGGCAGCGCCGACGTCGCCGAGCACGACACGAGCGCGATCGAACGACACCGCTCTCGCAGGCGCCGGCGCACCGCAGAAGATCGGCGAGGTGATCGAGCCGGCGTCGGCGTTCGACGAGGGCGCACGAGATCGGGAGCTGCTCACGCGTCAGTACGCGGCCGCCGAGGCGCTGCTCTGGACGACGGCCGACGACGAGACGTGCCTGCGCGTGGCGACCCTGCTCGAGAACACAGAGCGCGATACCGAATGGGCGCGCCAGACGCGCGCAACCGCGACACGGCGACAGATCGGCGTGGCTCGGCGGTGGATCACGATGCACGGCGCCACGCTACACGAGGACGTCGAGATCGACGCGCCGACCGTGCAACGGTTCGTCAGGGCGCACGCACAGTCGAAGTGGCCACGCCTGCGGGCAGACGTGCAGGGACGAAGGCAATGGTGCACGCGCAATCAACTGCGCGCGCTGAGCGAGGAACGACAGATGGTCAGCGGCGTCGACAACGCGGCGGTGCAGCTGTGGGTGCCGCACATCGAGGTGCGACGCACGACCGGCGCGGACGCTGGCACTGACGCTCAGCGACATGTACTGCTGCCGCATGGCGACGACACGTACCGCAAAGCCGTGGTGCGCAGGCTGCACCAATCGCTCGGACACGTTGGCACACACAAGATGATCCACGCACTGCCGAACACAGGCTGGTTGGTCGACGGCGCGGTCGAGCTGATCGCCGAGGTGCTCACGAGGTGTACAACGTGCAGCGAGCGCAAGGGACATCCGCCGCGGGCGGCCTCGTGGAAGCCAGGCGTCGGCAAACAGCACACGCGGCGCATCGTCCCGCGCGCGTTCAACGACGTGGTACACATCGACTTCGTAGGACCTCTGCACGACGCCGGCGGACGCAAGCGATTCATCGTGTCGATCACCGACGAGTTCACCAGGTGGCCCGAGGCAGCGGTGGTGGACAGCGAGACGGCCGAGGCGGCTGCGCGGGCATTCTTCGCAGGATGGATCGCACGCTACGGACAGCCGCGCAAGCTCACCAGCGACCGCGGCAAGGCGTTCACGGGCGAGGTGATTACCGAGTTGTGCCAGTGGCTGGGCATCGAACGTGTGCGCACCACCGCATACCATCCGCAGTCCAACGGAGTCGAAGAGCGCGCACACAAGACGATCGCGGACGTCATGGCGACAACGATCAGTCAGCTCGGATGGCAGCCGCACAGGTGGGCGGAGGCGCTCGACATCGCGTTACAAGTGTTGCGCGCCACGGTGCACCGCTCCACTGGCTTCTCGCCGTCGCGACTAGTACTCGGCTTTGAGATGGCCGTGGGCGACGCCGTACTCAGGTCAGCATCGGCTAAGAAGCTCGTCGACGAGGGCGTCCTGGCGTTCGAGGTGCGCGACACGATCGCGGCGGCGCAGGCGGCGGACGCGCGACGGCGCACCGACTTGCTCGACGTGTACGATCGGTTGTTCAAGGTGCTCGACAAGCCGCTGCGCGCGATGGCGAGCGGTGACAAGGCGAATGACGGCAGCGGCGCGAGTGCCGAGAACAGCAACCGACGCGGCAACAAGGCGCAAGACGTTCGGCAACGCGACCCGCTCGCACACATACAGGTCGGCGACTTCGTGCGGGTGTGGCTCGGCGACGGTGTGGCGAGCGATCCGCTCGTGCTGAACCCCAAGCTCGCACAACGTCGGTGGTCGCCGCTCTGGCGCGTCGCCGAGAAGGTTCGAGGCGTCTCGTTGCTGCTCACCCGCGCGGACGACCCGATGGTTGCGGACACCGTGTCGGGCATGCGGGTCAAGAAGATCGAGGTCGAGGCCGCCAAGAAGCGCGAATACGACGAGCTGTACGCTGCGACGATGCGCGAGAAGGAGCAGGAGCTCAAGCGCCGCCGAGTCGTGCGCACCGAGATGGAGTGGGAGTACGACGGCGACGACCCGAACGAGGAGAAGCACGAGCTCGAGGAGATCATCGACGTGCGGGGCGTGGGCAAGCACCGACAAGTGCGCGTGCGTTGGAGCGACCGCGAGACGACTTGGGAACCGCTCGCGCGAATCGCCGTCGACGTGCCGGCGTTGTGGGAGCAGTACCGCGCGCGCAACACACGCGAGCGCCGGCAGCTGGCTCAGCGATCGGTGGGTGGTGGTGGCGCGGCACGACAGGCTGGCGTCACACGGTGATCGGGCGCTCGAAAAAGAGAAGGGGGGGGACTGTAGTGGAGTGGCTCTCACACTACAGAGAGTCTGGGGGACCCCGGCGACCGCCGGGGTTGGCGGATCCAGAGACAGGGCCGAAGGGGTCCCGCCCACTGGAACAGCTAGTAAAGCAGTACTCTTCTCTCCCTTACGTCCCGTACACCCCGACACGACAGTGGCTCCCCGGCCAAATGGCATTGCAACAATCCGACCCGAATACCGAGGTGGAAGGCGCGCAGGGCGCGGTGACCTTTAACGACGTCGCACGCCTCATTGTGAAGCTGCGTGAGCAGTCGCACGTGAAAGCCACAGCGACGCTCACGGACGAGGCCAAGAGACGGCTGGCCGAGGCGCTCGGGCTGCCGATCGGCGGCGATGCAGCGTTGCAGGATCGGCAGATGGCCAGCGCTTCAGCTGCGGCGGCGACCGAGACGCCTGCCGCAAACAAGGACGACAAGGGCAGGCAAGAGCACCAACTTGAGACGGAGGCCGCGCAACGCGCGAGGCGCCACGAGATATACAGGCGCGTGTACGGAGAGGACGCCGGTCACGCGGGCGCAGCGGCAGCCGCGCAATTCCGGGCATCGCCGGCGGCCACGCAATTCCTGGTGTCGCCGGCGGGGTTTTTGCGCGCAGTCGCACCCGCGAACGCGGACGCCGCGAACGACTGGATGGCAGCGTGCTGCGCCGCCGTCGCCAGGTTCCTGCCGCCACGTGTACTCAGCGAGGTCACGGTGCACGAGTCCACCAGCAAGGAGTTCCTCGTGGCCGAGGCGGCATTCGAATGGGCGTCGGCACGGGCGCGAGGCGACGCTGCACGGATCGCCAAGGACGACGCGGCCGAGCTCAAAGGAGTGCA
>DATLHR010000291.1:0-8775 GCA_035539815.1 Kofleriaceae bacterium
ATGCCGGGGCGCCCGCGCCCGATGCGTTCGATGTCACCCAACCGTGCCTCGACGCCTCGGCGCACATCGCCGAGATCCTGATCAAGGAAGCGAAGGATCCGGGGGCGCGCGCGGCGCTCGAGCAGGACAAGACGAAGATCATCCGCCGCGCCGCCGAGGGCTGCACGCGCGACCGCTGGCCGGATGCCGCGATCGCGTGCTTCATGAAGGCCGAGACCGTCGCCGCGATGGAGGTCTGCGGCAAGGACCTCAAGGCGCCCTGAGGAAGTCCTACGGCGCCTTGCTCGAGAGCGGCGAGCGGTAGGCGCTGTCGCTCGCCTTGCGCGCGCGCTCGCCGAGACCGCGGCACACGGCGGCGGCGAGGCCCGGGACGTCGTCGACGAGCTCCTCGAGATCGACGCGCTCGAGGCGGACCAGGCGCGTCGCGCGCAGGGCGCGCAGATCGTGGTCGAGGCTCTTGGGAGCGAAGCACGCGAGCTCGTCGACGACCTCGCCCTTGCCGATCGGGTGGTCGCTGGCGATCAGCTCGCCATCCTCGACGAGGATCAGCGCGTCGAGCAGGTCGCCGGCGGTGAGCACGATGGTGCCTTCGCGAACGGTCACCCAGCGGGCACGCTCGGCGACGTCGGCGAGCTGTCGCGTGGACAGCGAGGCGAGCAGCGGAACGCGGGACAGGGCGAGCAGGGTCTCGACGCGACTCGGCATCTCGGACTCTCCTTCTTCGGCGGGCGCAGCGACGGCTTCGCTGACGCGACGGAGCAGCTCGGCGGGGCTGATCGCGAGCGCCTCGGCGCGCGCGGCGTCCGCGATCGTGGTGCGGTGGGCGTTGCGGTCGTCGGCCCCGAGCAGGTGCAGCACGAGGCCGCGCGCGAGGCGGTCGCGGCCGGCGAGCTCGGCACGGATGATCGCGTCGCGCGACGGTGGGGCGACCTCGGCGCGCGCGAGCTGCGCGGAGCGCTCGGCGGGGGTGAGGTCGTCGACGGCCTCGACGAGGCGGCCGACGAGAGTGCGCGGCAGCGCGGCCTCGATCACCGCGAGCGTGCGCGCGCGCTCCTGGGCGCCGCGCGCGTGGCGCCACGCGACGGCGGCGCGAGCGATCGCACGCGAACGGCGGCGTGCGGCGACGAGGAGCAGCACGGTGTGCGCGATCTCGCGCAGCCGCTCGTCGAGGCGACGTGCGAGCAATTCGTCACCAGGCTGGTCGAGGATCGCGAGCGCGACGTTGGTCTGATCGAGGGCGTCGAGCTCGGCGTCGATCAGGCGATCGAGCGCGGCAGGCGTGACCGGCAGCTCGGCGAGCAGCGCGGCGGCGCGATCGCGCGCGCGGCGGCGGCCCCACGCGGCGGTCGCGATCAGCTCGCCGGCGGCGGCGGGGCCGAGCGCGGTGAGCGCGGCCTCGGCGGCGGCGCGCACGTCGTCGTCGGGCTCGCCGAGCGCGCGGGCGACACGGCGCAGGTCGTCGGGGTCGACGGCGTCGGCGCCGTCGAGGAGCTCGCCGTACAGGCGGATGGCGGCCGCGGTCTCCGACGCATCGTCGGAGGTCACCTCCGGCACGCGCAGCAGCGACACCAGCGCGGTCTCCGGGGCGGCCGGGGTCGCACCGGCGTCGACGCGCTCGCGCACGAGCTCCAGCAGGTCGGCGCGCAGCAGCGACAGCTCGGCGTCGCGGCGATCACGGACGGCGTCGGCGAGGCGCGCGAGGGCGCCGAGGGCCGCGGTGCGGCTCGCGTGCTCGCCACGGCGGCGGCGCAGCGCGCGCGTGAGGTGCCGCGCCGCCTCGAGCGTGCGCGCGTGGTCGCCTGCTGCGAGACCGCGCGCGAGCTCGCCGCACAGCTCGTCGATCGCGACGCGCGCGGTGACGCCGGCATCGCGCACGGCATCGCTCAGCATCGCGAGCACCTCGGCCGCGGCGTCGGTGCCGCCCGCGAGGCGGAGCGCCGCGAGCTCGGCGGTGAGGGCGATGGCGGCGTCGCGATCCTCGCGCCACGCGGCGACGGCCTCCGCGGGGGCGCCGCCGGCGAGCCCGAGGGCACGCAGCGCGAGCTCGCGCTCGGTCGCCGGCACGCGCGCGAGCGCCGCCTGCAGCACCGGGCCGTGCGTCTCCGCGGGGGCGTCGAGGACCGCGATCAAAGCGGACCACACCGCCGCACCGCCGCGCTGGGTGGCCGCCTGCACGAGGGGCGCGACACCGTCGATGCGCCCGCGTTCGTGCAGGCGCACGATCACCTCGGCCGGGCGCTCGGGCCGCGCCCCGGCGAGCTCACGCACCAGCAGCTGGATCGCGCGATCGTCGACCGCGGCGTCGGCCTCGGCATCGGCCCACGACGTGGTGCGGCCGGCGGACGCCACGTGCTCGACGGCGAGCGATGGCAACGCGCGCGCGATGCGCACGGCGGCGAGGAACCACAGCGCGGCGCACACCGCCACGACCGCATAGAACGCGCCGGGCGCGCCCGCGAGGGTGGCCGCGACGAGACCGCCGAGCACCGCGCCCGCGCGCTTCGCCGTACCGTCGAGGAAGCCGCCGATGCGCCCGCGCACCGCCGTGGGCAGCAGCGTCTGCGCGAGCTTCTCGGCGGGGGTCTCGATCCCGGCGTCGAGGACGCGCGCGGAGACCTGGGTCGCGATCGCGACGGCGAGCACCGGCGCGACCACGAGTCCTAGCCCGCCGGCGAGGGCGATGAGCGGCGCGAGCAGGAGCGCGTTGCCGGTGCCGAGGCGCGCGAGGATGCGCGGCGCGATCGCGAGCTGCACGAGCAGCGTGAGCACCTGCGCACCGCCGCGCACGCCTCCGAGCAGCGCCGCGAGCTCGGCCGCGCCGCCGCCGCGCGCCGCGACCTCGACGCCGAGCGCGAAGTATGCGAGCGAAGCGAACATCCCCGCGAGCCCGACGAGGAGCGCGAGGTGCTTGGCGAGTGGCTGCCGTCGAACCGCGCGTGCTCCGTCGCGCCACGCACGCACGACCAGCGCCGGCATGCCGCCGAGCGGCGCGGCCACGCGACTGGTCGCGGAGAGCCGAGTCGCACCGAGCGCCGCGAGCACGAGCAGCGCGCCCGCGGAGACCAGCACGCCGCTCGTTCCCGCGGCCGCCGCGATCGGTCCGACGAGCACCGCGCCCACGGCGGCCCCTGCCCCACCCATCGCCGCGATCACGGGCAACAGGCGCTGGCTGCGCCGCGCGTCCAGCCGCTCGGCGATCACGACCCAGAACGCGAGGTCGGTCGCCGCGGCGAGCTGCTTACCCCCGACGAGCGCGGTCACCGCGGCGGCGCGCGGCATCACGGTCGACAGCGCCGCGAGCGCGGCGAGCACGACGCCCGACGCGAGCGCGAGCGTCGACAGCACGCGGCGCCGCTCGAGACGATCCGCGAGCCCACCGACGACGGCGAGCACGACCGCGAGCAGCGCGCTCGAGACCGCGACCGCCTCGCCGAGGTGCGCGGGCCCGAGCTCGGCGAGGAACATGGCGTCGGCCGCGGCGGCGCTCATCCCGGCGCCCGCGCTGGCGAAGGCGAACACGGCTCCCGCCGCCCCGAGCAGGGTCCGCTCGTCGGCCCGTAGGACGCGGCCCCCGGCGAGGCGCGCCGCAACCTGGGTGGCGGCCATGCCCCCTCATCATAAGGGATCGGGGGAACCTACCGGCCCCGGGCGTGTCATCATGAGCACCATGCGACGCGCTCGCTTCGCCGCCATCGCCACGCTCGCCGGCGCCGCCGCGATCGCCGGCCTCGCCGTCGCGCAGAGCGGTGGCCGGCGCCCGTTCGTGCCGCACGAGGACCTCCCCTCGCCCGGCGGCGACAAGGTCTCGCCGATGATCGGCGCCACCGGCAGCGGCAACAACCCCGCGGCGTTCACCGCCGGCGACAAGGTGCTGCCGCGCCCGTCCACCGACCAACCCGCGAGCGCCCCCAAGGACAAGCCGGTGCTCGGCGCGGGCGGGTTCGGCGCCGACCGCGACACCAAGATGACGCCGGACTCGAACACGGGCCCCGACGGCACGCTCCACTACGTCAGCGTGTTCAACCCCGACGTGCTGCCGTTCAAGCGCATGAGCGCGCTCGACGCCGCGACCCCGGACTTCCAGCTCGGCATCGCGCGCCCTGCCCTCGTCGAGGTTCCGGTCGGCGGCACCACGTCGAAGCAGCGCGATCGGTTCTGGGGCGACGTCTACGTGCAGCTGTCGCCGGGTGTCGACGCGCCGCTGCCGAGCGTCGCGCCCGACATGCGGATCCTCTCCTACGAGATCGAGCCCAAGCTGCCGCTGACGTTCTCGAAGGACAGCGCCGACAACTTCTACGTCCGCAGCGACGAGTCCCGCGCCTCCGGCACGTACCACCTCGTGTTCCTCGCCGACGCCGACGCCGGCTACTTCGCGCCCGCCCTCCCGACCGGCCGCTACACCCCGCGCCGCGTCGCCGCGGAGACGCCGCCCGAGCTCACGCCGCAGCTCCCCGACGCCGTGCGCGAGTCCGCGCGCCGCCAGCTCCGCCGGCTCGGCGTCGACGAGGACATGTCGCTCGACGTCGCGTTCAACCGCATCGTCGGCTACTTCCGCGGCTTCGAGGCGAAGGACCTGCCCGCCGGCGGCAAGGGCAACCTCTACGACGAGCTCTGTGACAACCAGGCCGGCGTGTGCCGCCACCGCTCGTTCGCGTTCATGATCACGTCGAACGCGCTCGGCATCCCCACGCGCTACGTCCAGAACGAGGCCCACGCGTTCGCCGAGGTCTGGTTCCCCGGGCGCAGCTGGCAGCGCATCGACCTCGGCGGCGCGGCGCTCCGCATGGACGTCACGGGCGCCGACAACAAGACCCTCCACCGCCCGCGCGGCGAAGATCCGTTCAGCAAGCCGTCCGCCTACAACGACAGCTACACGCAGCTCGAAGGCGAGATCAACGGCCTCACCTCGCAGCAGCTCGACGACAAGCGCAAGTCCCTCGCCGACGCGCCCGCGAGCGGCGACTTCGACGGCACGAACAGCGGCAGCGGTAGCGTCGCGGACCCGTTTGGCACCGACCGCATCACGCCCGATCCCAACCTCCCCACGGTCACCCAGGACCCCAAGAAGATCACGCCCAAGCTCTCCGTCACCCTGGCCGATACGAGCGCGTTCCGCGGCGACGTCGTCCACGTCGAGGGACTCGCCACCACCGCCGACGGCAAGCGCATCGCCGATCATCCGATCGACGTCTACCTCGCGCCTGCCGGCCGCAACGGGACCAACCCCGTCCCCCTCGGCCGCACGGTCACGGATGCGAGCGGCCGGTTCAGCCAGGACTTCACCGTCCCCTCAGCGCTGAACCTCGCCACGTACGAGATCTATCTCGCGTCGCAAGAGGACGCGTTCCACAACGCCG
This sequence comes from Kofleriaceae bacterium, assembly GCA_035539815.1. GTDB lineage: Bacteria > Myxococcota_A > Polyangia > Haliangiales > Haliangiaceae > JABFXX01. The sequence continues at coordinate 5,358 of DATLHR010000291.1, forward strand.
CGCTCAGCAACTGATCAGGGCGCGACGAGCTCCTGCGCCAGCATCCACCGCTGCTCGCTCGCGGAAGCGTGCTCGCCGAGCGCCTCGATCAGGATGTCGGCCTTGGCGCGTGCCGCTGCCAGGGCCTCCGGATCGGTGAGCGTGCCGCCGGTGACGCCGTCGATGACCTTCACCCACGCCGCGATCGCGTGATCGAGATCCAGCGGTGAGCCCTCGATGAACGCAGCGCGCCCCACGAGGTCGAGCGCGAGATCGGGCGAGGCGAGCGTGGCCGCGACGGCATCACGCAGCGCGCCGATCTCGTCGAGCGCCTGGCAGGCGACCGCCACGCTCGGCGGCGTCGGCGCCCCCGCGAGCGCCGCCAGCTCGAGCGGACCGACGTGCGCCCCCGCGACCGGCGCCGGCACGACGCGCAGCGCTTCGTACGTCGCGGCGAGCGCGTTCGCCGGATCGAGGTCGGGCGACGTCGTGTCCGCGATGGTCTTGGCCGCCGCGAGCGTGCTCGGCAGTGCGACCTGACACAGCAGCGCGCGGTGCTCCGCGGCGTGCGCGACCGCCGCGTGGAGCTGACCCACGATCTGCGCTCGATCGAGCCAGTACGTCTGCACGTCCTCGATGGCCGGCGTGCCCCCCGTAGGATCGAGCTCCGTGAACCGGGTCAGCGCATCGATCGCGAGCGTGTACGACCGTCCGTTGTACGAGGCGTAGCTCGCCTCCATCATCGCGGCCTCGGCGGCACCGTCGCGCGACTCGCCCTTGATGTCGTTGATCTTCAAGTAGGCCGCCTTCGCGGGCGCGAGCGTCAGCGTCGACGCACCGCTGACGTGCGCCATCGCCGGATCGATCCGCATCCGATGCACGATCGCCCCGCTCTCATCGCGCACGTCGATGGTCGCCCAGGTCGGCCGCGACGGATCCAGCCACGTCGGATCCGCGGCATACGGGCGCACGAGATCCACGGTGTCGCTCGTCAGCCCGCCGGTGCCCCGCACGAACGACGCCGGCGAGACCAGCGACAGCCGCATGCTCGCACCGAGCGGCGCGCCCTCGGCGTTGCCGCCGACGATGCCGTTCACATCCCCGACCGCGACCTGGACTCCACCTGCCGCCTGCGGCTCGTCGATGGGGCCGATGTCGCCGGCGCCCGCGAGCTCGATCACGAACGTTCCATCGCCCTCGATGCTCGCGGCGGTCGCCCGCTGCACCGCGGGCACGAGCAACGCGACCGCCTCCTCGTCATCGCCGCCGCCGCCGAGCAGCACGGCCAGCGATGGCGTGAGCAGCGCGATCGGCGAGGTCGTCGCAGGCTCGGGGCCGAGCAGCGCTTCGTAGAGCAGCGCGGGTGCGGCGCTGTCCACCTTCAGCATCACTCGCCGTTCGCCGGACGAGCTCGGGCCGAGATCGCTCAGGCCGGGCCGCGAATCGCGGTCGCCCAGCATCTCCTCGTACGTCGTCGAGTCGAGCCCGAGCGAGATCAATCGATACGGCGCATCGCCGCCGATCTGCACGAACGCGGGACGCTCGGCATGCACGACCTCACCGCCGCCGCCGTCATCGCCGGCACACCCGCTCAGAGCCACCACCGCACACGATAGGGAACGAAGCTTCATGCAGAGGCAGAGACGCCGCGCGCCATTTGTGATCGCATCGCGCCTATCCGCGCGAGATCACACGACCAGCTCACGCTCGAGCCAGCCGCCGCGGAACCTCGTCACAGCCGATGAGACCATGCCTCCGCCACCCCTCGGTCAAGAGCCACGTCCGCGCCGCCCACACGGCCATCGGCTGATACGTCTCCCGCCACGTCCACCGCTGCCGGTCACCCAGCTCCCGCCACCCATCGAACAGCACCGCCGTCGAATACGGATCGACACGCCATCCCTGCGCGACCGCCTCGCGATCTTCGCGATGCTTGCGCCAGTTGTTCATGACGTAGCTCAGAACATGCCGCGCATACCGCGGACTGGTCACGACCTCGGCGTGATACCGGTCCGCGAACACCTGGCCGCGCCGCCGCTTCCCCTCCACGACCAGCAGCCGGTTGATCTGCTTGGCCGCCGAGATCTGGAACGCCTTCATCCCGCGCGCGAGCGCCAATCGATCGTTCGCCTCGACGAGCAGATGCACGTGCGTGCGCTGGATCGATAGATGAACGATCCGCGCGTCCTCGTGCGTACCCATCACGATCGTCGCCGCGCGCACCGCACGATAGACAGCGGCCACGCGCAGCGTCGCAAGCGCCTGCACGACCTCGGGGCACGCACGCAGCACGACGTGGATCGGGTTGCTCGCCTTGAACGCCTTGCGGCGCTTGTGCGGGGAGCCCGCGCGCTCTCCCTTCGGTGGCCTTCCGGCGCCAGGACGCTTGCCGCCACGCCGTGACCTCGGCTTCGTGCCGTGGTGGTTCAGCAGCCCGAGCTGAAGGTGCCGCTTCCGTCCCCGCGCCATGGATCTTCCTTATCAAACAGGGACCCGCTTGTCGATATGATTTCGCCGATATTTTGCTACCGGCCACGCATCGATGGGAACCGGCTCCCATGAACGATCTTCCTGCAGACCGCACGCGGCTGTGGACGGTGCCGCTCACAGCCCTACCGCTACTACCACCCGATCTCTTTTTTTGGTTTCGGCAGAGGGGTTGATCGGGGCTCTGCGCGCGAGGTGCATAGCCCTCGATGCGCGTGCACGGTCTCCTCCCAAAGAAAAAAAGAAATCTGGGTCAGTAGCCGTAGAGGCGTCAGTCCTGTGGGGAACGCGAAGCGTTCTCCAAGGAGATGTGCGGCGGCGAGCTCGAGTGCCCGGAGAGATTCGTCGCCGTCCACATCTCCGGCAGGAGTGACGCCCACGCGGTCTCCCGGGAGGTTCGCGACGCGACACTCGCGGGTCGTGCACTCCTTCGCGTTCGCGCGCGCGTGGACATCCCGCCGAGGGACGCTGGGCGCAGTCGAGCCAGCCCTTCTCGAACAGGTAGCGCGGCGCCTGGAGCTGGCGCTGGTCACGCGGCCGTTGCCGCCGACGAGGTCAGCTACCCGAGGTTGATCGGGAACGTCACGGCGGTCGGGGCGCCGGTGGATGGGAACTTCATGCGGCCGAGTGCGCGCTGGGCGCAGTTGAGCAGGCCCTTCTCGAACAGGTAGCGCGGGGCCTGGAGCTTGCTCTTGGTCACGCGGCCGTTGCCGTCGACGACGAGCTTGATCGTGATGGTCGCGCGCAGATCGGTGTTGGTCGCGCCCTGGACGACGCAGTCGCGGACGCCGCCGGACTGGCTCGCGATGGTGTTGTTGATCTCGCCATCGTCGAGCGGGCGCGACTCGCCGCCGCCTGCCATGTCGATGCGGGTGGGTGGGAGCGTGGTGTCATCGCCGCGCCACTCGAGGCGGCGGTCGGCGTCGGTCAGCACGGGGAGTGGGTCGGTCTC
>DATLHR010000292.1:0-4160 GCA_035539815.1 Kofleriaceae bacterium
GGCCCTCCCTGGCCCCCCCATGGAGGCCCTTTATTTTTCCGGACTATCATCTGCGACCTGCATGCGAGCCCTTGGCCTAGACATCGGAATGAAGACGATCGGCATCGCGATGACCGATGAAGTCGGCATCGCGGCGCACCCCGTGCGCGTGCTGGTGCGCGCTGGCAACGCGCCGGATGCGCGCGAGGTCGTCGCACTCTGCGGCGAGCACGCGATCACCGACGTGGTCGTCGGCATGCCGTTCGAGCTTTCGGGGCGCATCGGCATGCGCGCGCGTCGCGTACAGGTGTTCGTTACCGAGTTGCAGAAGCTGCTCCCAGGCGGCATCGCGATCCACGAGCAGGACGAGCGGTTCACGACCGCCGAGGCGGAGCGCGTGCTGGTCCAGGCCGACGTCTCGCGCAGCAAGCGCAAGACGCTCATCGATCAGCAGGCGGCGACGCTGATCCTCCAGGGCTGGCTCGACGGGCAACGCCGGGCGAAGTGAAGTAACGTCCCTTCGATGTCGAAGCGTTCGTTCCGCACCGCGCTCGCGGTGGTGATCGGCTCGCTGGTGCTGGTCGCCGTGCTGGCGGGCTGGTTCATCAACCGCGCGCTGTCGTATCCGGACGAGGCGCATCCGGGCGCGGGCAAGGACATCGAGGTCGAGATCAAGTCCGGCATGTCGTTCCCGGCGATCGCCTCGCAGCTGTCGAGCCAGGGCGTGATCGAGAAGCCCACGTGGTTTCGGATGTACGCGATGTGGGAAGGCAAGACCACGCAGGTCAAGCCGGGCAAGTACCTCCTGAAGGACAACGAGACCCCACGCGCGATCCTGAAGAAGCTGACCGAGGGCGTGAAGGAGGTGACGGTCAAGGTCACGCTGCCCGAGGGCAAGACCATGCTCGAGTTCTTCGAGCTGATCGAGAAGGCGCAGATCGCGAAGGCGCGCGAGCTCGAGGCGCTCGCGCGCGACAAGGCGTTCCTCGGCAAGTTCGCGATCACCGCCGACAGCGTCGAGGGCTATCTGTTTCCCGACACCTATCAGTTCCGCATGAACGAGAAGCCGCAGGTCGTGCTGACGCGGTTGATCTCGCGCCACCAGGAAGTGTGGAACGAGCTCGCCACCAAGCACCCCAAGGACACGGCGAAGCTCAAGGAGCTCACCGGCTGGAGCGATCGCGACATCCTGACCATGGCGTCGATCGTCGAGAAGGAGGCCGTCGTGCAGGTCGAGCGCCCGATCATCGCGCGGGTGTTCATCAATCGGTTGACGTCCAAGAGCTTCAAGCCGAAGAAGCTGCAGACCGACCCGACGATCCGCTACGGCTGCATGGTGCCGGCGCAGAAGTCGGCCGCGTGCATCGCGTGGCACGAGCCGTGTCTCAAGGCGAACCCGCCCAAGCCGATGGGCTGCGATCGCCTGCATCGCGCGCAGCTCGACGACATGGACAACCCGTACAACACGTACGCGCACGAGGGCCTGCCGCCGGGTCCGATCTCGAATCCGGGGCGCGCGTCGATCGAAGCGACGCTATCGCCCGACGATAACGACTACTTCTACTTCGTCGCCAAGGCGAAGGGGGCGAGCGAGCATGCGTTCGCGAAGTCCGTCGACGAGCACGAGCGCAACGTCAAGAAGTACGTCGGCACGCTCGACGACTGAGCGTCACGGCGAGGCGACGAAGGCGTCGTAGGTGGTCGGTGCGTCCTGCGAGAGCGGTGTGCGGCCGAAGCACGTGATGCGACCGTTGTGCTGCAAGGCACACGTCGTCAGAACCGCGGGCGCAGCGAGCTCGCGATCGCATCGGCCGCGGCGAACACCGCCTTCGCTGCGTCGAGCGAAGCGCGCGCGCGCACGAGATAGATCACCGCCGTGTCGAGGTGCGCGTAGTAGTAGCGCTGCGCGCTCGCGTCGCCTTCAAAGGTGTAGTGCTTCACGGGCTTGACGGTGCCGGGCAACGAATCGGCATCGATCCGCGTCTGACCCGTGGCGTTGAGCTGCTCGGGCGAGGGGATCCGGTCGCCGGCGAGCGGGCCGTAGAAGTTGATGACGTTCGTAGGCGAGCCGTCGAGCAGCAGCTCGTATGGCCCGTGCTCGGCGGCGAGGTTGCCGGTCACCCGCAGCGTCAGGCCGGCGGGCCAGATGATCTCGTGGTTATCGGTGGCGAGCCGCCAGTCACCGCCGTGCGGCGTCGTGTGGAAGCTCGCGAGCACCTCCTCGTACGACTGCATGCCGGTGCCGAGCACGAGCTGCGTCGAGCCGCGCTGCGCGGTCGAGTAGGTGACGATGCTGTTCTCGGAGATGGCGCGGCGCTCGAGCGTGCCTGTGGGCGGGGTGCCACGGCGGATCAGGACGTTCTTGACGTTGCCCGCCGCCTTGGCGCTCGCGGCGTCGAACGGGCCGAACACGAGCGTGCCGTCCGCGAGGTGAGCCACCGTCGCCGGCAGCACCGGCACCGCCTCGATGCCGTGGCCGGTGATCGCGAGCGTGAACTGGCGCGGCCCGAGGTCCACGCCGCTGCGGCCACGCTTGAACAAATCGGTCAGGCCCATACCGAGATCCTACACGACATCGGGCAGGCCTCCCGACGCACCAGGCCCCCTGTGCTACGGTCGGCTCCATGAGTCTCGTGGGACAGATTGCGGAGCTCCAGAACTACGCAACGTACAAGGAGCTCTCCTGGGAGGGCAGCTTCGAGGACTACCTCGGGCTCGTGCGCAAGACGCCGCACGTGACACGCAACGCGTACCAGCGCCTCTACGACATGGTGCTCTCGCACGGCGTCGAGGAGTACATCGACAACAAGAAGAAGCTCGTCCGGTACAAGTTCTTCCGCGACGAGCAGCACGGCGGTCGCGACGCGGTGTTCGGCCTCGACGTGCCGCTCATGCGCCTCATGAACGTGCTCAAGAGCGCCGCGCACGGCTACGGCACCGAGCGCCGCATCATCCTCCTGCACGGTCCGGTCGGCTCCGCGAAGTCGACGATCGCGCGCCAGCTCAAGAAGGGCATGGAGGAGTACAGCAAGACCACCGAGGGCGCGCTGTTCACGTACTACTGGACGCTGCCGGGCGCGCTCAGCGAGCTCGCGGGTGGCCAGGAAGTGTTCCACTCGCCGATGCACGACGAGCCGCTGCGCCTGATCCCGCGCGAGTGGCGGCAGCAGACGATCGACAAGCTCAAGCTCGGCAACGACGACTTCCGCGTGAAGGTCGATGGCGACGTCAATCCGGCGTGCCGCCTCATCTTCAAGGAGCTGATGCGGCACTACGCCGGCAACTTCGAGAAGGTGATGACGCACGTGAAGGTGCGCCGCCTCGTGCTCTCCGAGCAGGACCGCATCGGCATCGGCACGTTCCAGCCCAAGGACGAGAAGAACCAGGACTCGACGGAGCTGACCGGCGACATCAACTACCGCAAGATCGCCACGTTCGGCTCGGACTCCGATCCGCGCGCGTTCAACTTCGACGGCGAGTTCAACATCGCCAACCGCGGCATCCTCGAGTTCGTCGAGATCTTGAAGCTCGACGTCGCGTTCCTCTACGACCTGCTCGGCGCGACCCAGGAGCGGAAGATCAAGCCGAAGAAGTTCGCGCAGACCGACATCGACGAGGTCATCATCGGCCACACCAACGAGGCCGAGTACAAGAAGCTCCTCAACAACGAGTTCATGGAGGCGCTGCGCGACCGCACGATCAAGGTCGACATCCCGTACATCACCAAGGTGTCCGAGGAGGTCCGCATCTACACCAAGGACTTCACGACGGAGCGCGTCGGCAAGCACATCGCGCCGCACACGCTGTACGACGCCGCGCTGTGGGCGGTGCTCACGCGCCTCGAGGATCCCAAGAAGCCCTCGCTGTCGCTGATCCAGAAGGCGAAGCTGTACGACGGCAAGACGCTGCCCGGCTTCACGCAGGACAACATCAAGGAGCTCCGCAAGGAGGCGCAGCGCGAGGGCCTCGACGGCATCTCGCCGCGCTACATCCAGGACAAGATCGCGAACGCGCTCGTCAGCGACAAGGCCGAGGGCGCGATCAACCCGTTCATGGTGCTCAACGAGCTCGAGGGCGGCCTGCGCAGCCACTCGCTGATCTCCAGTGAAGAGCAGCGCAAGCGGTTCGGCGAGATGCTGTCCGTCGTCAAGCAGGAGTACGAGGACATCGTCAAGAACGAG
>DATLHR010000293.1:0-4378 GCA_035539815.1 Kofleriaceae bacterium
GAGGTGATCCCACCGGCGACGAGCGCGCGAACGTCTCCTCTCGCGGTCACCGCCGATACGACGTGGTCGCCATCGATGGGGCCGCTGAGCCTGCAGAGCTTCCACGTCCCCGCCGGCGTCACGCTGACGATCACCCCGGGCACCACGGTCTACGTGAAGAACGGCCCGCTGTTCGTCGGCGGCAAGCTCGTGGTGCAGGGCGTTCGCGCCGCGCCGGTCGCGCTCGTCGGCGACGGACCGGAGCTCACCGCCTGGAGCGGTATCGACGTGCTCGCCGGCGGAACCCTGACGCTGGATCACGCGGTGATCACCGACGCGAGCTCGGGCGTGTCCACGCGGAGCGGTGCCGCGGAGACCCGCCTCACCAACCTCACGATCGAGCGGTTCGGCTTTCAGGGCATCGCGGCGGGACCGAACACGACGATCGACGTCGATGGCTTCGTGGCGACGCACAGCGGAGCGCTCGGCGACGCCGTTCGAGTCGCGGCGGGCGCAGACGTGACGGTGCGCAATGCCGTGGTCTCGATCGCTCACTCCCCGTTCGACAACAGCGGCACCTTGCTCGTCGAGGGCGCGACCTTCGTGAACAACCGGTTCACCTACGGCTTCGGCTGGAACAGCAGCCCACAGACCACGGTGCGCAACGCGATCTTCGCCGGCGGCCTGGTCGGTGAGCTCGCGGGCACGCTCGAGCTCGAGCGCGTGCTGCTGTGGAACACCGAGAACGAGCAGCACCTGCCCGCGGGCGCGGACGTGCTGCACGGCGATCCGGCGTTCGTGTCGGCGACCGACTACCACCTGACCCCGGGCAGCCCCGCTATCGACGCCGGCAGCGGCGGCGCGGGCCACGACCTCGCCGGGAACCCGCGCGTCGGCGCGCCGGATCTCGGCGCGTACGAGCTGGTGCGGTGAGATCAGCTACTCGCACACGAGCTGAGCCGGATCCCCGTCGGTCGCCTCGAGGAGGATCAGGTCGCGGGTGGCGAGGTACGAGGTGCGCGGCTTGGTGGAAGCCTTGATCTTCAGCCAGCTCGCGGGCTCGCCCCACGCCTGCCACGTGGCGCCCTGGGTCGTGAGCGTCGTCGAGAGCGCGGTCCCGTGCATCGCGGCGTAGTGCCGGATCGGCCCGGCGACCTCGGCCGCGAGGCCGGTGGGCAGGTTGTTGGGCGCGGCGGTCAGGTTGACCACGCTCTCGTCGGTGGATGCGTGCGGCACCGAGACGACGAGGTTGCTGATGCAGGCCTCGATGTTGGGCACGTCCTTGACCGGCTGGATCGGCTGCCGGCAGTAGAACCGCAGGTCGGGGCTCTGGTTGTGCTGGTAGAGCAGGACGAGCGCGCCGTCCGCGTCGAACACCATCGACATCGCGGACTCGTCTCCACCGTCGGTGACGTCGATCAGCGTGCCCGCGGCGAGCCGCGTGGTCTCCACGTCGAGGCTGGCGTCCTCCTCCACGGGCGAGAACTCCGCGAAGTACGAGAGGTAATAGTCGACCGCCTTGCGCTCGAGCTCGGGGAGCGTGCAGCGCTCCGCGCCGGAGATCGAGATCGCGGACGAGGCCCCGATGCGGCCCGAGTCGAAGATCGCCGCGATCGTCATGCTGCAGCTGCCGCCGAAACCGCGGTCGACGGGCAGCTCGAGCGGCGCGGCGCACGTCGCGCCGGCGGGCGGGCACCCGTCGCCGACGCATTGCCCCTCGAGCGCGAACGAGCCGCGCTGCGTGCGCTTGTAGGCCTTGACCAGGACGCGGTACTCGCCCTCGTCGAGCTCGAGCTCGAGCTGCGAGGCCGAGGTGTCCTCGTGAGCGTCGTCATTACGCTCGATGTACGCGCCCCAGCCGGCGGTCGAGCTCGTGCGCGCGTAGAGGTACATCACGGTGTCGAGGTTCGTGCCGCCGAGCACGGTCTCGAGGTTGACCTGCGCGGGCGCGGACAGCTTGAACGTCCAGCTGTGGAATCCCTCCTCGGCGGTGAACTTCGCGTTGCTCGGCACACCAAAGACGAGCGTGCCGTGATCGGTAGGAGCCTGGAAGCTGTCGAGCTTCCCGTCGGCAGGCAGGTCGTCCTCTTCGCCCTTTTGCTCCGCGGCACAGCTCGGTAGCGTGGCGAGTGCAGTAGCCAGGATGGAGACAAGGATACGCTGCATTCTCCATGCTATTGCAGGCGTCACGCCACCCGATCGGCCCGCTAAGCCATGGATCTCACACGCGTAGCACGGCCGGTCGACCAGCCACGCGGCCGATCGAGTGACCGTCAGGCATCTACGAGACGACGCCGTAGACGTTCTTGTTCTGGCGCTGCAGCTCGATCGAATCGCGCAGGTTCTCGAACAGCTGGCGCGACGCGGGCAGGCCGACGATCTCGACGTGCGGGGTGGTCGCGTCCGAGGCGAAGACGTCGATGTGCGCGATGCCGAGGACGCGGTCGATCAGGTTCTGGCGGTAGCTGACGTCCTTGCACCGCCACAGCTGCAGCACGTCGATCTTCTTCGACAGCAAGCCTCGCTCGGTCTCGATGACGGTGTTGGTGACGCGGAACTTGATCGACTTGCGATACAGCGTGAGGCCGAAGCCGAACACCGTGGCGACGCCGAGGGGGATCACCACGTCGAGGAACTTCGTCATCAGCGGCGGATCGCCGCCGTGGATCGCGCGCAGCAGCGCGATCAGGATCAGCGCGCCGAGCCCCGCCGCGACGTAGTAACCGAGATACGCCTTCCACGACGGCGAGCCCGTATAGAGGACCTTGCGCTCCTCGTGCGCGGTGTCGGTCGCCGCCGCCCGCGCGAACGGCGGGGCGTCAGCAGACTTCGCAGGGGGCGCAGCCGCGGCCGCCGCCTTGGGCGCCGGGCCAGCGGTTTCCGGTGCTGCGCTGAGGAACGAGCCGCAGTAGCGACACTTGATCGCTTCGTCCTGGATCTCCTCGGCGCAGAACGGACATTTCTTCATCGCGCCCCGAGCCTACATCCGATAGCCGACGCCGACCATGAAGTCGATCGCGGTGATCGACTTGATGCTGTCATCGAGCCCAGCCTTCGGCGGGCTGTACGAGAACGCGAACGGCGTGAGCGTCGCGACGATGTTCGGCGTGATCGCGTAGTCGGCCGAGAGCCCGACGCGCACGTGCACCATCGACAGCGCACCGCTGGTCATGCGGCCCGCGGTGAACCGGCTCTGGCTGACGCCGGTGAAGAACAGCACGCCGACGCCGAGATCACCGCGCAGGCCGATCTTCGGCGCCACGTGGTAGGTAGCCCCCGCATTCGCGACCGTGCCGATCAGCTTCGCGGTGCCCATGTTCTGGAGCGGCACGGGCGTGAACGTGAAGCCCGCGCCGAGGTCGAGCGTGAGCTGTGACCCGAGCGCGAGCGGATAACCGCCGAGCAGCGCGAACGACGCCTGCACCGGCACCTTGATCTCGGGGCCGGCGAACACCTTCGCCGCGCCGCCGGCTGCGCGCAGCGACAGCAGCGTCGGTGGCCCTTCGACCGTCGCGGTAACGCTGCCGTTATCGACAACCTCGCCGGTGCCCGGGCCGGGCGTCGCGTCCGCGACCTCCTTCGGCTTGCCGTCGGGGCGCGCGACGTCGTTGTCGGGCGCGTTCGTCGTATCGGGCGGACGGTTCTTCAGCGCCTCTTGCTGCTTCACGCAGGTCTCGAGGTCGTTGATCATCGTCTCGATCTCGGCCTTCTTCTCCGGCCTGAGCGGCTTGATCGTGTCCTCGGCCTTGAGCGCCAGATAGCGCCGGTAGAAGAACTGCGACTGGCCGCAGTCCTTGGCCTGCCGGTACGACTGGGCGACGTTGAACAGGTACGCCGCCTTCTTGCTCTTGTCGGGCTCGGCCTCGTAGCCCTTCTTGAACGCCTCGACCGCGGCGAGGAAGTTGCCGAGGTTGTACTGGGTCTCGCCGTCCTTGTAGTAATCGTCGGCGGTCTTCGGCTGCGCCACGGCGAGCGCCGGAACCATCAGCGCCGCACAAACGAACGAGATCGATCGCTTCATCCTATTCCTTGCTCCAAGCGACGCCCGCGGCGTCACGTTTCAGTCTGGACGCTCGAGACCGCCGCCCTTGACGTCCAGGCCAGTGCCGGTGTTGCCGCTGCCCTTCCCCGTCCCGCTGCCCTTGCCGGTCCCGTTGTTCTTCCCGGTCGTGGGTCCCGGGCCACCGCTGCTCCTCTTCTTCAGCGTGACCGACCTGGTGAGATCTCTGCCGACGCCGAGGTTCTCGAACGGAACCGACTGGTAGCCCGAGAGCCGCAGCTCGATGTTCACGATGCGCTCGCTGCGATCGACCTCGATGGGGTCAGGGGTGCGCTTCCCCGTGTCCTCGCCATTGACGATGATCGACGCGCCGGCGGGCTTGGTGACGAACGTCAGCTT
>DATLHR010000294.1:0-12637 GCA_035539815.1 Kofleriaceae bacterium
CGATCGAGCGATCGTGCGCGAAGAACGGCGCCTGCAAGATCCCGGCGGGCAGCACGGTGTGGTTCGCGGTCGGGTCATAGAGGGCGCCGACCTGATAGGTGTTCATCCGCCACCCGCTGCGATCCACGGGCTTGCCGGACCTGCCGAGCTCGCGCAGCGTCTCGAACGCGTGCGATCGCATCCGATTGCCCGCGAAGTCGTCGCGTCGGACCTCGAAGTCGTAGGTGCGCCACTTCTCGGGGTAGCCGACCATGCGCACCAGCTTGGCGAGCTTGGCCTGCGCCGCTTGCTTGGTGGGCTCGCTCATCCAGTCGAGCGCCACGAGCTCGTCCCCCATCGCACGTACGAGCGCGTCGACCAGCGCCGCCGCCTGTTGCTTCGCCGTGCTGGGAAAGTACTTCGTCGCGTAGAGCTGGCCCAGCAGCTCGCCGAGCGCGTCCTGCGTGGCCTCGATGCAGCGACGGCTGCGGTCCGGCGGCTGCTGGACACCGGTCAGCACCTTCTGCAGGGCGAAGGCTTCATCGCCGAACCGCTTCGGCAGCTGGAACGCGGCGTGCGCGACGAGGTGGTACGTGAAGTAGCTCGCCCACTGCGCGGGCTTGAACTTCGCGCGCACCTTGTCGAGCGCGGCGAACAACGACGGCGTGGCGATCACGAGCTTCGCGCTCGGCTGGTAGCCGACGCCCTGGAAGTAGCGCTGCCAGTCGACGCTCTTGACCTGCCTGGCGAGGCTCTTGAGGTCGGTCGGGTTGTAGAGCGCGGCGAGATCGCGCTGCTCGACGCCGGTCTTGGTCAGCTTCGCGAGCTCGGTCTCGATCGCGAGCACGTCGGCCGCTGCCGCGGCGGTCTTCGCCTCGGGCGTACCGGCGAGCGCGAGCATGCGCGCGACGTGGGCGCGGTAGGCCTCGAGCGTGTCCTGGAAGTCGGACTTCACGTAGTAGTCGCGAGCCGGGAGGCCGAGGCCGGCCGCGTCGAGGTACGTGACCGTCGTGGTCGACTCGCGGAGATCCGCGAACGCTTGCGCCGACCACACGACCCACACGCCGAGCTTGTGCAGCTCGATCATCGCCGAGAGCCAGGTCCTGGCGTCCTTCTGCTTGGTCGTCTTGTCGAGCAGCGCCTTGATCGACGACGTCCCCGCCTGCTCGATCGCGGCTTCGTCCATGCACGACGCGTAGTAATCACCGAGCTTGCGCGTGGGCGGCGTCGCGCCGATGCCCTTGGCCGCTTCTTCGAGCAGCACCTTGATCGCGGCCTTGTTCTTCTCGTCGAGGGCCGTGAACCGGGCCCACCTCGCTTGATCGGAGGGAAGGTCGTTGGCGGCGAGCCAGCCGCCGCAGGCGAACTGGTAGAAGTCGACGCACGGATCGACGCTGCGATCGAGCGAGCCCGCCTCGAGGCCGACATCCGCGAGCGTGACCTTGATGCCCGGAGGTCCCGCGGGCGGGGCCGCCGCCACGCGCGCATCGGATGGACGCGCGCTCGCCGCATCACGAGGTGACGCGGGCGCGCCGCTCGCCGGGCTCGTCGGCGTGGGGCCGGTGGGCCCGGAGCACCCGGCGAGCGAGAAGACGACCAAGCTGGCGACGAGCCGCATCGCGGCGGAACGTAGCAGCGACTACTTGCCGCGCGCCAGCGAGGTCTGGTGCGCGACGGCGGCCCACTCGATCCGCTGTGGCGTCGCGAGCCCGAGTGCGACGATCGCCGTCGACAACGGCACGCGCATCGAGCGCTGATACGCCTGGGCGGCGCGCAGCCGATCCCGCGAGAGAATGCCTTCGGCGACGAGGTGCTCGGCGAACCCGGGGAGCTCGGGAACCGGACCGCGGCCCTCCTCGGGAGGTTGCGTACCGCGCGCGGTGCGAGGTACGCGACCAGCCGCGGCGGCGGGTGCCGGGAGTTTTATTACCGCCGCGGCTGGTCGAGCTGGGGTGACGAGCGCGAGCCACTCGCGGGCCTCGGCATCGTCGGGATCGAGGCGGAGCGCCTCGCGGAAGAAGATCGCGGCCGACTCGTTCTCGGCGCGACGCGCGGCGAGCTCGCCGAGCAGGCGATACGCGGGTGAGCAGCGCGGCTCGATACGGATGATGTCGCGCAGGTCGGCTTGCGCCTCGAGCTCGCGCCTGAGCGCGATGTGGGCGCGGGCGCGCACGAGTAACAGCTCGAGACACTCGGGCTCGGCTTCGAGCGCGTCGGAGCACATCGCGACGACACCCGGGTAGTGGCGCCGGCGAAACAGCTCGTCGGCGGTGGCGATGACTGCTCGATCCACGCGGCGTGAGTCAGCAAGCGACAGGCCAGCACGTCAGCCGGGCAACTCACCGGGATCACGAGCCTTCCCGGTCGGGCGGCGGGGAGTGGACTCTCGCTGGACGGGGGTCCGCACCCCGGCTGGCAACGGCGGGGGGTGACCTGCATACTCGAACCGTGCGCAGGCCGGCGGTGCTCGCCTCTCTCGTGCTCGCGGGCTTCGCGGGCACGGCCGATGCGCGCCGCCTGCCGTCGCCCCCGCGCCCCACGCCCGTCGAGGAGGACTTCTGGCGCGACGTGATCGAGCCCAACGGCGTCGAGGTCGGGAAGCTCGTCGACGCCGCGCGGCAAGCGACGAAGATCGCCGACGAGGTGCTGCAGATGGATGCGGAGTGGGCGGTGGATCAGCGCATGCGCTACTGGGTCGATACGTATCGCCTCATGCGCGAGGCGCGCCGGCTCTCGCCGCATAACGCCGACGTGCTCGCGATCCTCGGGCGCGCCGCCGACGAGCTCGGGAAGACGCACGAGGCGATCGAGGCCCTCGAAGCCTGCGTACGCGAGCGCGGCCGCGAGAAGGCCGGAGCGGAGGTGGTCGGCCGACTCGGGGCGATCCACCTGCGCCTGGGCAATCGCGATGAGGCGATCCGCTGGCTGCAGCTCGTGCCGGCCGGGATCCGCGTCGACAACGTGCAGTCGCTCGTGCACCTCGCGAACGCGCTCGCGGCGCGCGGCCAGGTCGCGGCCGCGGTCGACGTGCTGGTCAACTCGCTGCCGGCGACACCGCCCGCGTACTACACGAACGAGCTCGCGCTCGCGACGTTCGCGCTCGCGACGCTCTATGACCGCGACGAGCAGCGCACCGCGGCGTTCGAGGTGCTCGAGCGGCTGCGCAGCACGCTCCAGACGCAGCTCGGGCCCCAGGTGCAGAACTCGCTCGCGATGATGCGCTTCGCACCGCCCGAAGATCGGCATTACTATCAGGCCTTGCTCTACGAGGTGACCGAGCAATACGTCGAGGCGCGTGCCGAGTGGGCGCTGTACGCGGCCGCCGGCGACTCCCCGTGGCGCGCGCGCGCCCTCGATCACGTGCGCGCGATCGACGCCAAGCTGCGCGCGCGCCCCGCGCAAGCCGCGGTGCCGGCGACCACCAACCACCCGCCGCCGCCTCCCCGCCGGCCGAGGCGCCCATGACCGCGCGCGCCTCGCTGCTGCTCGTGTGCACGCTCGCGACCACCGCCGCCGCCGACGTATGGCAGCGCGCGATCGACGATGCGTCGACGGCGACCCGCGATCGCTACGACATCGCGCTCGCGAAGGGCGACGAGCTCGCGCTGCGGGCGAACGCGCGCGGGCAGGCCCAGCGCAAGGCGGTGCAGCTCGTGGATCAGGCGATCGCCGCATACAAGGAGGCCGGCGACCTGCGGCCCGATCAGGGCGAGCCCTACTACCGGATCGCGACCGTGCTCGAGAGCTTCTTCATCGACTGCGACGACGCGTATCGCTTCGGGCAGTACATCGGGAACGCGCCGCCCCTGACCTGCTCGCTGCCGGGCGCGCCGGCCGACCCGGCGCGGATGCGGCAGACGCTCGAGGCGTGGGACACGTTCGAGGCACGAGCCCGGCTCGATCCGCGGCTCGCCGATGCGCTGTTCCAGCGGGCGATCCTGCGGACCAAGCTCGTCGACGGCGGCAAGGACTCCAAGCGTCACCTCGAGGGAGCGATGCGCGACTATCTGGCGATCCTCGATCGCGCGGATGGGATGAGCAACACGGACGTCGAGGGCGTGTGGGGCAACCTCGCCGAGACCTACATGATGCTCGGCAAGCTCGAGCAGGCGATCGACGGATATCGCACGGCGCTGCGCATGGGCGCGGGCGCGTCCACGGCGTTCGGCCTGGCCGTCGCCCTCGATCGCGACGAGAACTACCCGGCGGCAGTCGAGGTGATCCGCAGGCAGCCGCCCGAGCAGGTCCAGGAGTTCCGCCAGGCCTTCCTGCAGAAGCGGGTGTTCTTCGTGCCGCAAGGCGAGGAGTTCTACTACTTCGCGTTGATCCACCAGGCATACGGCTTCAACGCCGAGGCGCTCGGCTACTGGAAGCAGTTCATCGCGAGCGGCGCGCACCCGCAGTACCAGGCGCGCGCGAAGCATCACCTCGACGAGTTGCAGGCGAAGGTCCGCGCGACGCCGGCGGCGCGGCGACAGACCTTCGATCCGTTCGAACTGTATCCATGAAGTCACTCGCGCTCCTGCTCGTCCTCGTCGCGGCGCCCGCGTGGGCGCAGTCGAAGCGCTATCCGCCGGAGCCCGTCGACAGGGATCAGGAGAAGACCGAGCACTCCGTCTTGTGGGAGAACGCGGCAAATCCGAGCCACGAGCCGTATCGCGCCCTCGTCGATCAGGCGCGGCAGGCGATCGGCGAGCGCACCGACCGCGGCCTGCACGCGGCGACCGAGAAGCTCGACCGCGCGATCGCGCTCCTGCCCCAGGAGGGCGAGGCCTACGCGCTGCGAGGTGATGCGGCGTACCAGCTGAAGCGGTGGGACGCCTGCGCCGCGGACTTCGGCGTCGCGGTCGCGAAGGCCCCCCGCCGCGAGCCCGCCGAGAAGAAGGCCCTGCTCGAGCTGCGCCGCAAGCATGCCCACTGCCTCGCGCTGTCCGGCAAGCTCGCCACCGCCGAGCGCGTGCTCGCCGAGGCGACCGCCGCGGGCACGGGGACGGGCGACATGCTGATGCGGCTCGGCGAGGTGCGCATCGCGCTCGGCAAGCTCGATGAAGCGATCGCCACGCTCACCGCCGCACTCGACGCGCCCGAGACGCCACAGGCGATGACGCGCTGGCTGCTCGCGCTCGCCTACGATCGCGCGCGCCGCCCTGCGGAAGCGATCGAAGCCGTGCGCCGCGCGATGACCATCGATCGTTCGTTCTCGGTGGTCAGCAGCCAGCTCCTGATCGGCCCCGGCGACGCCGAGTACATCAAGGGTCTCGCGTACGCGTCGATGGAGGGCCCCAAGCCCGAGCTCGCGACGATCTACTTCCGCCAGTACCTCAAGCTCTCGACGAACCCTTCGTGGCGCAAGCGCGCCGAGGAGCACCTGCGCGAGCTCAAGGATGCGCAGCTGCCCGAGAGCATCGACCGCCTGGACGGCACCGCCGCGCTCGACCTCGAGGCCGCCCGGCTCGCCGTGAAGAAGGGCATGCCGGCGCTGCGCGCGTGCATGGCCAAGACGCCCAGCTCCGTCGTGCAGGTGCGGATCGTCCGCGTCGGGCCCCGCACCAAGGCGGAGCCGTACGCGCCGCCGAACCCGTACCGCCGCTACAGCTATCGCCGTCCACCGCCACCGGCGGGGGCGTCGGTCGCGGCGTTCGGCGACGTGCCGCTCGAGGCCACGCGCGCGGAGATCGACGCGGCGCTGCGCTGCATCGAGCCACTCGCGTCGAGGCTCGCGCTACCCGCGGTGAAAGAGAAGGACGCCTGGTACGAGATCGCGTTCTTCGTGATCGGGCCGTAGCAGCGCTCGGCGTTCAGGACTTCTCGGACGTCTCCTTCTCGGCGAGCTTGGCCTCGACCTCGCGCACGTGCTCGGTGTCAAGGCCCTCGCGCATCTCGCGCAGTGCTTGACGTGCCTCGTTCACGGTCATCTTCGACTTCGCGATCTCGACGCAGATGAGGCACATGTAGACACCATAGCGCGTGCGTCGCCGGCCATCACGCGGCCAGGCTCACCCGCGCGCGGGCGCGCGTGAACAGCGACTCCACGGCGAACGCGCCCGCGCCGAGCACGCTCTGGATGCCGAGCAGGACGAGCAAGAGCGCGGGGAACTCCCAGCCGCCGCCCGGGTTCGAGAACCCCATACCGTTGCCGAGGTGCGGCTTGATCGCGCCCAGCATCACCGGCACCAGCGCGAGCGCGACCCAGCGCACGCGCAAGCCGGCGATGAGGGCGATGCCGCCCGCGACCTCGGCCGCGAACACCGGATAGACGGTCCAGGCGGGGAACCCGTTGGCCACGAAGAACTGCTCGGTGCCGGGGAACGTGTAGAGCGCCGCCTTGGTGTAGGCGTGGCCGAGGAAGATGACACCGAGGGCGATGCGGAGGGCGGTGGGAACGTAGGGCTGTAGGCGGGTCATGAGAGGTCTCCTTCCCGCCATCCTGGGCTGTGCACGCGCGCCCAGGAAGTCGCCAGTTGTGCAGTAGAGTTCTGCAGAAATGCACATCCTCGTCTGGACGGATCTACAGCACGTGCTCGCCGTCGCCGAGCAGGGGTCGCTCGCGGCCGCGGCGCGCGCGCTCGGCGTGAACCACACCACGGTGCTCCGGCGCGTCGGCGCGTTCGAGAGATCACTCGGGGTGAAGGTGTTCGCGCGCTCGCCGACCGGCTACGTGCTGACCAGCGCCGGCGAGGAGATCGCGGCCGCCGCGCGGGCGATGCAGGACACCGTGCACGCGATCGAGCGCAAGGTCGCCGGCCGCGACCTCCGGCTCACCGGCACGGTCCGCGTGACCACCACGGACACGCTCGCCGTCGAGCTCGTGCCCACCGCGCTCGCCGCGTTCACCGCCGCGCATCCCGGCATCCAGCTCGAGCTGACCACGACGCCCGGCCTCGCGAACCTCACCAAGCGCGACGCCGACGTCGCCGTGCGTGCGACCTCCACACCACCGCCGCACCTCGTCGGCCGGCGCGCCGGCACGATCGCGTTCGCGCTCTACGCGTCCCCCGCCTACCTCGAGCGCATCCCCGCGCGGCGCGCCCTCGACGGCCACACCTGGATCGGCCTCGACGACAGCCTCGCGACCACGACCATCGCGCGCTGGATGGCGCGGACGCTCGACGTCATCCCGGTGCTACGCACCGACTCGTTCACCGCACTCGCGCACGCCGCCCGCGCGGGCCTCGGTGTCACCGCCCTGCCCTGCTATCTCGGCGATCGCACGCCGGGGCTCCAGCGCGTGCGCGGGCTGATCCCCGAGATGGCGACCGAGCTGTGGGTGCTCACGCACGAGGACCTGCGCGGCACCGCCCGCATCCGCGCACTCACCGATCACCTGGTGACCTCGCTCGGTGCCAAGAAGGCCGCGCTCGAGGGACGGGGCGCCTGACACCGAGCCCGCGCTCGCGGCCGAAGCTCCGCTGCGGTCGATGACACGCGCTCTGCACCCGTTGGCGCGAGCGCGTACGAGGAGCTCATTCGAGCGTCTCAGGGCGAGCGAGTGAATGCGAGGCCGAGCCGAGCGCGGCGAGCGAGCAAAGCGAAGCCGCGCCGAGCTGGGCTCCGCCCGTGCGCTGGGGCTCCGTCGGTGCCTACGAGCCGATTGCCTCCCACGCGCGGTCGCGGCGCGCAGTGCGGGCGGCGCTCGCGACGCGAAGGATCGCGCGATCGCGCTCCCACCGCCGCCACTCGTCGTCGGCGAGCACGGCCCACGGCCGCTCGAGCTCGGGCAACCGATCGTGCACGGCGGCGAGCACGCCCGCGAGCGCGAGGTGCGTGGTGGCCGCGCGCGGATCGGCGAGACCGAGGGCGCGGACCGCGACGATCGACGCGAGCAGCTGCTCCACCAGCTCGTGCGGGAACCGCCGCACGCGGGCGACGCCGATCAGATAGGCGAGCAGCGCCGCGTGGACGTGCAGATCCTCGACGGTGCGGAACGGCTTCAAGTAGTCGTCATAGCCATCGCCCGGCAGCACGTCGTCGGCCGAGACGCGCACGTGATCGAGCTCGATCTCAGCGTGCGGGATCTCGGGGACGAACGGCGCCGCCGAGGAGGTGAGCCGCACGCCCGGCGCCGACGCCGGGACGCGCACCACGCGCAGGCGCGGCTTGCCATCCGGGCCGTCGCCCGTGGTCGCGACGACGAGCAGCGCACTCGCATTGGGCGCGGCGGTCGCCCACTTCTTCTTGCCGGTCAGCTCGAACCCACCGCCGGCGAGCGGGGTCAGCGCGGTCTTGATCGCGCGCGGGTGGTTGCCGCTCTCCTCGGTCGCGCACAGCGCGTGGAGGCCGTCAGGCACGCGATCACCGACGAGCGCGCGCAGCGCCTCGCCGTACCCGGCGGCGAACGCGAAGCCCACGCGGTCCGCGAGCGCGCCGGCCGCGATCGCGCGATCGATCGATGCGTCCCACGCGGCGCGCCTCGCGCCGGTGGCGGCCCACCAGGTGTCGAGCGAGTCGCTCGCGGCGGCGCGGTCGGGAGCGAGCACGAGGCGGAGCAGCGCGTCCATCCGCGGACTGTAGCGTTCGCTCAGCCCTTGAGGAACGCCACGGTCACGCCGTCGCCGCCCTCGCTCTGCTCGCCCGCGCGCCACTTCTCGATCCCGCGGTGGGTCGCGAGGTGGTTGCGGATCGCGGCGCGCAGCGCGCCGGTGCCGTGGCCGTGGATCACGAACACGGCGTCGCGCCCGGCCACCATGCTCTCGTCGAGAAAGCGATCGACCTGGGCGACCGCGTCGTCGGCGCGATTGCCACGGACATCGATCGTGGTCTCGAGCGTGCGCGCCGTTGCACGGCCGCCCGCGGGCACGCCCTCGACGAGCTCGATCGGGCGCGTCGGCGAGGCGGTGTCGTGCTGCGGCGCGCCCTGCTCGGCGCGCGGCTCGGCGCGACGGGCGGCGCGGTGGGTGTCCATGAGCACATCGACGATCGGGACGATCGCGCGCATCGAGCCGACGCGCACCTCGACCTTGTCGTCGGCGAGCAGCGCCACGACCTCGGCGCGGCCGAGCCGCGGCACGATGACGGGCGCGCCCTGCACGAGCTTGTCCGGCGTCGCGGGCGTGCCCGGCGGCAGCTGCCGCTTGGGCTCGTGCCGCGCGACCTGCGCGCCCGGCGTGACCAGGCGGCGGGTCGCGTCGCGGAGGTCCTCGGCCGTCGCCTCGGCGGCGCGCGCGCGCAGCTGCTTGCGCACCTCCTCGATCTCGCGGCGCGCGGCCTTCAGCTCGGCGAGCGCCTCGCCGTGCACCACGCGCGTCTGCTTCTCGAACCGCGCGCGCGACTTCTCGCGGAACTGACGCTGGGCCGCGCGGTCGGCCTCCACGGCCTCGAGCTCGGCGAGCAGCGCCGCGCGCTCCTCCTCGATCCGGCGCTGCTGATCCGCCACGCTCGCGAGCAGCTGCTCCACCTTCGCGACCTGCGGGCCGATGAGATCACGCGCGCGATCGACGACGCCGGCCGGGATGCCCATGCGCTGCGCGACCGCGAACGCGCCCGAGCTTCCGGGCGTGCCGAGGTGCAGCTTGAACGTCGGCTCGAGCCGCGCGAGGTCGAAGCCGACGGAGGCGTTCGAGAACCGCGCATCCGTCGCGCCGAGCGCCTTGAGCCGCTCGTAGTGCGTGGTCACGATCCCGGTGACGCCGCGCCCGGCGAGCGCCTCGAGCACCGCCTGCGCGAGCGCCGCGCCCTGCTCGGGATCCGTGCCGACGGCGATCTCGTCGACGAGCACGAGCGATCCCGGCCCCGCGGTCTCGAGCAGCGACCTGAGATTCACCATGTGGCCCGTGAACGTCGACAGGTCGTGCTCGAGGCTCTGCGCGTCGCCGATGTCCGTGCGGACGTCGGGGAACCACCCCATCGCGCTGCCGCTCTCGGCGGTGAGGTGCAGGCCCGCGCGCGTCATCAGCGCGGCGAGCCCGACGGTCTTGAGCGCGACGGTCTTGCCGCCTGCGTTGGGGCCCGAGACCAGCAGCGTCGCGCCCGCGGCGACCATGATGTCGTTGGCGACGCAGCGGCGATCGGCGAGCAGCATCAGCGGGTGCCGCGCGTGCAGCAAGGCGATGCGTGGCGTGTCGTCGATGATCGGCTCGGCCGAGACCGTGTCGTCCGCCATGATCGCGGCGGCGGCGACCACGTCGAGCAGCTCGGCGGCGGCGAGCGCGGCGTCGAACGCATCCGCCTCCTCGGCGACCCAGCCACTGAACTTGATCAAGATGCGGCGCTCCTCGTCGAGCACCTCGGCCTCGGCGAGCTTCGCGCGGTTGTTGAGGTCGACGATCTCCTCGGGCTCGATGAACAGGGTCTGGCCGCTCTGCGAGCTGCCGTGCACGATGCCGCGCACGAAGCCCTTGCCGTCCGTGCGCACCGGCAGCACGTAGCGCTCCTCGCGCTGCGTGTAATAGGAGTCCTGGAGGTAGGGCGCGAACCGCTCGTCCGTGAGCAGGCTGCCCATCCGCTTCTCGAGCTGCGCGCGGATCGCCGCGAGCGAGCGCCGCAGCGGGCCGAGGGCGTCACTCGCGTGATCGACGAGCCGCCCGTCGGCGTCGAACGCCTCGAGGATCGGGTGATAGACGTGGCCGAGATCGCCGATCGCTTCCGCGCGCGCCGCGAGCCGCGGCGCGACCTCCGCGCGCTGGCGCAAGTGGACGCGCAGCCGGCCGAGGGCGCGCCCCGTGGTCGCCACGGCGACGAGCTCGGGCGCGTCGAGCGCGGCGGCCTTGCGCACGCGCGCGATCGCTGCGGCGATATCGGAGATGTCCCCGAGCGGCAGGGCCGCATCCCGCGCCGCGAGCTGGCGCGCTTCGGTGATCTCGGCCGCACGCGCACGGGCCTCGGTCGCCGCTGCGAACAGCACCGAGCCACGCACGTGTGCTTCGCCGCGCTTGGTGGCGCAGCGCTTTGCCCAGTGGTCGACGAGCGCCGGCCAGCCCAGGTCCTCCAGGGTCTTCACGGGCGCGTTTGTAGCACCCAACCCGAGGGTCAGCCTGGGATCAGGTCCTGGAGGCTCGGCACCACGCGGTTGCGGCCGCCGCGCTTCGCCGCGTACAGGTTCTCGTCGGCGCGCTTGATCAGGCCCGACGGGTCGACGCCCGTCTCCCTGTGCAGCGTCGTCACGCCGATGCTGATCGTGAACGGGATCGCCTTGTTGTCGAACATCGTCGGGCGCTCCTCGATCAGCGTCCGCAGATGCTCGGCGAACACGATGCCGCCGGGCAGCGCCGTCGACGGCAGGACGCAGGCGAACTCCTCGCCGCCGTAGCGGGCGAACAGGTCCTCGCGGCGGATGCGCGGGCGGATCCGATTCGCCAGGTCCTTCAGCACCGCGTCACCCGCGAGGTGGCCCTGGCTGTCGTTGATCTTCTTGAAGTGGTCGACGTCGAATATCACCAGCGTCAGCGGGTGACCATGGCGCGAGCAGACGGCGATCTCGCGCTCGAGGAACTCGAGGAAGTAGCGCTTGTTGTGGATCCCGGTCATCCCGTCCTGGATGGCCATGTTGTGGATCGCTTCGTGGTACGCGCTCTCGATGTTCGAGCCCGACAGGAACTTGTAGATCGCGTCGCCGAACCGGACCTGATCGGCGTCGTTGAGCTGCTGGTTCTTGATCCGCGCTTCGTTGACGAAGGTGCCGTTGGTCGAGTTCAGGTCCTCGACCCACCAGGTGCCGCCGTCATCCATGTACAGGCGCGCGTGCTGGCGCGACACCGAGCTGCGGCTGACGACGAACCCGGCCTCGTTATCGCGCCCCACGATGTACTGCTGGTTGAGCAGCGGGATGCGCCGGCCGATGTCGGGGCCCGGCGGGTGGAGGTTGACGAGGCACGCATCGCCACGAGGCGGCTTCTTGTCGTCGGACAAGATGCCGGGGCGCGTCAGGATGAGCGTTCCGCCCTCGCGATAATCGTCGTTCACCGGGACGCCTACTTTTATATCCCGCCCCGCAAGGCGGGTTCAAATGCCGCGGGGCACGACCGTAAAACTACGCGATCCTTGCTTGGTTAGGACGGGGGTAACAGTACCCAGCAAGGCCTCGCCAAACACCCCACGCGCGATCTCTCGTCGCTCCGGGGAGACGAGGTTAACGATGACCTCGATGGCGAGCCGCGGGCTCGGCGCGACCACGGTCGCGAGTACCAGGTGGCCGCCGGCGACGGCATCGACCACGGCCTCCGCCGCGTCGGTCGAGGCCACGGTGCCGATCGCGATCGCATCGGCTCCCTCGCGCATCGCGGCCGCGACCCCGGCGCTCGCATTGGCGACGTGCTCGCCGATCGCGCGCTGGCTGATCGTTGCCCCGGGCTGGATGATCTCGATCGGCTCCTCGAGCGTGACCACGCTCCTGCGACGCTCCCCGAGGGCGCGCACCAGCGCGGCGAGCGTCGTCGTCTTCCCGGCCCCGGACGGGCCCGCGATCAGGATCAGCCCGCGTGCCGCGAGCCACTCGCCGACCTCGGCGCCGAGCGCGAGCCCCGCGAGCGGCGGCGGATCGCCGTGCAGCAGCCGGAGCGCCGCCCCCGGTCCGCGCTGATCGCGCGACAGCGTCACGCGCACGCGCCCCGCCCCGTCGCCGTACGCGAACGTCGCACTGCCACCCGCGGTCCACGCCGCGCGGGCTTCCGCGGGCGCCAGCACGCCGAGCTCGCGCGAGAGCGTCTCGGCGTCGAGCGCGCCG
>DATLHR010000295.1:0-27141 GCA_035539815.1 Kofleriaceae bacterium
TCCCGCTTCGACGCGTTCATCGCCGGCGACACCGCCGCGCTCGACGCCTCCGAGCAGCGCGGGCTCGCCCTGTTCGAGTCCGATGCGCTCGGCTGCACGCACTGCCACGGTGGCTTCAACTTCTCGGTCGTCGTCGCTGACTCGGTGAAGTTCTTCAACATCGGCCTCTACGACGTCGACGGCAAGGGTGCCTACCCGGCCGGCGATCGCGGCCTGATCGACGTCACCGGCGACCCGGCGCACATGGGCCGGTTCAAGCCTCCGACGCTGCGCAACGTCGCCGTCACCGCGCCATACATGCACGATGGCTCGGTCGCCACGCTCGAAGACGTCATCGACATCTACGCCAAGGGCGGCCGCGGCGCCGGCGCGACGAGCCCGAGGAAGAGCGTGTTCATCACGGGCTTCACGCTGACCCCCGACGAGCGCGCCGACCTGCTCGCGTTCTTGCGTGCGCTCACCGATGACGAGCTCCTGGCCTCGCCGATGCTCGCCAATCCGTGGCACTGAGCGGTTCACGCAGATCGCGCGGGAGCGCGACGATCCGCGCGAAGTCGACTAGGCTGCCCCCATGCCCGACGAACCCGAGTTCGATGCGATCGCCGCGGCCAAGGAGCTCGACGACCTGCTCGAGACGAGTGCGCCCGGCGGCGACTACGTCGCGACGCTCGAGGCGGACATCGAGGAGCTCACCGCACTCCTCGCGAAGAAGGACGCCGAGCTCCAGCAGGCCCACGCGCGAGCCGACCACGCCCATGCGGAGATCGAGACGGCGATCAAGCGCCTCGAGACCGCGTCCGCGAAGGAGCTCGAGCAACGCACGCGCAAGCTCCTCGAGAGCTTCCTCCCGGTGATCGATGATCTGGACCGCGGGATCACCGCCGCCACCAAGCACGCCGAGTCGGCCGATGTCGTCGAGGGGCTCGCCCTCATCCGGCGCAGCCTGTTGACCCGCCTCGCGCAGTTCGGCGTCACGCACGCCCCTTGCCTCGACGAGATCTTCGATCCGCGACGCCACGACGCGATGGCGCTCGTCCCGGTCGCCGACGCCGCGCAGGACGGCCGGATCATCGAGGTGCTGCGGGAGGGATACCTGATCGGCGACGAGCTGCTGCGCGCCGCAGGTGTCGCGGTCGGCAAGAAAGCCTGAGGATTGCGGTAGGCTGCCGCCATGGCGCTCGACGTCGGAGATGAGATGCCCCAAACCACGCTGGTCGGTCCCGAGGGGCCGGTCCAGCTGCGCGACAAGATCGGCAAGCCGCTCGTCGTGTACTGGTACCCTGCCGACGAGACCTATGGCTGCACGAAGGAAGCGTGCGGCTTCCGCGACTCGTACGAGGACTTCATCGCCGCCGGCGCCGAGGTGATCGGCGTGTCGCGCGACGACGCCGACTCGCACGCGAAGTTCCAGCGCCACCACCGCCTCCCGTTCACGCTGCTCTCCGACCCCGGCCTCGGCGTCGCCAAGCAGTGGGGCCTCAAGGGGCCGCTCGGCATGCCGCCGCGCGTGACGTTCGTGTTCGACAAGACCGGCGTCGTGCGCCACCGCTTCGACTCGGCGATCCGGTTCGGCAAGCACGTCGACGACGCGCTGTCCGTCGTCAAGCGCCTGGCGTGACCGGTTCGCGCTCCGCGCGGCGCACGACCAGATCGCCGCGGGCACCGCGCGCTGAACAAGCGGCTCAGGCCGCGGACTTCGACGACGACTTGAGCGCGGCGACGACCTTCTCGACCGCGTCCTTCGCATCGCCGAACAGCATCTTGGTGACCGGCTTGTAGAACAGCGGGTTGTCGATGCCCGCGTAGCCGGCGCCGCGGCTGCGCTTGTTGACGATCACGAGGCGCGACTTCCAGACCTGAAGCACGGGCATGCCCGCGATCGGCGAGCCCGGATCGTCCTCGGCGGCCGGGTTCACGATGTCGTTCGCGCCGATCACCATCGCGACGTCGGTCGCCGGGAAGTCCGAGTTGATCTCGTCCATCTCGAGGACGATGTCGTACGGCACGTTCGCCTCGGCGAGCAGCACGTTCATGTGGCCCGGCAGGCGACCGGCGACCGGATGGATCGCGAAGCGGACCTGGACGCCGCGCGAGCGCAGCACCTCGGTGAGCTCACGCACCGCATGCTGCGCACGACCGACGGCCATGCCGTAGCCGGGGACGATGATGACGGACTTCGCGGTCGCGAGCTGATCGGCGAGACCGGCAGCATCGATGTCCTGCACGTCACCGGCCGGCTTCGCGGCCTCGCCCGAGGGCTTCGCCGCCGGCTGCGCGCCGAAGCCGCCGAAGATGACGTTCCAGATCGACCGGTTCATCGCCTTGCACATGATGTACGAGAGGATCGCGCCCGACGATCCGACGAGCGCGCCGGTGATGATCAGCAGGTCGTTGCCGAGCATGAAGCCGGCGGCCGACGCGGTCCATCCCGAGTAGCTGTTGAGCATCGACACGACGACCGGCATGTCCGCGCCACCGATCGCGGCGACGAGGTGAACGCCGAGCACGCACGCGATCGCGGTGCCGACGTGCAGCCCGAGCTGGGTGCCGTCCTTCGCGTAGAGGTATGCGCACACGATCGAGCCGACGAGCATCGCGAGGTTGAGCGCGTGGCGCGCAGGCAGGAGCAGGGGCCTGCCGCTAACCGAGCCGCGCAGCTTCAAGAACGCGAGCACCGAGCCGGTCGTGGTGATCGCGCCGATCCACACGTCGATGAAGATCTCGATGCGGTGCGCGAGGTGCGGCGGACCGCCGCCGCCGTCACCGTAGAGGTCGAGCGAGAAGCCGACGAGCACGGCGGCCAGACCGACGAAGCTGTGCAGCAGCGCGACCAGCTCCGGCATCTGCGTCATGCCGACGCGCGCCGCCATGATCGCGCCGAGGAGGCCGCCGCCGAGGATCGCGCCGGCGAGCGCGGGATGGAACGAGTCGCCGCGCGTGTTCGTCGCGAGCGTCGCGGCGATCGCGATCGCCATGCCGATGATGCCGTACAGGTTGCCGCGCCGCGCGGTCTCCTGGCTCGACAGGCCGCGGAGGCTGAGGATGAACAGGACGCCGGCGACGAGATAGGCCGCGTTGATCAGGAGGTCCGAGTTCATGGCGTCACTTCCTGAACATCGCGAGCATGCGGCGGGTCACGAGGAACCCGCCGGCGATGTTGATGGTGGCGAACAGCGTGGCGGTGATCGCGACGATCGTCGAGCCGTGCAGCGTGCCATCGCTGCGCGCACCGAGCAGACCACCGACGACGATGATGCCGCTGATCGCGTTGGTCACCGACATCAGCGGCGTGTGCAGCGCCGGCGTCACGTTCCACACGACCTGAAACCCGACGAAGATCGCCATCACGAACACGGTGATGTGCTGGAGCAGCTGGACCGAGGCCGGGCTCGCCATCGCGTCGGCCCTGCCGTAGCGCAGGTAGAGGAACACGCCCGCGGCGACGAGCCCGAGCAGCGCCATCACCATGCCGGTGGTCTTCGACGGCGCGGTCACCGCACCGTTGCCATGACCGTGGCCCTTGGTCGCGGGCGCGGTGATCACGGCGACCGTCGGCGCGGCGGGCTTCGCAACCACCGGCGCAGGTGCGGGTGCGGGCGCCTCGGCCTTCTTCGCAGGAGGCGGCGGCGGCCACCGCTTCTCGCCGTGCTCGAGCACGAGCGCGGGGCGCACCGCGTCGTTCTCGTGATCGACCTTGTAGTTCTTCGCCCCGCCCATCTCGTCGAGGAAATGGAGGAGGTTGGTGCCGTAGAGGTCGCTGGCCACGTTGGGCATGCGGCTCGCGAGGTCGGTGTAGCCGACGATCGAGACGCCCTTGTGAACGATCACCTCTCCGGGCTTGGTGAGCTCGCAGTTGCCGCCACGCTCGGCGGCGAGATCGACGACGACCGAGCCGGGCTTCATCAGCTCGACCATGTCGGTGAACCACAGCTTCGGCGCGGGCCTGCCGGGAATCAGCGCCGTGGTGATGACGATGTCGACGTCCTTGGCCTGCTCGCGGAACAAGGCGTACTCGGCGTCGAGGAACTCCTTGCTCATCTCCTTGGCGTAGCCGCCCTGCCCTTCGCCCGACTCCTTGATCGTGACGGTGAGGAACTCGCCGCCGAGCGACTTCACTTGATCTTCGACGGCGGCGCGCACGTCGAACGCGCGCACGATCGCACCGAGCCCCTTGGCCGCACCGAGAGAGGCGAGGCCCGCGACGCCCGCGCCGATGATCAGCACCTTCGCGGGGCGCACCTTGCCGGCCGCCGTGATCTGGCCGGTGAAGAAGCTGCCGAACCGGTTCGCCGCCTCGATCACCGCGCGGTAGCCGGCGATGTTCGCCATCGACGACAGCGCATCCATCTTCTGGGCGCGGCTGATGCGCGGAACTTGATCGATCGCGAGCACGGTCACCTTGCGCTCGGCGAGCTTCGCGACGAGATCCCCGTTGTCGGCGGGATGGATGTACGAGATCAGCGTGCCGCCCTCGCGGAGCTGGCCGGCCTCGTCGAGGGTCGGCGGCCGCAGCTTGAGCACGATGTCGGCCGCCCACACATCCGCGCGCTCGCCGATGCTCGCGCCCGCGGCGACGTATTGCTCATCCGGGTACGAGGCCTCGACGCCGGCGCCCCGTTCGACCACGACCTCCCAGCCTGCCTTGACCCACTTGCCGACGACCTGAGGCGACGCGGCGACCCGGCGTTCCTCGGACCGCGTCTCCGTGACGATGCCTAATCTCATGCGAGGCCCGGAGGTTGCCAAACTGAATGCCATCGGGAAAGGGGCCGGCCGCCCAAAGCACATTGACCGACCAGACCAGATCCGACCATACTGCATCGTCATGATTTTCAAGAACATCTCGGAGGCGAAGGCCGAGCTCTCCGCGCTGGTCGAAGCGGTGAGCAAGGGCGAGGAGGTGCTGATCGGCAAGTCCGGCGTTCCCGTCGCGAGGCTCGTCCGCTACACGGGGGTCTCGGCCCGGCGCACCCCGGGCGCGCTGAAGGGTCAGATCGGGATCCGCGACGGCTTCGACGATCTACCGCCCGATCTCGCCGCTGCGTTCGGCGTCGAGTCGTGAGGCTGCTCCTCGACACGCACGTCCTCCTGTGGTGGCTGGCCGACGACCCTCAACTCGGGGAGCGCGGCCGCGAGCTGATCGCGACCCCCGAGCACGTGGTGTTCTACAGCGCGGCGAGTATCTGGGAGATCCGGATCAAGGCGGCGCTCGGAAAGCTCGAGCTTCCGGACACGTTCGCCGATGCGCTGTCAGCACAGGCGTTCGAATCCCTCTCGGTGACATCGGCGCACGCCCACGCCCTGCGCGACCTCCCGATGCATCATCGCGATCCATTCGATCGGATGCTCGTGTGCCAGGCGCGCCTCGAGAACCTCACGCTCGTCACCCACGACGCGGCGCTTACCGCATACGACGTGGCAACCTTACACGTCTGACCGCGCCCCCCATGCTCGACCGCATCATCGACCGCACGGGCGCGACGCACGCGACGCTGACCTGGGACGGCGACACGCTCGTCGAGCTCGCGGCGGGCGGCGTCACCATCGAGGGCGCGGTGTTCGACGATCCGCTGCTCGGCCGAGCGCACGCGCTGCGCGTGGGCGATGCCGTGGTGACGACGATGTCCGCGCTCGACTGGGCACGGCCGACGCAGATCCCCGCGATCGCCGCGCCCGGCGCGCTGCCGCGTGGTGCGGGGGCCGCGCTGCTCAACGTGATCGCCACGCTCGCCCACCGCGCCGGCGTACCGGCGCTGCGCTACGCGGGGCCGTACCCGACGCCCGCATTGTTCCGCTCGCTCGCGCGCTCGTTCACGACCACCGCGACCGAGCAGGAGTTCACCGCCGACCTCCTCGGTCGCGCCGCACGTCTCGCGCGCGATCCGCTGCCGTTCGACTTCGTCCCCGCACCACACGAGCGCGTCGCGTTCGCGGGTGGTCACGTCGAGCTGCGCGACGGCCTCGAGCGCGCTGTCATCGACGGCGCGAGCTACGAGCGCGAGGGCTCGCCGGCCAGCCTGGTCGAGCGCGCCGACGGCATTCACGCACAGCTGTGGTTCGGCGATGCGCCGTGGGCGGAGATCGCGCGGTTCGCGCCCGACGGCCGCGTCATCGACGGCCCGCACGCGCTGCCCACGTTCGTCAGCGAGGTCCTCGGCAAGGAGTTCCCGCTGCCACTGCGCCTGGCGATCGCCGAGCTCGTCGCCGAGGCCGTGCCGGCGCCGCTCGCCGCGGACGCGCGCACGCTCCTCGCGGCCGAGACGATCCGGTGGGCCGACCTCGGCGCCCGCGCCGGGGCCCACGATGCGACCGGGTTCGCCGTGCACGCCGCGCTGTGGGAGCGCATCGCGCCCCTCGGGCTCGGCCGCCTCGCTCTCGCGATCGCCGAAGCACTCGCCCCGGTGGTCGTGTCCGTGATTGTGCTGGCTGCGACTACCGGCGCTCGCGATCCGTCCGCATAGGCGAGGCCGCAGGCCCTCCATCACGCGCCAATCGCGCGCCATCTCGTCGACGGAGTTGACGTCGCCAAGGGCGCGTTCCTCGGCGCCCGGCTGATGGAGCAGTGCAGCGAGTGCTCAATCGGGAAGCCCGAGCACGCCTCCCCTGACGGCGAACGCCTCGGGGTCGAGCTCGAGCTCCCACTTGCCGCGCTTGGTCGGCTCGTCGAGCGCGGTCTGCAGCAGCTCGAGGTAGTGCAGGCGCGGCACCTCGTAGGCGCCGAATCGCTCGAGGTGCTCGGTGTGGACCTGGCAATCGATGAGGCCGATGTTCCAGGCGTCGAGCTGGCGCACGCACGCGACGAACGCGACCTTCGAGGCGTCCGGCGCGCGCGCGAACATCGACTCGCCGAAGAACGCCGCGCCGAGCGACACGCCGTAGAGCCCGCCGACGAGCTCGCCGTCCTCCCAGGCTTCGACCGAGTGCGCGAACCCGAGCTCGTGCAGCTTCACGTACGCGTCGACCATGTCGGGGATCAGCCACGTGCCGCTCTGTCCCGGGCGAGGCGCGGACGCACACCCTGCGAGCACCTCCGTGAACGCGGTGTCCATGCGGAGCTCGTACGGCCGGCGCCGGATCGTCTTGCGCAGGCTCTTCTGCACGACCAGATCGCGCGTCGTCATCATCATGCGCGGATCCGGCGAGTGCCACAGGATGGGCAGGTTCTCCGCGTACCAGGGGAAGATGCCCTGCGTGTAGCCGAGGATCAGGCGCTCGGGCCGCAGGTCTCCGCCGAGCGCGAGGAGGCCGTCCTCGGCGAGGTGGGCCGGCGGAAACACGAGACGATCATCGAGCCGGAATACCGGCATGAGCGCAGTGTAGCGCGGACCGGATCACCTGCGGCGGCGGCGAACGAGACCGAGGAGCACGGGCGCGAGCAAGGCGCCGAAGCCGCTTGACGTGCCCGCGTTGCATCCACCCGAGACGTTCGCGTTCCAGTCGCGCTCTTCGCCGGGCTGCTCCTCGTGCTCGTCCTCGTGGTCCTCGTGGTCCTCGCCGGCTTCGGCGGCGTCGTTCTCGTCACCGTTGGGCGTGATGATCAACGCGATGTTCAGCGTGCCGAGCTGCTGCGTGCCATCGACGAGCGCGAGGCGTGCGAACGCCGGAGTCTCCACGCTGACCACGCGGGTCTCGACGTCGAAGTCGATCACGCCCTGCGCACCCGCGGCGATCGTGGTGTTGATCGGGCCGACCTCCGCCTGCGAGGTCCAGCTCGCCGGATCGTACAGCTCGCTCGCGGTCCCGTCGGCGGTCACGAGGCGCGTCGTCGCCGGCCACGCGACGGTGCCGGTGTTCTGGACCGTGATCGAGTACGTCGCGTGCGAGCTCGGCGCGACGCGGTCCGGGCCCACGATCGAGAGCACGCGCGCGCTGCCCGACGCGTCGTAGCTCTGCCCGCACGACGCGCCGATCGGGAACCCTGTCGCCGGTGCCTGGCTCAGGCGGGCCTCGGTGTCGGGGCCGTAGACGCCGTCCTCGCCGATCATGTCCTCGGGGTGGTTGCGGTTCCACAGCCGTTGGAACGCGCGCACGTCCTCGCCACGAATGTCGGCCGAGGCAAGGTGATCGAAGTGCACCGGATCGTTGGCGCCGAGATGCGTCCAACCCGCGTTCCGCATCGCGGTGATCCTCGACGAATAGTTCGCGATGTCGAGCGCACGGCCGCTCTGGTGGTTGGAGCGCCCGGGTGTCGCCGCGGCGGTGATGCCGCAGCGCCCCTGCTGGTACCAGCGGTAGAGCAGGTACTGCTGCGCGACCGTGCGGAAGCTGCTGTTGACCTGGATCGAGTACGTGCTGGTCACGTTCGCGAGCGCTGCCTTCGCCGCGGGGGCGAGGTACGGCAGGACCGCGTTGCTGGTGAAGGTGAGGTTGCCGCCCGGCTCGAACCCGGCCAGCGCGCCCGGCTGCGAGCACGCGACCTCGTCCGCGATCTGACGCGACAGGCCAATCACCACCGCGGTCGTGCAGCCCGACTGCACGTACGACGCGACCGACAGCTCGGACGTCACCTCGCCATAGCTGACGTCGGCGGGCTCGACGCAGCCCTGCGCGACGAGACCTGCGACGACAACAGCGAGGGAGCGGTGGGACGCCATGTGGACGGCGTTCAGAGCAAGTCGTAGGCCGCTGGCGCGGGTGCACGAGTCGTGCACTGCGATGCACCCGCACGCGCCGATCGCGACGAGCGCCCCGCAAAATCGCGCCTTCGTGGCCCTCCCCGATCGGTGGGCGCCGCGCGCAGCAGGGTGGCAACTGTCCTTGCCTGGGGGCGGTCTCCCAGCCACCCCACCGGGGGATCACTGCATGAAGTTGCTTCGTGACATTGCCGCTGCGGCGGATCGGCGCGTAGGTTCGCGCCACCATGCGATGTACCGCAGCATCCAAGCCAGGAGGCCCAACATGAGCTGGCTCCGTGGTTATCTCCGTTCGTCGATTGGCGCCAAGCACGTCATGGCGGTCACCGGCGTCCTGCTGCTGCTGTTCACGATCCAGCACATGGTCGGCCACCTCCAGATGTTCGGCGGCCAGGACATGTACAACGCGTACGCGCACTTCCTGCAGAACCTGTGGGAGGTGAAGTGGCCGGTCCGCATCGGCCTGATCGCCCTGGTGCTGATCCACATCGCGTGCGGTGTGGCGCTGGTCGCGGGCAACCGGGCCGCGCGCCCCGTCGGCTACGTGAAGTTCAAGCCGGTGGTCTCGTCGCCCGCCGGCCGCGCGATGGCGTGGACCGGGCTCGCGGTGTTCGCGTTCGTCGCGTTCCATCTCCTCCACTTCACGATCGGCTCGGTGCAGCCCGAGTACTTCCACCAGCTCGATCCCAAGGGCCGCTACGACGCGTACTCGATGTTCGTGCACGGCTTCCAGCAGGCGTGGGTGCTCGGTCTCTACGCGGCGGGCATGTTCCTGTTGTGCCTGCACCTCGGGCACGGCTCGGCGAGCTGGCTGCAGTCGCTCGGCTGGCGCCACCCCAAGTACCCCATCGATCGCATCGGGCTGCCGATCGCGATGTTCCTCTTCATCGGCTACATGCTGCCGCCCGTCGCCGTTTACCTCGGCGCGATTCGCCTCCCGGGAGCCTGACGTGAAACTCGATGCTCGTACCCCGTCCGGGCCGATCGAACAGAAGTGGTCCAACGCCAAGTTCGACTACAAGCTGGTCAACCCGGCCAACAAGCGTAAGTACAAGGTCATCGTCGTCGGCAGCGGCCTCGCTGGTGGCGCAGCCGCCGCGACGCTCGCCGAGCTCGGCTACGACGTCGCGTGCTTCTGCTTCCAGGACTCGCCGCGCCGCGCCCACTCGATCGCCGCGCAGGGCGGCATCAACGCCGCGAAGAACTACCAGAACGACGGCGACTCCGTGCACCGTCTGTTCTACGACACGGTGAAGGGCGGCGACTTCCGCGCGCGCGAGGCCAACGTGCATCGCCTCGCCGAGGTCTCCGTCGACATCATCGACCAGTGCGCTGCGATGGGCGTGCCGTTCGCCCGCGAGTACGGCGGCACACTCGCGAACCGCAGCTTCGGCGGCGCGCAGGTCTCTCGCACGTTCTACGCGCGCGGGCAGACGGGCCAGCAGCTGCTGCTCGGCGTGTACTCCGCGATGTCGCGCCAGATCGGCGCCGGCAAGCTGACGATGGTCTCGCGCACCGAGCTGCTCGATATCGTCGTCGAGAACGGGCGAGCGGTCGGCATCGTGGTGCGCGACCTGGTGACCGGCGCGATCAGCGCGCACGCCGCACACGCCGTGATCCTCGCGACCGGCGGCTACGGCAATGCGTACTTCCTGTCGACCAACGCGAAGGGATCGAACGTCACCGCGAGCCTGCGCGCATGGCGCAAGGGCGCGGGGTTCGCGAACCCTTGCTACACGCAGATCCACCCGACCTGCATCCCGGTCAGCGGCGACTACCAGTCGAAGCTGACGCTGATGTCGGAGTCGTTGCGCAACGACGGCCGCGTCTGGGTGCCCAAGCGCAAGGAAGACATCGCGAAGCACCCCGACCAGATCGCCGACGAAGATCGCGACTACTACCTCGAGCGCAAGTACCCGAGCTTCGGCAACCTGTCGCCGCGTGACATCGCGAGCCGCGCTGCGAAGGAGCAGTGCGACGACGGCCGCGGCGTCGGGCCGGGCGGGCGCGGCGTGTATCTCGACTTCCGCGACGCCATCAAGCGCGACGGCGAGAACAAGATCCGAGAGAAGTACGGCAACCTGTTCGAGATGTACGAGCGGATCACCGGCGAGAACCCGTATCGCGTGCCGATGCGGATCTACCCGGCGGTCCACTACACGATGGGCGGGCTGTGGGTCGACTATCACCTGCAGACCACGATCCCCGGCCTGTTTTGCCTCGGCGAGGCGAACTTCTCGGATCACGGCGCGAATCGCCTCGGTGCCTCGGCGCTGATGCAGGGCCTCGCCGATGGGTACTTCATCATCTCGTACACGCTCGGCAACTACCTCGCCGGCGTGAACGCGAAGGACCTCACGAGCACGTCGAGCGCGGCGTTCACCGACAGCCTCACCGAGGTCAAGGCGCGGCTCGACAAGCTGATGAACGTGCGCGGCAAGCGCTCCGTGGATTCGTTCCACAAGGAGCTCGGGCACATCATGTGGGAAGACGTCGGCATGGCGCGCAGCAAGGAGTCGTTGACGCGCGCGCTGACCAGGATCCCCGAGCTGCGCGATCAGTTCTGGAAGGACGTCACGGTGCTCGGCGAGCGCGACTCGTTCAACCAGTCGCTGGAGAAGGCCGGCCGCCTCGCCGACTTCTTCGACCTCGCCGAAATGCTCGCCCGCGACGCACTCGTCCGCGAGGAGAGCTGCGGCGGTCACTTCCGTGTCGAGCACCAGGTCGAGGGTGAGGCCAAGCGCGACGACGAGAACTTCTGCCACGCTGCCGTGTGGGAGTACACGGGCGCCGGAAACGAGCCCGCGCGCCACGTCGAGCCCCTCACGTTCGAGAACGTCAAGCTCGCGACCCGGAGTTACAAGTGAGCAATCTCGATCTGACGATCCACGTCTGGCGCCAGAAGGACCGGAAAGCGGCCGGCAAGATGGTCACGTACAAGGTGACCGGCGTATCCGAGCACGCGTCGTTCCTCGAGATGCTCGACATCCTCAACGAGCAGCTGATCGCGAAGGGCGAGGAGCCGATCGCGTTCGACCACGACTGCCGTGAGGGCATCTGCGGCATGTGCTCGCTGATGATCAACGGGCGTCCGCACGGCGGACAGCGCGGCACGACCACCTGCCAGCTGCACATGCGCAGGTTCAAGAACGGCGACGAGATCTGGATCGAGCCGTGGCGCGCCCACGCGTTCCCGGTGATCAAGGATCTGTGCGTCGACCGCACGGCGTTCGACAAGGTGGTCGCCGCGGGCGGCTACATCACGGCGAACGTGGGCTCGGCGCAGGATGCCAACAGTATCCTCGTGCCCAAGGAGAAGGCAGACCGCGCGATGGACGCCGCGGCCTGCATCAGCTGCGGCGCGTGCGTCGCCGCGTGCCCAAACAGCTCCGCGATGCTGTTCGTCGCGGCCAAGCTCGTGCACCTCGGCTCGCTGCCTCAGGGCCAGCCCGAGCGCATGCACCGCACGCGCTCGATGGTCGGCGCGATGGACGCGGCCGGGTTCGGCAACTGCTCGAACCACTACGAGTGCGAGGCCGCGTGCCCGAAGGAGATCTCGCGCGACGTGATCGCGGAGATGAACCGCGACTACGCCAAGGCGTCGATCGTCAAGCGCGACCGCGTGGTCAAGACCGACGGAGCGGGCTGATGCGCTACTTCGCCCTGGCGACCCTCGTGCTCGCGGCCTGCGGCGGCGGTGAGACCAGCCCGCCACCCGCCGACGCTCCTGCGCCCGACAGCCCTGCGGTCAACGTCGAGGCGCTCGCGTCGTGCCCGGCGACCGTCGACGCGACCATCGAGGACAGCGCATCGGCGTTCGTGCCGGCGGCCTCGACGATCAGCGCCGGCGGCGTCGTGAAGTTCGTGATCACCGCCGAGCACTTCGTGGTGCCCAACACGCTGGTCACCACCGATCCGGCGCTCGAGGTCGACCGCGGCGAGACGAAGTGCTTCCGTTTCAACGCTCCGGGGACCTACGGGTTCCTGTGCGGTGTGCACTCGTTCACCGGCACGATCACAGTGCAGTGACGGCCGATTGCGCCGCGATCACGGCGTGCGAAGAAGCAGCGCGGCGCGAGAAACGCTAACGGCGAATCACGCTGTCTCGCCCTCGCGCGTTGCCGGCCTCCAGGCAGCTGGCCAGGGTGAGCTCAGAGGTCCCCATGAGCAAGCTGAACGCCCTCGCCGTGCTCGCCCTGATCGCGAGCTGCGGTAGCCCCAAGCCCGTGAACCCGAACGTCGTGGCGGCCAACCGCGAGGACCGCGCCCAGGCCCTCTGCACGGCGACCGCGCGGACGTACAACCTACGCGTCAGCTCGACGGACCAGCCGATCCAGATCGATTCGAGGCGCTACGAGATCGGGATGCGCACGCGAGACGCAGGTGGCATCGTGCAGCGGAGGTGTATCGCCGACGTCGAGTACGGCCGAGCGACCTTCCTGTAGGCCGGCGAGCGGGGTCAAGTCTCGAATCATCGGCGTCGCTCATGGATCTAGCTCTGGGTACCGCCGCCAGATGTCGTGCTCGCTGAACGGCTCGCGCCGGTCCGACGCCAGGTAAGCGGCGAGCGCCGGCCGCCGTGCGACGCGGTCATGCAGGGCGAGTAGCTGCTTGACCTGCTTCGCGCGCCGGCCGAGCGCCTTGGGGAACGCATAGCGAAGGCCCGCCACGATCTGGAAGGCCGCGAGGTCCACGTACGTGACGGCGCGACCGACGAGCACGCCATGGCCCGAGCGTTCGATGTTGCGCTCGAGATAGCGTAGAAACTTGGGCATCCTCGCCTCGCGAAACGACGTGGCGCGCTGTGCCGCGGCCGACTTCTGCTCGGCGTAGTACTTCTCGACCGCGACCGGGTGATGCGTGTCGTGGATCTCGTCGATGAAGTCCGCGAGCGTGAGCATGAGCGTGCGCGCGGCGAGCCGCGCCTGCTCGGTGCGCGGGGCGAGGTCGAGCTGCTCACCGAGGTAGCTGGCGATCAGTGCAGACTGCGCGAGCCATAGCCTGCCCGCGCGCAGAAACGGCGGCGCGAACGGCAGCAACGCCGGCTCGTCACCGGCGAGGACGCGGTCCATGCGCTTCATGCCGCCGGGCTCGCGAGCGACATCGCGGTACGTCGCGCCGGCGTCCTCGAGGATGAGCCGCGGGATCTCGCCGCGCCCTTGAATGCCGGGCCAGTAGTAGAGCTCGTACCCCATCCTCGACCGTAGCAGCCGCCCACGGGAGCGCCGCGTCGCCGTCGGGTGCTATCGTGCTCGCACGGACGCGACGGGCGTTCGCGCTCGACGACGCCGAGCACGGGATCTACGTCCAGCTCGACGCAACGTTCTGCCCCCTTGTCGCCCTGCTCGGTCGGCCAGCGCAGGCGCCCGAGAACAACTAGCGGCGTTGCCATGGCAACTCGAGTTGCCGGGGCCGCGGCATGGAAACCCTAGGGTGTCCTTGGGTTGGAGTTGGGCACACGCTTGCTAACGAGCGTGTGCATGCGCCACCTGCCATCCATCCTCGCTCTCGGCCTCTCGCTCGCCTCGATCCCCGCGTGCATGTCGACCGGCGCCGAGGAAGAGGACGGCATGAACGACTCGGTCGGCGGTGGCAAGGCCGACGGCGTCGAGCCCGGCTCGCGCGAGGCGTTCGCGATCCTGCGCGCGGCCAACGAGCTCACGTTGGCGCAGCTCCGTGAAGACGTCGGGTTGTCGACGCGCGCCGCCAACAACATCGTCACGTACAGGGCGAGCGACGACGGCGTCCTCGGTACCGACGACGATCTCGAGATCGAAGACCTCGACGAGCTCGACGGGATCCCGTACATCGGTCCGGTCGCGTTCGAGAAGCTGCTCGCATACGCCGAGGCCCAGGGCTGGGCCGCGCCCGCGAAGCTGATCTTGTTCTACGACTTCGGCAACGCGACCGCGGGCTCCCAGGTGCAGATCTCCGACGACGGCACCGCCGAGCGGATCGAACGGTTGACGGAGACGGACTTCGACTCCATCCCCGATCACCTCGATCGCGAGATCATCCGAGAGATTCAGCTCCAGATCGCCGAGGTCATGACGGACTCCGTCGAGGTGCGCGATGGCGCGCCGACGACGCCCGACGGTGAGTACGGACAGCTCGTCGTCTACGACGCCGACGGCCGTGAGATCGTCCTCGACCGCGTCGAGCCCGACAACGACGGAGACGGGCTCGACCAGCACGTGCGCAACACGTCGGCTGCTGCGGAGCGGCTGCGCGGCAGCATCCTGGGCCTCGTCGATCACGACCTGCCGCAGTAGTCGCCGCCGCATCTCCCCCCTCTCGTCCCTCGATCTGGCCGATACCCGTCACCGCGAGGAGCTCGGGCGCGCCCGCACGCTGCGGCCCGGCGAGCTCGAGCTCCCTCCCATGTCGGAGCGAGCTCGCAGCCTACCTGCGGTGCGGCATCCTTGCGCGCGGCTTCACGCGCGTGCGGTGCCAAACCTGCCACGACGAGATCGTCGTCGCGTTCAGCTGCAAGCGGCGCGGCCTGAGCTCGTACCCCATCCTCGACCGTAGCAGCCGCTCACGGGAGCGCCGCGTCGCCGTCGGGTGCTATCGTGCTCGCAGTGGCCGACGATCCACCGCCCGTCCCCGACGAGCTCCTCGCGCTCATGGAGAAGCTCGCCGCGGACCTCCCCGAGCTGCCCAGCGCGGAGGAGGCATCGCGGCGGTTCGAGTGGTTACTCGATGCGCTCGTGCTGCGCGGCCAGGTACCGGCGAGCTTCAAGCGGGTCGCGAACAGGATCCAGGCCGAGCGCGGGATCAAGGTCCGGCTGTCGTCGGTCCACGACAAGTACAGCGTGGAGAGCCCGGACATCGACTGTGCGTCGCGCATCCCGCTGTGTGGTGCGCGCTGCTGCTCGTTCGAGGTGATGCTGTCCGCGCAGGACCTCACCGAGCGCAAGCTGCCGTTCGTGATCGAGCAGCCCTACCTGTTGCCACGCGATCCGGTGACCAAGCGCTGCGCGTGCATGGACGACACGGGTGCATGCGCCGCGTACGAGTACCGGCCGGCGACCTGCCGTACGTACGACTGCCGCGACGATCCGCGCGTGTGGATCGACTTCGAGGCCCGCCTTCCGGCGCCGCTGCCCGCCTCGATCCGTCCGGCGGCACCGATGTTCGTCAACGACGACGACGAGTAGCTTCGGGCGAGGCCGCGCGACCGGTCAGGGCTGCGCGAGCTGCTCTTCGCAGTGCCCCTCGCCGTTGATGTGGCCGACGGTCTTGCTCTGCAGCTCGACGTACTGGCGGAGGTTCGTGATGGTGTTGCCCGCGAGGTCCGTGTTCGAGCCGACCTGGTAGCGGGTCTCGCCGCGGATGTCGACGGCGGCGAGCTCGTCGAGCGTGATCGCTCCGTCGGGGGGTGAGCCCGCGGCGCCGTCGGCATCGGCGAGCAGCTGGAACGCGACGTTGGGCTCGTCGGAGACCGCGTCGTCGTAGAACAGGTGGTCGGCGTGGA
This sequence comes from Kofleriaceae bacterium, assembly GCA_035539815.1. Classification (GTDB taxonomy): domain Bacteria; phylum Myxococcota_A; class Polyangia; order Haliangiales; family Haliangiaceae; genus JABFXX01. The sequence continues at coordinate 16,111 of DATLHR010000295.1, forward strand.
TCGTCGCCTGCGCGACGAGCGCGTTGCCGTCGATCGATGCGCCGAGGTCGCAGTGGGCGAACGTGTAGGTCGCGGTGAACCCCCAGTCGAAGGTCTTGGACTCGGCGCCGTTGGTGGCGGAGCCCTGGACCCAGATCGCGTAGCCCGCGGCCTTCATCGCGGTGACGTCGGCGGCCTCGGCGTTGAGCGCGGTGGCTCCGGCGTCGGACCGGAGCTGATAGCCGTAATGATCATAGTCCCCGCCCGGAGCGTCGAACGACGCGAGCTCGAAGCCGTCGCCGTTCGACGCCTGCGCGAGGTCGACGATGTGGAACGAGGTGTCGCCGACCTCGTCGCCGCCTTCGCCGGCCTTGCCGGCGACGTTGCCGATCGAGACCAGGAACTTGTCGAACGAGACGGACCAGCCATCGGAGAACTCCTCGGCAGGGATTCCCTCCTCGATGAATTCTTCCCCGTACACGGTGGCGGTGAGGGTGCCGGAGTCGACGCCGCACGCGGCGAGCAGGCCGAGCGCGAAAGCTTGGTAACGCATGACGATGCCTTTCATTGCGCGACGACCGCGTACTGATCGTGGGTCTGGATCGCGCGGCGCAAGATGTTGTGGGTGGTGCTGCCGGGCAGGATCTCGATGCGTCCTGCGGTCTCGGGCAGCGTGAAGAAGTCGATGGTGTCGAACGGGGTGTCGCCCTCGAACGGATCGGCCGCGAGGAACTCGACCGCGAGCGTCTCCGTCGAGGTTTCGGTGATCTCATCCTCGAACACGGCGCCGATCACCGTGGTGTCGGGCTCGACGTCGAGTACGGCGACGAACGGCCTCGTCGTGCCGTCCTTGCCGACAGTGCCCTCGAGGTGGAACGTGTGACCGAGCAGCGGATCTGCGGCATCGAGGCCATCAGCGCCGGTGGCCGCACGCAGCGCGAAGTTCGCGCCGTGGTAGTCACCGGCGACGAGCGTGGCGGTCCCGAGCGCGGGCTGCGGACGGCCATTCCAGCGCAGGATGAAGTCGCCGGGCAGCTCGCCGGTGACCTCGCCGCCCGCGCTGTGGCCGGGGTGCGGCAGGGCGATGATCGAGGTCGCTCCGCTGCGCTGCGCGATGTCGTTCGCGGCGGTGCCAGCGTGCATCTCGCCTTCGATGGTGAACTGCAGCGCCGAGATCGCGATGCGCAGGTCGGTGACGGTGACCTCGTAGCCGAGATCGGTGGCCACCGGCGGGAGCGCCGACGCCGCGGTCGTGACGGGAAGCTCGACGGTGGCGGCCTCTCGCGAGGTGCCGCAGCCGACGAGCACGAGGAACATGCACGCGGTGCGCATGAGGCTCCTTAGAACTGGATCGCCGCGCCGGCGCGCACGCCAAACGGACGACCCGGTGAGATGTGGACACGGGGAAGCTCGCTGCGAGGCATCGAGGGATCCCACTGCGAAGCAAAGTTGTATTCGCCCTCGTTCCAGTCGGTCGCGAGCAGGTTGTCGATCTGCGCGGTCAGCGTCCAGCGGCCGCGCGTCCACGTTCCGACGGCGTCGAGGACGTGGGAGGCCGCGGCGCTCGCCCCGTGGATCAGCGGACGCGGGCCGAGGAAGCGGCCCGCGAGGCCCGCGCTCCACGGCTTGCGATCGATGCGCACCTCGCCGGTCGCGAGCAGACGCGGCGCTCCCGGCACCGGGTTGTCCGTCACGACGAACCGCGCGTCGACCGCGGTGACGTCGCCGCGAACGGCGAGCCACGGCAGCGGGCTCAGCTCGACGAACGCTTCGACGCCGAGGCGGCGCGAGCCGTCCTGCAGCGCGTTGACGCCCGAGAGGTGATCGAACACCGACTCGTGATCGATCCACGTCGCGAACCCGGTGACGCCCGCGGCGACGCGGCCCCACCTGCGCTCACCGCCGACCTCGACGGCGTTCGCCATCGTGATCTCCGGATCGCCGCCGTCGTACACGGTCGCGGCCGTGCCCTCTCGCGAGGCGCGCTGCGTGAACGCGCGCGCCTCGGGCGGCCGTACGCCGCGGCCAGCCGATAGCGAGATGGACGCCTCGGGCGTGCGCCACGCGACCGACGCGCGCGGCGACACCGCACCGACGGTGCCCGCGCCACTGCGCATGAGGTCGAGGCGGTCCGTGGCGGCGACGTACATGCCGTCGGCGCGCACGCCCGCGACCGCGACCCAGTGCCCGCGCTTGGCCTCCGCCCCGACCCACGCGCCGAGCGACGTCGTGGTCGCCGCGAGCGCGCGCTCGTTGCGCCACACCTCGCCGAGCGTGGAGATGCGGTCCTCGCTCTGCACGAGCTCGTCACGCATCAGCTCGCCACCCGCGAGGACGCGCAGCCACGGTGCGACGCGGTGCCGCCACGCGACGCGCCCTCCACCGGTGATCGCGCGATGCTGCTGCCGCCGCGCATCGCCTTCGACCTCGTTCACGAGGAAGCCGGTGAAGTTCTCGTCGAGCGCGAGCCGGCGCCAGCCGAGGTGCGTCGACGCGATGACCTCGTCGGCGCCGTGCTTCCAGCTCGCACCGAGGCCGGCGAGCATGCGCTGTGATTGCCCCTCGAGCTCGCCGGCCGGCGCGCTGTCGCGATCGAACGTGCCGCGCGCGATGTCTTGCAGCGCGATCACGCCGGGCTCGCCGAACGTGCTCGCGTAGCCGACGAGCAGCGGCCGCAGCTTCACGCGTCCCGCGGTCAGCTCGGTCTGCGCGATCACCGACGCCTTCTCGGTACCGCGCGAGGCGCCGTAGCCCTCGTCGCGCATCACCTCGGCCGCGACGAGCTCCGCCGTCGGCCCACCCACCGGCGCCTCGACGGCGACGAGGCGATGGCGCCGCGTCGAGCCGAGCTCGTAGCCGACGCGTGACCCGCGCGCCGTCGTGCCGAGCTCCATGTCGATCGAGCCGGCCGTCGCGAACCAGCCCTGCTCGAGATCGAACGGTCCCTTTCGCGCCACCAGCCCACCGGCAGCCTCGGGCACGACGAACCCGAGGTCCGCGTAGCCCTGCCCGTGCACGTTGGACAGCTCGTTGAGCGGGATGCCGCCGACGCGGATCGAGAGGTCGGCGCCGTGCACCGCATCGAAGCCGCGGAGGAAGAACTGCTGCCCCTTGCCCTCGCTGCCGTGCTGGCTCGTGTAGAGGCCGGGCACGACGCGGAGCAGGTCGTCGCCGTTCTTGTGCGGCGTCAGCTGGAGCTCTCGCTCGTCGACGACGCGCACGCCGGCGCTCGGCGTGTCCACCGGGGACGCGTCGCCGTCGACGAGGATCGTCTCGGGGTGCGCGTCGGCGTGCGCCTCCGCCTCGGCGATGTACATCGCGAGCACGGGGTCGATCGCTTCCGCGGCGGTCGAGGGTCTGGGTTCGGCGTGTGCGCGCGCGGCGAGCGCGAGCACGAGGGGAATCGTTGGACGCAAGCGTCCTCCGTTGGAGTCGAGACGTGGATGGACGAACGCCGCCTCGCGCGCACGCGGCACGCGACGATGACGAACGCAGCGATCAGGGTCTCAGGCTCGCGGCGGACCGCGCGCGTTTGGCCGCGCGAGCGACGTGCTCGTCACCGGGCGCGAAGTGAACGGATGCGTCCATGCGGTCGCGACGGGTGCGCCGACCGGCGCCACCACCGGCGGCGGAGGCTCGAGCGTGGCGAGCGCGCGGTGCGCCATGCCCAGGGCAGCGTGGCCCACCCCGGCTTCATCGAACGCGAGCTCGCCGGGCGCATCGCGGCGCGGGGCATGGGTGTCGTGCGCGTGATCGTGGTGCGCGCGCAGGCGAGGATACGGATGCCGGTGCCGATGCGCCCCGCCGCCGTGGTCATGCTCTTCGTGCGCGTGGGCCGCGGCCGCGTGGATGGTTCCGTCGGCCGCGTGCGTGTGGTCGTCGTCGTGAAACGCGAGGTGGAGGTTCGGCAGCACCTCGACCGCGGCGAGCCACAGCAGCACCGTCGCCACCGCGAGGGTGCGCCTGTGCTGTTGCTGGCTCCCGACGCGCATGGAGGATGTACGAGCCTATCCCGGCACCAGATCGAACGACACAAACCGAAGTGATTTCCGAACCTAGCGCCCCCTTCGGGTCGCTCGTCGCGCGGCCGGGGCGCGGTCGGTCGGGCAGTCAGTCGACGCGCGCGACGGCGCCGGGCGAGGCCACGTGATCGATCGTGTGGAGCAGCAGCTGCAGCGAGTCCGTCGGGCGCAGTCCCACCCGCGTCGACCCCGAGAGCGAGAGCCAGTAGATGCGGCGCTCCCACGGGTACTCGGGCTGGCGCGCGACGATCGCGACCTTGGTCGCGCCGGACTTCGTGGCATCGGCGAGGATGCCTTTGACCTGCGCGAGCGTCAGCTCGGGGCGTAGGTGGAGCGTGATCGTACGCGCGTCGGCGCGCAGCTCGCGCAGCGCCGCGATCCGCTCCTCGCCGATGTAGCGCTGACCGCCGACGACGACCTCGCCGAGCGCGTTGATCTCGGCCTCGCGCCAGAGCGCCGTCGGATCTGCGAGCTCGGTGCCGGACTCGGCGGCGGTGCCGGCGATCGGCCAGTTGTCGGGCGCGCCGCGCCGCTCGATGTCGGGCAGCCACGCGTGCGCCTGCCGATCGAGCGACTCCCAGGTGAGCACGGCGTCGTGCCAGCCGGGCTCCGCACCGCACATCACGCAGTCGGTGACGGCGTTGCGCACGCGCTCCATCGCGTGGCGCGTCGCCAGCGCCGCGATCGCCGCGCCCTGGTACTCGGGGACGAGCTGCTTGCAGTCGCCCGCGAGGACGCCGCCACACAGGCGCTGCAGGTACCCACGCGCGTCCTCGCCGCCACGCGGATACACGTGCACGGCCTTCTCGTCGCGCTTGATCAGCACCTCGTCGGCTTCGATCGGCGGTGCGAGCAGCGTCGGCCACACGGTCAGCGCGAGCGCTTCGACCTGCTCGGCCATCGGCTTGGCCTGCACCGACTGCACCGGAGCGAGCGCGAGCACGACGAGCCGTAGCTCGGCCTCGCGCGCGACGGTGCGGTCCATGCCCGACCGCAGCTCGAGGACCCTCTTGGCCAGCTCGCTGTACGCGGCCGGCGTGCGCCCCTCCGTGACGAACTCGTCGACCGCCTTCTGGAGCGCGCGCTGGTTGTAGTCCGTGGCCCCGGCGGCGCGCACCTCGATCCTCTCCTCGCCACATGCGGCAAGGATGGCTAAGGCAAGGATCGACCAGCGGCCCACCATCGATACGTACGACGCACGTAGCAAGGTGGATGCCCGGTTCACGTGGAGCTCACGTCGCCGCCGCTTCGACGCACGCCGCCAGCGGCTCGCGCTCGACCCCCGGGCCAAGCGCAACCAGGCGCCCCTCCTCGAAGTTAGGTGGGTCAACCGGCTCGCTGGACACCCGCAGCCCGACTCGGTGAATCACCGTCCAGCCGTTTCTGGGGGCGCCGTCGCGCGCGTCGACCGAGCGCACGATCCCTTTGATCCTCACGTAGTTGTCGGGGAGCGTGGCCAGCTGGTCCTCGAGCTCCTCCAGGTCGACCACCTCGCGCACCGGCAGCCACACGGTGTCGATTCCGTGAGCTGCCTTGTCGGGATGCCGACAGCTGTCGTCGTGAACGTGCCCGTGGTCCTCCCCGTTCGTGGGGGCCTCGAGCGTGGGATCTGCGAGCGCTTGTTCGAGCCAGCTCGCGTGATCGTCGGTGGATCCCTCACGGATCAGGGCCTGCGGTGCCAGCTCGCGAGCGGCGGCGATCGCGGCACGGGTGTCGTGGTCGTGCGCGATCTCCGACTTGGTCACGAGCACGACATCCGCGTATGCGACCTGCGCGTCCACCGCCGCCGACACCTTCCGCGACCCGACGAAGTGCAGCGCGTCGACGAGGGTCACCACGGCCGCGAGCCGCACGCGCTCCGCGACCGGGGCCCGGCGCACCGCCCACGCGATCGGCAGCGGCTCCGCGACCCCCGTGGTCTCGAGGACGATCGCCGACAGCGACGGATTCTGATCCACGAGCTCGAGCAGCGTCGTGTCGAGCTCATCGCCGAGCACGCAGCACACGCAGCCGCCGGGCAGCTCGATCTGCCGCGCACGCTCGCCGCCGAGCAGCGTGCCGTCGATGCCGACCTCGCCGAGCTCGTTCACGATGACGCCCAGCTTCGTCGTCTCGCCGCGCTCGGCGCGCCGCGCGAGGAGGCGGTTCACGAGCGTGGTCTTCCCGCTTCCGAGAAAGCCTGTGACGACGACGAGCGGGACGCGGACCACGCCGCGATCATACCTCCACGATGACGACCTTGCGCTTGCCCGCCGCGGTGAGCGGAATGTCGTCGACGTACTCGACGGAGAACGGCGTCGCGGGCAGGTACTTCTGCGCGAACGCGTGGACCTTGCGGGCCTCGGCCTCGGGCAGTCGATCACCGACGTTGGGCACGACCTTCATCACCACGCTGCCGTCGCGCCGCTGGATGACCTGGAACTTGCGCGCGACATGATCCATCACCCCGAACAGGATGTTGAACACGAGCCCACCGACCGGGTTGCCGTGGCCGTCGCGCAGCGTCTCGGTCACGCGACCCTCGACGGGCCCGAACCGATCCAGCTGCCGGCCGCACCCGCACGGCGCGGGTTCCCGCGCGAGCGCGAGATCGCCGGTGACGTACCGGATCATCGGGCAGGCCAGGTTGTGCAGGTCGGTGACCACGACCTCGCCGAGCTCGCCGGGCCGCGCGGGCCGCGCGCGCTCGCCGTCGCGCACGACGAGCTCGATGATCATGGTCTCCATCGAGGCGTGCAGGCCATCGTGCGCCTCGCACTCCGAGCCCATCAGCATCACCTCGCGCGAGCCGTAGGTCTCGAACGCCGGGCCGAATGCGCGTTCGATCGCCGCGCGGTCGTGCGGCCACAAGCGCTCCGCGCCGACGAGCACGGGGAACGCCTCCCAGTCGCGCAGGCCTCGCTCGTCGACGAACCGGGCCAGCGCCGCCGCGCCCGACGCGTACGCGACCATCACGTGCGGCCGGAACCGCCGCAGCTGCTCGACGGCCGCGGCCATCGGCGCCTCGCCGCGTGGTGTGCAGTCGATGTAGAAGTCGCGCTTGAGCGCGCGATCGAGCGCGATCTTCTTGCGCTTCATCCACCCGTCGGGCGCCGGCCCCGCCCCCCAGTAGTGCAGGGCGCGCATCCCGATGCGGTATCCGGCCCAGCCGTAGGCCCGCCAGCGCGTCGCATCGCGCCAGTGGCGTGACTCCGCGTTGTAGCGCACCGCGACCGGCACTCCCGTCGTGCCGCTGGTGGTCTTCTTGATCACCCAGCGCGGCGGGGCGTCGGCCGTGCGTGCGTCGAACGACGTCCGCACGAGCTCACGATCGAGCAGCGGGAGCTGCTGGAGCACGGCGAGCGAGGTCACGTCCTCGGGATGCACGCGGCAGCGATCGAACAGGCCGCGGTAGTACGCCGTGTGCGCGTAGGCATGGCGCATCAACCGGCGGAGCAGCCCGACCTGGAGCTCGAGCAGCGCCGCGCGCGGCCACCGCTCGCTCGCCCGTAGCTGGTCGAGTAGCGACACGGTGGGGCGCCCGCGCACGGCTTCGAACGCAGGAAACAACGCCTTCGCGAGCAACGGGCCGTAGAGATCCAACACGGCTCTTGCACGGTGCAGTCCGCGTGCTCGCCCGCCTTCGCAACAAGCACCTCGGATCGTGGCTCCGCGACTACGGCCGTCACCTCGTGCGTCGTGCGCGAGCGCCACGCGCGCGCGAGCCCGAGCACATCCTGTTCGCGCTCTGCGATCACTATGAACCGCTGTGGGGCGGCGCCCCCGACGACGTGGGCCGCGCGCGCGTCGACGCGTGGGTGGAGCGCTACCCCTCGCTCGCGCGGTTCCGCGACAGCGACGGGCGCCCGCCGCGCCACGGCTGGTTCTTCCCCGGCGAGGAATACCGCGCGCACTTCCTCGACGGGCTCGCGCAGCTCGCGCGCGCGGGGTTCGGCGAGGTCGAGGTCCACCTTCACCATGACGGCGACACCGCACACACGCTGGCGCCGCGCATCACCGACACGCTCGAGACGTTCGCCCGCCACGGCCACCTGTCGCGAACGAGGGGGAAGTACCAGTGGGCGTTCATCCACGGTAACTGGAGCCTCGCGAACGGCCGCCCCGATGGCCGGTGGTGCGGGGTCGATGACGAGCTGCCCCTGCTCCACCGCCTCGGCTGCTACGCGGACCTCACGTTCCCGTCGGCGCCCGACCCGTGCCAGCCCGACAAGGTCAACCAGATCTACTGGCCGACCGGCGACCTCGCACAGCGCCGCAGCTACGCGTGCGGCCAGCGCGCGAAGGTCGGTCACGCCCGTCACGACCGCCTGCTGATGATCACCGGCCCGCTCGCCCTGGCGCGCAAAGGGCTCGGGATGCGCATCGAGAACGGCGCGATCACCGGCGGCGACCCGCCCACCGCGGCGCGCGTGCAGACCTGGATCGATCAACGTATCCACATCGAGGGCCGCCCCGAGTGGGTGTTCGTGAAGGTCCACACCCACGGCGCGATCGAGAAGACCGCGGGCTCGCTGCTCGGCGAGGGCGGGCGCGCCCTGCACGAGGCGCTGCAGACCGTCATGCGCCGGGGCAGCAAGCTGCACTACGTCACCGCCCGCGAGATGTTCAACGTCGCGCGCGCGGCCATGGACGGCAAGGCCGGTGAGCCGAGTGCCTATTTTGACTACGTCGTACCGCCGCCGCCCGTGGCGCAGCGCTGAGGAGGCACCTCGACGAAATCGCGCAGCGCAGCGGAGCGACGTGGGGATTTCAGGTCATTTGCCTTACGCGTGGCGCGGTAGCCGGGCAGCCCGGTGTCGGTCGATGTGCCCGCGATCTGATCGGTCTGTGGCAGCTCGGCCTTAAATCGCGGGAATCCCTGGGGCATAATAGGCAACGTGAGCATTCCGGCGGGAACACTCGTCCCGCACGACGCCAGGGATTTCGGCAGCTATCAGCTGATCGCGAAGCTCGCGACCGGCGGGATGGCCGAGATCTTTTTGGCGCGTCCCGCCGGCAAGACGAGCCCGCAGGACGTGCTCGTGCTCAAGCGCATCCTGCCGCACCTCGCCGAGGATGATCACTTCGTCACGATGTTCCGCGACGAGGCGGATCTCGCGAGCCAGCTGATCCACAAGAACGTGTGTCACGTGTACGCGTTCGGCGAGTACGCCGGCACGTGGTTCATCGCCATGGAGTACCTCCATGGTGTCCCGCTGTCGCGGATGATGACCCGGCTGTCGAAGGCCGGGAAGATGCTCGACCTCCGCATGGTCGCGGGCATCATCATCCAGGCGTGCGAGGGGTTACACGCGGCCCACGAGGCGCGAGGCCCCGACGGCCAGCTACTCAACGTCGTCCACCGCGACGTCTCGCCGCCGAACATCATGGTGTGCGGCGACGGGCTCGTGAAGGTCCTCGACTTCGGCATCGCGAAGGCGCGCGGTGCGAACTCGCGCACGCGCACCGGCACGGTCAAAGGCAAGAACGCGTACATGTCGCCCGAACAGATCCTCGGGAAGCCGCTCGATCGCCGCAGCGACGTGTTCGCGCTCGCGATCGTCATGTACGAGATGCTGGCGATCAAGCGCCTGTTCCACCGCGACTCGGACTTCCTCACGTTCAAGGCGATCACGGAGGAGGCCATCCCCGACATCCGCGAGCGTCGCCCGGATATCCCGCCCGGCATGCGTGCGGCGCTCGTGCAGGCGATGGCGCGCGATCCGAACGGTCGGTTCGCCAGCGCGCAGATGTTCGCTAATGCGCTGCGCCAGTCGGTCGCGACGCTCGGTGGACCGGCGACGCCCGACGAGCTCGCGCGGATGCTGGCGAAGGACTTCACCGATGAGATGGCGACGCGCGACGAGATCCTCAAGGCCGCCGACGAGCCGGCGCCCGCGCCTGCGCCCCAGCCGAAGTCGTCGCAGGCCATCGCGAAGCCACCGCCGGTGCCGCCGCCCCTTCCTCAGCGCAGCGGCGAGCTCGGCGGCATGCTGCGCCCGAGCGCCCAGTCGATGGACCACGTGCCGTCGATGATCGTCCACGAGGGCACCGGCAAGGTCGAGCGCATGAACGGCCTCGACCAGACGCCGGCGCTGCCGCCCTTGCCGCCGGGCGTGCTCGACTTCTCGATGAACGTGCCGGTCGACTCGTGGATGGCGAATCCCGACACGGATCTGTTGGGAGCGCATCGCCGCAAGACCATGCTCTACGCCGTGCTCGCGCTCGCGGGGCTCGTCGGGATCGGCGTCCTCGCGTGGGTGGTGCTCGGGTCCGACGACAACCCGGAGACCAAGCCCGTCGTGACCGCGCCGCCGCCGGACGCCGCGCCTCGCCCGGTGCCGGTGGATGCGAACGAGTCGATGTCGAAGGAAGACATCACGGCGATCTCTCGCTTCGGGTACCTGACGATCAAGTCGAACATCGACGACTCGAAGAAGCCGAACGTGAAGACGTCGATCTACATCGACGGCCAGTACATCGGCACGACGCCCATGTGGCGGCTTCCGCTCGCCCCCGGGCCGCACAAGATCAAGGCGGTCGGTCCGAAGAACAAAACGAAGATGATCGACACCACGATCCTCGGCGGCCAAGACACGGACGAAGGCACGATCGTCTGGTGACCACCTGTGCGCACATTGGATCGCGTAAGAGCGTCCATTAGGATGGTGCTGCGGGTATGTCGAAAGCGTTGTGCGTGGCGACCAAGTGCACGACGAAGGATCAGTTCGTCGAGAGCTTTTACCGGTTCTGTGACGAGTCCTCCTTCTTCGTAGCGACGCTGAACCAGCGCCCGATCGGCCTCGAGACGCCGTTCTCGATCAACCTGGCCGATCGCACGCCGATGCTGCGTGGCCTGTGCGTCGTCCAGGAGGCCTGGGCGTCCCCCGCGAACCCGTTCGGCCGGCCCGGCATCAAGCTCGCCATCAAGCGCCTCACGCCCGAGAGCGAGGACATGTTCGCCAAGCTCGCGCAGCGGCGCGCCAGTGCGAGCCCGGCTCCGACGATCGCGACACCGCCACCCTCGCCCATCGCGTCCACGCCCCCACCC
>DATLHR010000296.1:0-6046 GCA_035539815.1 Kofleriaceae bacterium
GGTGTCGAGCGTGGCCTTGAGCAGGACGTCGGTCAGCGGGTAGCGCGGATCGTTGGCCTGCGACGCGGCCATGAGCGCGTCGGGCGTGCCTTCGCCGCGCGCGATGGCGGCGAGGATCTGGCGCTCGGTGCGCGACAGGCCGCTCGTCGGATCGGGGAACTCCTCGAGGTGGCGCTCGAGCGCACCGGCGAGGAACGGGAGGGCCTTGATGCGGCGGACGAGGAAGGGAAGGGCGCGCGGATCGGCGGAGGTGAGCGCGATCCAGGCGGTGATGGCTTCGTCGATCGCGTCGCGCGAGAGCGGCGTGCGGCGCGGCCACAGCTCGGCGAGGTGGTGGGGCTGGAGCTGCCCGAACCCGAGGAAGTTGGGGACCTCGGGGTGGCGATCGATGGAGACGATGGTGAGGGTCTGCGGCAGGCCGCGGCGCGCGAGCCGCGCGAGGATGCGGACGAGCGCGAGCTGGTCGAACAGGTCGTGCTCGTACCAGAGGATGAGCTCCTCGGCGCGGGCGGCCTCGTCGAGGTCGCGGTCGTAGGTGGCGAGGCGGCCGGCGGCGTCGGCGAACCCGAGCGTGGACCAGAACTCGCCCCGGCGGCGGTAGTGCTCGGTGTCGTCGACGGGGAGCACCGGGCCCTGGTCGAGCGCGTCGGCCCAGACGCGGATCTCGCCGGGCAGCTCGGCGAGCGAGAGCTGGTCGGCGGTGAAGTCACCGTTGCAGACGTGGACGATGCGCTCCATGCGGAGGGCGTAACACGGTCAGAACGCGCAGCGGTAGAGGTACTGCGCGAGTGAGAGTACTGCGTTCGCGTGCTCGTCATCCACGAGCAGCGCCGTGAGGTGCGAGCCCTCCCAGCTCGGCGTGTGGAACACGACGAGGATCGGGCCGCCGGGAGCGATCGTCCAACCGCCGATCGGGGAGGGAATGCCCGGGGTGTCGCGATCGAGGAGGTCGACGGTGAGGCTCGCAGGGTCGGCGCCATCGATCGCGGTGCGGGTGAACTCGGCCGAGTAGACGGTTCGGGTGCCGCGCTTCACGACGAGGTCGCCCTCACTCGGCGTTCGTCGCACGAGCTCGATCTCGAGCGGCCCGAGCTCGAAGCGCGCGCGATCGGACGTCGCCGAGACCACGCGCGGTGCATGACCCTGCGGCGACCAGGTCGACGGCGCGCCGGCCGGCAGGACCCACGCCGGGCCGGGGGGCAGCGGACGACCGGTGAACGGCGTCACCTCGAGCGTGTTGCCGTCGCACCCGAAGGGCACGGTCATCGAAGCGTGCGCGGTGTACGTCGAACCGCCGCCGCTGGTGCCGACGGCCACCACCCGACCACTGGCGGGCAGCGGCAGCCTGACCTCGCCGTAGGGCCTCCGCGTGGCGTCGCCCGCGAGCACGAGCGGATACCGGACGTGCCTTGGCAGGTAGGACGGGACATCGCTGTCGTTCGTCGCCGAGGGAGCGAAGCCGATCCAGCCGAACGGATCGGTCGGCGCGACGTGCACGGTGGTCGTAGTGACGACGTTGCGCGGCGGGTCGGTGCGGGTGGAGTCGTGCGGCGCACCGCACGCGGCGACCAGCACGCCGACGATCGCGAGCCTCATGCTTCCTCCTCGCGGCGACGCCGCAGCACGACGATGCCGGTGGCGAGCAACGCACCCGCGAACACGACGTAGACGATCGCGACCGGCGCGGTGTCACCCGAGGCGTCGAGCGCCCACCAGTCGAAGCGCACCGCCTCGTAGATCGAGCGAGCGCGGGTGAGCGGCAGCGTCGTGTAGCGTCCCCACGGCGCGCTGGCGCGGGCGTCCTCCCACGAGTCTCCGGGCAGGGCATGGGCGAGCAGCCACGCGTGGCCGGCGATCGGGGAGAACGGCGGCAGCCACTGGTGGCCGTACATGTCCTCGAAGCACGAATCGCAGTGGCCGCGGCCTGCCTCGGCGATCGCGGCGCCGCGCCGATTGGGATTGCCGAGCCACTCGAGGCGCGCCTCGCGCGACAGACGGATCCAGTGATCCCAGAACAGCGATGCGCCGAGCAACTGCACGACGACGCTCGCGGCGACGACGACCCGCACCAGCCAGCGCCGCACGCGACACGCGAGCTGCTCGAGCCACGGCGCGAGCAAGATCGACAGCGGCGCGATCGCGTACACGAGGTAGCGCGGGCCCCAGCAGTAGTCGCCCGACCACGACAGGAACCGCGCGTAGAACACGAGCGGGGGGACGACGACCGCGAGCACGACGATGACGAGCGCGCGGTGATCGCGCCAGCCACGCGCGAGCGCGATCACCGACAACAGGATCACCGGCGAGAACCAGAGCAGGCCCTTGCCCGGTGACAGCAGCAGGCCGAGCAGACCGGTCGGGATGCTCTCGCGCATGAGGCCGAGCGTCTCGCCGTACCCGGTGTCGAACGGCGAGCCCCACCGCGCGTGGTTGTACGCGAGCAGCATCAGCAGCCAGGGCAGGCCGCCGAGCACGGCGCCGAGCGCGAGCCGCTTGAGCGCGGCCCGCTCGCGGAGGAGGATGGCCGCTGCGATCACGCCGCCCGCGACGCCGAGCAGGAGCACCGACTTCGCGTTGACCACGGCGCCCGCCCACGCACCGAGCGCGACGCCGCGACGGAGCGCGTGCTCGCCGCGCACGATGCGCACCAGCTCGTAGACGAGGCCCATCACGCACGCGGCCTGGACGGCCTCGCTCATCGGATAGCGCGCGTAGACGAACACCAGGCTGCCGAACGCGACCATCGCGGTCGCCACGAGTGCGGCGCGGCGCCGCGCGAGACGCGCTCCGACCGCGAACAGCAGCGCGCAGGTGAGCGCGGCCGCGAACGCCGTCGACACGTGCGACGTGAGCACGAGCGTCAGCTTCGCCGCGGGCTTGTCGCTCTCGCGCTTGCTCCACACCCCCGAGTAGACGAGCCGCGCCGGCACCTGCGCGAGCGACGGCAGCAGCGCGTACTGGCTGTACACCTTGCCATCGGGGCCCTTGTGGCTCATCGGCTCCCACGCGGTCTTGATCGCGATCGAGCCATGCTCCATCGCGTCGGCGACCTCGTACACGATGCGCGCGTCGCCGTACGGGCGCTCGCGCCCGGTGACCACCAGGAACACCCCCGCGAGGACGCACCACACGGCGATCGCGAGCGGGAGGCGGCGCACCGTCATGGCGTCGGGACGGCGGCGGGAGCGAGCGGCAGGGTGCCGAGGATCGCGAGCGTGTGATCGTTGGTCGGCGTCACGCCCCTGGCGCTCACCGGTAGACCTGCCGTCTCGGCGTGGACGAGCGCGACCACGGCCGCGCCGGTCCACGTCGGAGGCACCTGGAGTGTGAACTTCTCGCGGATGTAGTCGCCCGCGCGCCACTGATCGGTCGCGAGCGCGCCGTCGCCGGTGAGCCGTGGCGCGAGCCGAATCGTCGACGCTGGCGCCGGATCGGTGAGCGCCGCGCCGAGCGGCCACATCGCGAGGCCGAGGCGATAGGCCGCCGTGATCGGCTGCTTGACGTGGAAGTAGACGTAGATCTCGGCGCTCTTACCCGGCACCAGCGCGCCCGGCGTGACGGGCTCGAGGCCGAGCACCTCGATGCTACCGCCGCCGATCGACTGGCCCTCGGTCTTCACGCTCGGCGAGGGCGCCGCCGACAGCACGAGATCCGCGATCTGACGGAACGCCTGGTTGTAGAGCGGGTCGCGCGCGTTCATCACCCGCGTGAGCCACAGCTGCAGCACGTTCTTCATCTCGGCGAGCGCGGGCGGGTTCTGCGGCGCGAGGTTGTGCTTCTCCCACGGGTCCGCCTTCAGATCGAACAGCTCGTACAGGTTGCTCTTGAGGTAGTAGATGAGCTTCCAGTCGGCGGAGATCGCCGCGCGCTGCCGGGTCGGTGCATTGGTCTCCGCGAACACGACGCGCTTGGCATCCTCGAGGCCGTAGAAGACCTGCGGCACGAGGCTGCGCCCCTCGAACGTCAGGTCACGGACGTCGATGCCGACGAGCTCGGCGATCGTCGGCACCACATCGAGCGGGCTCACCGCGCCGCCGACGATGCGCGGCATGTTGTCGGGCACGTAGATGATGAGCGGCACGTGCAACAGCTCGCGGTACAGCGCGATGCCGTGCGTGCCGAGCGGCACGTTGTGCTCGCCCATGCTGTCGCCGTGATCGCTGGTGATCACGATGATCGTGTTGCGCGTGCTCGGGAGGCGCTTGAGCTCGTCGAGCAGGCGCCCGATCTGCTGATCGGTCCACTGCAGCTCGGCGTCGTAGAGGTCGGGCTCGCTCGAGCCGTAGTCGACGACGTCCGGGTGCGCGACGTAGCGGCCGTGCGGGTCGAGGTAGTGCGCCCACATGAACCACTTCTTGTTCTGCTGCCGCGACACCCACGCCAGCACGCGATCTGTGACCTTGTCTGCCGTCGAGTCGAACGGGTTGTGGTCCTTGCCGAGCGTGTTGTCGTACTCGTCGACGCCCTGCTCGAAGCCCCAGTCCGTCCACCACTCGTGCGTCCCGATCGCGCCCGTGTAGTAGCCCTTGCGCTTCATGATCTCGGGCAGCGTGGTGTTCTCGGGGAGCAGCTTGGGCGGGATGCCGCCGGGCCGGTCCTGCAGCGCGATGCCCGAGTGGAAGAACTTCGAGGTCAGGATCGCCGGGATCGACGCCATCGTGCCGGCCGACGGCGCCTGCGCCCACGTGAACGACGTCGAGCGCTCGACGAGCTCGGCGAGCCGCGGCGTGGTGTTGCGGTTCGACTGCTTCGCGTAGCCGCCGAACGTGGTCCGGTCGTAGCGCACGGTGTCGATCGTGAGGAGCAGGACGTTCCAGTCGCGCTTGAACGCGTCGGGCACCGGCTTCGTCGGCCCGGGCGGCGGCACGAGCATCGACCACGTGAGGTCGCGACCATCGCAGTCCTGATCGATGCCGTCGTCGGGCTTTTCGATCGCGCCCGGGTTGATCCTGCCGTCGAGGGGGGCGCAGTCGTTCTCGCCGAGCACCGAGCCGAAGCCGTCGCCGTCGAGGTCGTTGGCGGCGCGCACCGAGCCGATCAGCTTGTCGAGCGCGGGCGACGCCGTGATCGCGACGTAACGCGTCTCGAGATCCGCACCGAACCACACCAGCGTCGAGGCCACCAGCGCGAACGCGCCTGCAGCGACCCACGGCGCGAACCGCCGCGCTCGCCGGACGCGCGGCACGTAGAGCGCACCGAGTCCCATGCCGAGGCCGACGACGAGCGCGCTGATCACGAGCCGGACCGGCAGCACCGAGCGGCTCTGCGGCAACGCATACCAGCACGCGACGAGCGCACCGGCGACGAGCCCCGCGAGGGCGACGCCCGCGGCCCGCCAGCGCCCGAGCGTGTTCGCGCGGCCGAGCACGGGGGCGAGCACGTCGGCACCTGCGGTGACCGCGACGAGCACCGCGCGCCGCAGGGCGAACGCACCGCCAGCGACGAGCAGCGCGATCGCGGCGATCAGCGCCGCGGTCAGCTGCGGCTCCTTGAACGTCTTCATCGCCCACACCGCGCCGCGCTGCATGGCGACGACACCGAGCCCGGCCACGGCCACCGTCGCCCACAGCGCGGGCACGCCGCGCCGCACGCCAGCCACGAGCGGCGCCGCGGCGAACCACCCCGGCGCTCGCCGGGCGCGCGGGTCGAGCTGCGTACGCACGAGGCGCGCGGCGAGCAGGACGGCGGCGAGGCCGACCGCGAGCGCGAGCCACAGCCACAGCGCGAGCGTCGCCACCAGCGCGACGAGCCGCAGCTTGGTCGCGATCCCCACCGTGCCCGCGTACGACCACAGCGTCAGCGCGTACTCGATGGGCGCGAAGGCGAGTGCGCCGCCGGTCGCCATCGCGATCGCGCGCCCCACGTCGGCGATCGCCGCAGCGCGAGCCGTGGGATGGGCAGGGTCCGGCACCAGCCAGATCTCGTAACACGGCACCACGTCCGAACCGGTCTGAGCCGGCTCGGTTTTGGGTGGCGCGCCCAGGGGAACTCATGAGACTCATCCCGCCATGAAGCTCTCGACCACCCTCTCGATGATCGTCCTCGC
>DATLHR010000297.1:0-17947 GCA_035539815.1 Kofleriaceae bacterium
AGCTTGCGCGGGCGCTCCTCCGGCGGCGGCACGAAGCTCCACGCGTACTTCGCGAGCGAGCCCATCTCGTCGACGAGCTCGAGCGCGCGCTGCGCGTTGTTGATCGTCGATTCGATCTTGCCGCGGTGACGCACGATGCCCGCGTCACCGAGGAGCCGCGTCACGTCGCGCGCGCCGAACCGCGCGACCTTCGCGAAGTCGAACCCCGCGAACGCCGCCCGGAACGCCTCGCGCTTGCGCAGGATCGTCAGCCACGACAGCCCGGCCTGGAAGCCCTCGAGGCACAGCTTCTCGAACAGCCGCTTGTCATCGACGACGGGGAAGCCCCACTCGCGGTCGTGATACGGCACGTAGTCCGCGGCGGACACGCCCCAGAAGCAACGCGGCTTGCCGTCGGGTCCGAGTGCGAGACCAGCTGCGAGCGCCTTGGCCATCTGCCGCGATGCTACACGTTAGTGCGCGAGGCGGCCTTCCTCGGGCGGATGCGCGTCGCCGAACCACAGGCGCCCGTCGCGCAGCGTGGTGTCTCGCAGCGTGATCGACAGCGCCTCCGCGAGCGTGTCGACCGCCGACACCGCCAGGCTCTCGCGCACGTCGGCCGGCAGGTCGTCGAGATCGGCCTCGTTGTCGCGCGGGATCACGATGTGTGTGATGCCCGCGCGCACCGCACCGAGGACCTTCTCCTTGAGCCCGCCGATCGGCAGCACGCGTCCCGACAGCGTGATCTCGCCGGTCATCGCGACGTCGTGACGCGCGGGGCGCCCCGACAGCGCCGACACCATGGCCGTCGCCATCGCGATGCCCGCCGAGGGACCATCCTTCGGGATCGCGCCCGCGGGCACGTGGACGTGCACGTCGCGCTCGAACACGCGCGCATCGATCGACAGCCAGTCCGCGTGCGCCCGCGCGAACGTCCACGCGGCGCGCGCGGACTCCTTCATCACGTCGCCGAGCTGGCCGGTGAGGATGAGGTCTCCCTTGCCGCGCATCGGCGCCGCCTCGACGAACATGATGTCGCCGCCCGCGGGCGTGTAGTACATGCCGGTCGCGATGCCGACCTGGTCCTCGCGCGCGGCCTGCTCGGGCCGCACGCGCGCACGCCCGAGCAACGGTCGCACGTCGGGGCGATCGATCGTCACGTGCTCGACCTCCTTCGCCGCGATCCGCCGCGCGACCTTGCGCGCCAGCCGCCCGAGCTCGCGCTCGAGATGCCGTACGCCGGCCTCGCGCGTGTACGCCGTGATCACCTCGCGCACCGCGTCGTCGGTCAGGGTGAGCTGATCGACCGTCAGGCCGTTCTCCTTCACCTGACGCGGCACCAGGTAGTGCTTGGCGATCTCGAGCTTCTCGCGCTCGGTGTACCCGGCGAAGTCGACGACCTCCATGCGATCGAGCAGCGGCCCCGAGATGTTCTGCAGGAAGTTCGCCGTCGCGATGAACATCACCTGCGACAGATCGAACGGCACGCCGAGGTAGTGATCGGTGAACGAGTCGTTCTGCGCGGGGTCGAGGACCTCGAGCAGCGCGCTCGCCGGATCGCCCTGGTACGAGACGCCGAGCTTGTCGACCTCGTCGAGCAGGAACACGGGGTTCATGCTGCCGGCCTGCTTCATGCCGGCGAGGATCCGGCCGGGCAGCGCGCCGATGTACGTGCGGCGATGGCCGCGGATATCGGCCTCGTCGCGCGCGCCGCCGAGCGCGATGCGGACGTACTTGCGCCCCATCGCGCGAGCGATCGACTTCGCGATCGACGTCTTGCCGACGCCGGGTGGCCCCGAGAACAGCAGGATGCGGCCCTTGTTGCTCGCGCCGCGGACGTCCCTGCCCTTCGCGAGCTGGTGCACCGCGAGGAACTCGAGCACGCGATCCTTCACGTCGCCGAGGCCGTGGTGATCCTCGTCGAGGATCTTCGCGGCGGCCTGGATGTCGAGCACCTCGTCGGTGCGCACGCCCCACGGCAGCTCCGCGATGGTCTCGAGGTACGTCCGGATCACCTGCGACTCGACCGACTCGCGGCCGATGCGAGACAGCCGCGCCCACTCGCGCGAGACCTCCTTGCGCGCCTCCGCGGGTAGCGGCAGCTTGTCGAGCTTGGCCTCGAGCTCGGCGAGCGCGGCATCGCCGGCCTCGTCGCCCTCACCGAGCTCCTTCTGGATCGCGCGCATCTGCTCGCGCAGGTAGTGCTCGCGCTGCCGCTCGCCGAGCTCCTCCTTCACCTTCGACTGGATCTCCTCCTGCGCCGACAGCACCGCGATCTGACGCTGCACGAGGATCAGCACGCGGCGCAGCCGATCATCGATCGCCAGCGCCTCGAGCAGGGCCTGCCGCTCCGCGACGGGCGCGTCGAGGTAGCCCGCGACGAGGTCGGCGAGCTGCCCCGGGGCCTTGATCTGGGCGATCATCTGAGCGACGGCTTCCTCGGGGACGCCGCGCTTGGTCGCGAGCTCCGCGGCCCGCTGCGTCACCTCGCGATAGAGAGCGACGAACGTCGGGTCTTTCGGATCGAGCGGCTCCAGCTCGACGGCCGGCCCGACGGCCGCGACCAGGTAGCCCTCTTGCGGGGTCACGCGGATGGCGACGCCGCGCTCCTCGCCCTCGAGCGCGACGCGAATTCCGCCGAGCCCGCGCTGCACGGAGGTCAGCTTCGCGATCGTCCCGACGGTGTACAGCCCGTCGGGTGCGACCTCTTCGGTGTCTTCGCGCTGACCGACGACGAAGACCTTGTGCTCGGGATCGCGGAGCGCGACCTCGATCGCCTTGAGCGTCGGGGCGCGAGCTGCCGTGATGGGGAGGCTGGTGCCGGGGAACAGCACGCCATTGCGCATCGCTACGACCGGGAGGGACTTCGACATGACTATCGATGTGGCGACGCCGCGCCACCCCCGCAACTCGTCGAATTGTTAGGTCAACGCAGGAACCGCGGGCCGTCGCCGGGCGTGTCGCCCTCGGAGGCGCTCGCAGCGCGCGGGGTCGGCGCGGTCGGCTGCGCCACGACGATCAAGGGCGCCGGCTGCGAGGGCCGAGGTGCGGGCTCCTCGGTCGCGACCTGCGGCGCCACGTGGGGCGCGACCTTTGGCATCGACGGCCGCGAGACCCGCGGCGCGGGCGGTTCTCCGGGCAGCTTCACCACCGTCGCGCCGGGGAGGTTGTGCGGCTGGTTGACGAACCACGACGAATCGAAGAGGAACCGCTGCAGTCTCCCGTGCAGCCAGACCCAGTAGGCCAGCATCGCGAGAGAGGCGAGCACGCCCGTGATCGCGAGCCCCACGTTGACGCCCTCCGCGAGGACCAGCTGGTAGAAGAGGTCACCGACGACCAGCACCAGCACCGCGCGGCTCATGCTGGCCGCGCGGTCTCGCAGTGCCAGCTGATCGTTGAGTGCGGCCGATGCCTTCACGGTCGTGGTCACGAAGTACAGCCCGGCTCCGTATGCGATGTCCCGGATCGCGAGCGTCAGGCCGGACTGGAGCTGCTCCGCGAGATCCTCGAGTTGGGCCGCGCGAAGCTCCACGACGTCCAGGGTGAAACGCGCCGTCGCGAGCTCGTAGAACTTCACGAGCAGGTGGTAGTGCCAAGCGAGGGCACCCGTCGCGATCGCGAATGCGACTGCGGCCAGGGCCACCGACGTGGTGCTCGTGCGGGACCGCACCAGCTCCGGCAACGAGCTCGCGACGCCGAGGAACATGGCTCCGACCGCGCCGATGTTCAGGAGCAGCAGATAGCGCGTCCAGTCGGCCAGCCACTGCCCGCCATCTCCGGCGAACGCCATGACCACGAGCACGATCGATCCGATGACGTGCACCAGCATCGCGATGACTCCGAGCCGCACCAGCTTGAGACCGCGCGAGAAGGTCGGGAGCGACGTCGCCACGCCTCGACACTATCGCACTCCCTGCGAACGGAGCGCCCCCTGGGCGCCGCGGCACCCGGCGCGTGCCGGTGTGTGGGCCAAGGTGGCCGGGATCGAGCCCGGCCGCAGGCGGGGATCGCGACGAATCGCCTCAACGATCCGGGCCTGCGGCCGAGTCATTCCGTGTGTTCCCGCGGACATCGATCCGGACCAAGCTCGTCGGCCTCACGCTGGCCTCGATGGTCGCGATCATCGCCTTCCTCGCGCTCTACTTTCCCTCGCGTCACGTCGAGGCGCTCGCGGACGCGAAGCACGCGCGGATGGAGACCTACGGAGCCCTGCTCGGGCGCGAGCTGCGGTCCGCGGTCGCCTCCTCCGATCGCGCGACCGCCGCGGAGCTCCTCCGAGCGCTCGACGTGGACCGTGACCTCGCCGCCACGGTGCTGTTCGATGGCGTTGGCACCACGCTGTTCTCCTCGGGCGCACCCGGCGCGTGGGTCGAGCAGGCACGCGCCGGCGTCGCGGCCCGCAGGATCTTTCAGCTCGGCGACCGGATCTGCCTCGTCGAGCCCATCGCGGCGAGCGACGGAGCGCGCGGGACGCTCGTGGTCGAGCTCTCGAATGCACGCGGCCGCGAGCAGACGCGCTGGACCGCGATCCGGGCGGTGGCCATGGCGATGGCCGTCATGCTCGTCGGCGGCTGCCTGGCGTGGATCATCGCACGCTCGCTCACGGAGCGCCTCCGCGCCCTCGCCTCGGTGGCGTCCACGGTCACGCACCCTGCCTCGCGTTCGTCGCGCGCAAACATCGACTCGCACGACGAGGTAGGCACGCTCGCGGCGGCGTTCAACTCGATGCTCACCGAGCTCGAGGACGAGCGCGTGCGGCTCCAGCAGACGGTCGAGCGCTTGCGCGCCGCCGAAGAGGAGCTCGAAGCGCGGGTCGCGCAGCGCACGGCGCAGCTGGACGAGGAGCTGACCCGACGGGCACAGATGGAGATCGATCTCCGCCAGGCCCAACGCCTCGAGTCGATCGGTCGGCTCGCGGCCGGCATCGCGCACGAGATCAACACGCCGGTGCAGTTCGCGAGCGACAGCTGCGTCTTCCTCGTCGATGCGGGCACTGACCTGGTCGGGGTCCTCGGCGGCTATCGCGAACTGTTCGCCGACGCCGTCGCGGGCCGCCTCGCGGGCGACGCCCTGGCCGCGGCCGTGGCCGCGTGCGAGGAGGCCGGCGACGTCGATTATCTCGTCGACCAGATCCCGCTCGCGGCGCGCCGGGCCCTCGAAGGTCTCGAGCGCGTCAGCTCGATCGTCCGCGCCCTCAAGGAGTTCTCGTACTCGGACCGCGCGGCCCACGCGGAGGCGGACCTCAACCGCGCGATCCTCGGGACGCTCACCGTCGCCAAGAACGAGTACAAGTACGTCGCCGACGTGAAGGTCGAGCTCGCCGAGCTGCCGCCGGTCGCGTGCAGCATCGGGGAGATCAACCAGGTCGTCCTCAACATGATCGTGAACGCCGCCCACGCGATCGAGACCGCGGTCGCGGGCACCGAGCGCCGCGGCCTCATCACGGTGCGCACGGCGCTCCTCGACGAGGAGGTCGCGATCGAGATCAGCGACGACGGCTGCGGCATTGCGCCCGAGCACCTCGACAAGATCTTCGAGCCATTCTTCACGACCAAGGAGCTCGGCAAGGGCACGGGCCAAGGCCTCGCGATCGCGCACACCGTCATCGTCGACAAGCACGGAGGCCACATCGACGTCCGCAGCTCGCCGAGCGGGACCACGTTCACGATCCGGCTGCCGCACGCCTCGGCGGCGCGAGCGAGAGACGCAGCGTGACCACCAAGCCACGCGTCCTGTTCGTCGACGACGAGCCGGCGATCCTCGCCGGCCTGCAGAACCTCCTGTACCGCGAGCGCAAGCGCTGGGACCTCGTGTTCGCGACGAGCGGCGCGGCGGGCCTCGCGGAGCTGGAGCGGCAGCCGGCCGACGTCGTCGTCTCCGACATCCAGATGCCCGGCATGGATGGCGCGTCGTTCCTGACCTCCGTGCGCGAGCGGTGCCCCGGCGCAGCGCGCATCGTGCTCTCCGGTCACGCGCATAGCGACGCGATCGTCCGCGTGCTGCCCGCCTCGCACCAGCTGCTCGGCAAGCCCTGCGAGGCGGCCGCGCTGCGCGCCGCGATCGAGCGCGGCCTCGTCTTGCGGTCGACCTCGCTCGACGCAGGCGTCACCGCCGCGATCGCCGGCCTCGACCGCCTGCCCTCACCTCGCAGCATCGTCGACGAGCTCCACGCGGCGCTCGCGTCGTCGGCGGACGTCGATGACCTCTCGCACATCATCAAGCGCGATCCGGGGCTCTCGGCGAAGGTGCTGCAGG
Source organism: Kofleriaceae bacterium (assembly GCA_035539815.1). Taxonomy (GTDB): domain Bacteria; phylum Myxococcota_A; class Polyangia; order Haliangiales; family Haliangiaceae; genus JABFXX01. The sequence continues at coordinate 6,235 of DATLHR010000297.1, forward strand.
TCGCGAACTTCCCGTACTTCGGCTCGGCCAGGACCTGCTCGATCGGAGACGCCATCGGCCGCCTCGGCTCGGCGCGCTTGCGGCAGCTAGCCGCGACCTCGACGGCGTTCACGTCGCTCGCATCACCGGATCACGAGGAGGCCTTCGGCCGGCTGCAGGCGAGCGCACGCCGCACCGCCCGTCTCGCCGCAGCGTTCGTGCCGGCGCCCCTGCGGAGCACGGTCTACGCCGCCGCGCTGCTTCACGACGTCGGCCACGTCGCCCTCTTCTTCGGCATGGGGGAGCGCTACCTCTCCGAGGTGCGACCGCACGAGGGTGGCTACCAGATCTCCACCGAGTGCGAGCTCCTCGGCAGCACCCACGCCGACCTCGGCGCCCGCCTGCTCGAGCTCTGGGGCCTCCCCGCCGAGATCACCGACGTGGTGCGCCACCACCACACGCCGGACCGCGCGGCCCCCGCGAACCTCCTCGCCGCCGCCGCCGTCCACGTCGCCGACGCGCTCGGTCACCACCGCGGCGAGAACCACATCGACCGCCTCGCGCTCCAGCGCGCCGGGCTCGGCGACCGCGTCGACGAGTGGCTCGCGCTCAGCACTACACGCAGTAGCTGAAGCGAGGCGCGCGCTGCAGCCGCGCGAGGTGCGCATCCGCGACCGTGCCGGCGATCTGACGGATGACCTCCTCGAGGCGCGCGAACAGCGACAGCAGCATCGACGACGGACACGGCTTCTCGATCACCGCGTGCGCGATGGTCTGCGCCTGGGCTTCGATCTCGGGGGCGAGGCCACCCGACATCAGCACCCGGTAGATCGATGGGTCCATCGCCGTCACACGCTGGAGCAGCTGGAGGCCGTTCTCGCCGGGCATCTGCATGTCGCTGATCACGACATCGAACTCCGCGTGCGCCATCAGCTCGACGGCCGCCGCCGCGTGCGAGGCAAACTGCAGGTCCAGACGGTCGCGATACTTGCGGAACACGCGCTGCATCGCGCCCTGAATGGCAACTTCATCGTCGACCACGAGGATTCTCAGCATCGAGCAATGGTTCGGCCGTCTCACGGACCGGTTGGGGAGGCATCGGGGTAATCCGCCTCGACGACGAAAACGCGCAAGCCGTTCGCGTGGCAGCGCCGTTTGCGCAAGGCCTGCGGACTTCTCACACCACGATGGCGGAGATCGCGATCGCGGCCGACGAAGCACAGACCAGGCCAACCCCGATGGCGCGCAGATGGCGCGCCGCAGGCGGATGCCAGACCAGGACGGCGGACACCGCGAGCAGCGGTAGGGCCACGAGCGCGATCGGGAGGCTCCGCGCGAGCAGTGCGGTGGCTGCCACCACGAGCACGGCGGAGACCGCCAGGACGCGGTCGATCGTCCCCGCGGAGGTCCGATGGCGCGCGATCACGCGATGCACCGCGACCACGCTCATCCCATAGCCGAGCCCCCACGCCGAGGATGCGAGGAGGGAGTCGATGGGCGCGACGCCCGACGCCGCGGCGACCGGCGCGGCGAGCGCAGGGAGCGCGACGGCGGCGAGCACCTCCCCCACCAGCGAGTGCTGCGCGCGGCGCACCGCGAAGCCGACGAGCACGAGCGGCAGCACCGCGGCCACCGCGGCGACGATGCGCGTATTCGGCGACGCGAGCGCGAGCCCCGCGATGCCGAGCGCGCCGGAGACGATCGCAAGCAGAGCCAGCCGCCTCCGCGCGCGCGCGCCGTCGACAGCCTTGGCTCGCGGCCCTCGGTGCCCGAGCACGACGAGTAGGGGCTCGTTGGCGAGGAACGCACCGATGGCCGCGAGCGCGAGGCACACGGCGGGGATCGACGGCGTCGCCATCAGCAGGGCTGCGGCGAGCGGCGCCCCGAGCTGCGCGTACGCGCCGTGCTCGCGGGGAAACAGCGTCTTGCGGCGGGCCATACGACTCAGAGCTGGAGCGGGACCAGCGTATCATCGCCCGTCATCGTGTCCTCGTCCTCGAAGAGCTCGGTGGACGTGCGTCGCTTCCGGTCGAGGCGAGCTGCGCACGCGCGCTCGCATGTCATGGCGCAAGCCGGGGAGAAGCGCGTACACGACACGATCAGCATCCCGAGTGGGTGATCCTCGTACCGGATCTCCTCGAGGTGCGCCGACTCCGGGCAGGTGACGAGCATCGATCGCATATCGCGAGCACGCATCAAGCCGCGTGCCCGCGCCTTTGCGCCGAAATCGCGCAAACCATGCGTTCGCTCAGCCGCGCGGCCGGCGTCCCACCAGGTGCCACACCATCCCCACCGCGACGACCACCCACGCCGAGAGCGCGACGTAGACGAAGCGCGACGAGATCGAACCGAGGAACGAGGCGTCGACCGCACGCGACAGGCGCGCGGTGCACACCGTGTACATGCCGAGCGGGAACACCGCGCCCCAGTACAGCGGATCGTAGCGCAGCGGGAACTTCCGCACGACGTGGCGCCAGATGCCGAGGATGACGAGCATCGGGATCCACCACGTCGCCGTGGCCCACCACATGAGCGTGAGGCCGCGTACGAAGGGAAGGATCTCCGCGACCACGGGCGAGTGTGATGCGGCGCCGACCAGCGCCGTGCCGGCGAGCGTCGAGATCGCGGCCGCGCCCATGTTGATCCAGTACGGCGGCGCGAGATCCGACGGGCTCATCGGGAAGAACGTGTAGCGATAGAAGATGAGCGAGATGATCCAGAGATAGAGCATCCCGCCGCCGAGCCACATCGCGAGCGAGAACACGAGCGTCGCCGGCGCGTGCTCGCCCAGGTGAGGCGCGAGCTGCGCTCCGAGGACGCTGACCGACTGCGCGGCGACGACGCTGATCAACCAGCCGCCGTGGATCCCCTCGGCGAGCGGCGGCTTCTCGGGCTTCACGGTCAGGATCGCGAACACGGAGTAGATCAGGACCGCCCACAGGACGATGCCGGCGATCCACAACGCGAGGGCCGCCGTGACGCTCTCACCGATCAGCAGGCACTGAGAGCCGAGCACGCAGGTGGCAGCCACGATCGTGAAGAAGCCGACGGCGCGGCCGTGGTGCACGAGATCCGCGCGAACGCGATCGCGATGTCGGACCACGCGCGCGATCGTGAGGATCCAGAGCAGCGGGTAGAAGCCGAGGTTCAGGACGAACAACGCGACCGCGATCCCGTGAAAGCCCAGCAGCTCGCAGGCCAGCGACTCGATGCCGGTCGCCATCACGAGCGCGAAGTACGCCGGATGCATCCCGGCGAGCCCAGCCGGTGGAGGCGTCATCGCTTGTTCAGATAGCGGAGGAGCCCGAGGTTGAGCAGCAGGCACGCCGCGCTCGCTGCCAACCCGGGCCACACGACTTCGTCATCGCCGCCGAGGTACGCATTCATCGTCGCGGTGAACAGCCAGAGCTGCAGCACGACCAGGATGAGCACGAAGCACACGACGCCATAGACGATGGTCGTGCGCTGCGCGCGCGTGAGCTGGCGCTGTGGTTTGTCGTTCATGTCGTGCGCTCCGTGACGCCGACCGCGAAGATCTCGTCCCCGACCAGCTCGAGCTCGATGACAGGCAGCGGCCGCGGTGGAGGGCCGGCGATGTTGCGGCCGGTCGCGAGCTCGAACACGCCCTCGTGACACGGGCAATGCAGGATGCCCTCGTCGAGCTTGGGCACCACCGCGCACGCCAGGTGCGTGCACCGCTGGTCGTACGCGAGCAGGCGCCCGTCGCGCGTCCGGATCAGCAGGCACGGATCGTCGTCGTGCGGGTAGCGGAACATCATCGCGCTGCCGAGCGGGAGCTCCGCGAGCGACGCGATCCGCTTGCGCCCGGGTGGCGCGCGTCGCGACCGCACGAGGCTCTGCGCGGCGACCCACGCCTGGCCGCACACGAACGCGCCGCTGGTCAGCACGAGGAACTTCGCGAAGTCCCGCCGCGCGACCAGGTGATCCTCGGGCCTGTCGATCGCGAAGTCGCGGCGCCAGCGCGGCTGCTCGTGCAGCGGCCTGTCGTCGGGCGCGCGCGTGACGTCCTCGGCCTCGAGCGCCGGCTCGTAGACATCGGCGCGCGTGGTGCCGGTGAGCCCTTCGCGAGCGTCCGAGTCGATCCTCGGATCGAGGCCACGATCCTGCTCGAAGCGCGCCTGGGGGTCGTCGGTCATGGCGTCACACCTCCACCTCGGCGAATGGATCGCTGGTGTCGATCACGGGCAAGCGCAGCCCGCGTGGGTTCGGCTTGTCCTCCATCGCGGCGGTCACATCGACGACCGACGGCACCGCGCGCCGCGGCACCATCACGTTGACGCGCGTGCTGATCGTCTGGTCGCCGAACCGGAACTTGTTGGTCGGGGTCGACTGCGGGCGCAACGCGAGCGCCTGCTCGCGCGTGCCGAAGAACAGCGCCTGGCTCGGGCACACCGTCGCGCACATCGGCTTCTTGCCGACGGACGTGCGGTCGTAGCACATGTCGCACTTCATCATGATCGCGCGATCGATGTAGAGCTCGGGCACGCCGAACGGACACGCGACGACGCAGTTCCCGCACGCGATGCAGCGCGGCTTGCGCGCGCTCTGCACCACGCCGTCCCCCGTGCGCTTGATCGCATCGGCGGGGCAGACCTCCGCGCACGTCGGCTGGTCGCAGTGCATACAGATCACGGGCACGGTCTGCACCGAGGCGGCGCGATCGACGTACTCGAGGTGGATCATCGATTCGCCACGGTGCGTGTCGCACTCGGTGCACGCCTCGACGCACGCGCGGCAGCCGATGCAGCGACTCGGATCGACGAAGAACTCCAGGTGCTGAGGGACGGGCATTACTGCTGCGGCTCCCGTTCGGCGGCGTAGGAGGGAGGTGCGTCGGCGCGCCGCACGCGGCAACCGCACACCTTGTACTGGGGAATCTTGCTGATCGGATCCTGCGCGGCGACGGTGAGCCGATTGGCGCTCTTGTCGCCCGGCCAGTGATACGGAATGAACACCGTATCGGGGCGGATCGTGGTCACCACCATCGCGCGCACCGTGATCGCCCCGCGCCGGGTCTCGCAGGTGGCCCAGTCGCCGTCGGCGATGCCGAGCTTCTCGGCGAGCCGCGGGTGCAGCTCGAGCCGCGGCTCCGGGTAGTGCTTGACGAGCGGTCCGATGCGGCGCGTCTGCGTCCCGGAGAGGAACTGGCTGACGACGCGCCCCGTGGTCAAGAACAGCGGGTAGTCGTCGGAGGCATCATCGACCGCGGGCCGATAGTCCGCGACGTTGAACCGCGCCTTGCCGTCGGGGAAGTAGAACGGCCCGGCGCCCTTCGCCACCGGGTTGTAGGTGCCCGGCTCGAACAGGCGCGGCGTCCCGGGGTGCTCGGGCGTCGGCGCACCGGTCTTCGGATCCTCGCTGTAGCACGGCCAGAACACGCCCATCTGCCGCTCGATCTTCTCGTACGTGATGCCCGAGTAGTCGGCGACGCCGCCCTTGCTCGCGACTCGCAGCTCTTCGAAGATCGCGCGCGGACTGTCGAAGGTGAAGCCGTGCGGGCGGCCGAGCGCCTGCGCGAGGTCCTGGACGACCCGCCAGTCCGGGCGCGCCTCGCCGGGACAGTCGACGGCCTTGTTGATCTTGATGACGCGTCCCTCGACCTGCGTCACGGTGCCTTCATCCTCTTCCTGCAAGCTGCCGGGCAGCACGATATCGGCGTGCTTCGCGGTGTCGTTGAGGAAGAAGTCGACGGCCACGTAGAGCTCGAGCTTCTCGAGCGCGCGCGTGACGAACTGGTTGTCGGGCAGCGAGACCTTCGGGTTGAAGCACACCGAGATGAGCCCCTTGATCTCTCCCGCGTCGATCTTGCGAAACAGCTCGTACGCGTCGACGCCGGGGCCCGGCAGCTCGCTCTCCTCGATCTTCCACACGCTCGCGATGTACTTGCGGTGCTCGGGGTTCGAGATGTCACGCCAGCCCGGGAGCTGATCGCACTTCTGGCCATGCTCGCGGCCGCCCTGCCCGTTCGCCTGGCCGACGATCGTGCCGTACCCGCTCTTCGGCTTGCCGATGCGCCCCGTCGCGAGGACGAGGTTGATCGTGCCGAGCGCGTTCTGCACGCCGTTCGAGTGGTGCTCGATGCCGCGCGCGTGGAACAAGAAGCTGGACTTCGCCGTCCCCCACAGCTCGGCCGCCTTGCGCAGCGACCGCTCGGGGACGCCCGTGACCTCCGCCGTGCGCGCGACCGTCCACTCCTTGCAGTACGCCGCGACCGCATCGAACCCGACCGTGTGCGTCTCGATGAACTCGCGATCGATCCAGCCGTGCTCGATCATGAGCGCCAGCACGCCCGCGAACAGCGCCGCGTCGCGCCCCGGGCGCACCGGCAGGTAGAGATCGCAGGTCCGCGCGACGGGCGTGATCCGTGGATCCTGCACGATCACCTTCGCGCCCATCTCGCGCGCCTGCCAGATGTAGTTCGTCGTGATCGGCGAGCACTCGGCGACGTTGCTGCCGGCGACCCAGATCACCTCGGTGCCGACCATGTCCGACCACGGGTTCGTCGTGCGATCGATGCCGAACGCCTTCTTGTTCGCCGCACCCGCGCTCACCATGCACAGCCGACCGTTGTAGTCGATGTACGGCGTCTTCAGGCACACGCGCGCGAACTTGCCGAGCAGGTAGGTCTTCTCCGTCGTGAGGCTCGCGCCGCCGAGCAGCGCGATCGAGCCGTTGCCGTGCTCCTGCTGTAGGCGCGAGATGTCGCGCGCGACGGCCGCGATCGCCTCGCCGTACGGCATGGGACGAAAGCCGCCACTCGCCGACGGATCGCGGCGCAGCGCCGTGAGCAACCGATCCTGGTGGCTGCCCTGCAGGTAGCGCTTGACGCCCTTGGGGCACAGCATCCCGCGGTTGAACGGGAAGTCCTCCCACGGCTCGAAGCCGATGACCTCGTTGCCCCGCACCTTGAGCTGGATGCCGCACTGCTGACCGCAGAAGCAGCAGTGCGTCTTGACGAGCTTGTCGGGCACCTCGTCGCTGGTGCCGCGCGTGCGCGGCGAGAGGTGCGGCCCGAAGGCCCGCGTGATCGCCAGATCGTCGACTGGTAGTCGTGCCATTGCTTAGGTCGTCTCCGTCCACAGCTCGCCCTGCGCGAGGCCGAACATCGCGCGCCGGCACGCCGGGCAAATCTCCTGGTAGTGGCTCGCGCCACTCGTCATCTCGTAGCGAAACCCGAGCTCGCGCTCGACCGTGATCAGGTCGCGCACCAGCTGCGCCGACGCGAACGGGCGCGCGCAGCGCTTGCAGTGCGCCTGCTCGCCGGCCGCGCCCTCATCCTTGTAGAAGCCGACGCCGAGCTGGGCCGGGCGCTGGAAGATGTGGAAGAACTTCCCGAACGGCAGCCACAGCAGCGTCACGATCACCGTCACCGCGTGCAGGATCGCGAGGAAGTCATACGCGTAGCCACGCAACCACGTGTAGCTCACGGTCAGCATGAGGCCGGTGACGCTGATCGCCGCGAGCAGCACGAGCGGCAGCACGTCCTCGCCGAACTGCTGCACCGCCTCGGCGCCGCGATCGCGCATGCGGCGACGGAACGCGAGCATCACGCCCGCGAGCACGAGGAAGGACGACCACACGAGCCCGTGGAAGATCACGAACGCCGGCACCGAGTCGACGGGGAACTCGCCGGCCGCGAACCCGAACAGGTACGTGCGGTACGTGTCGAGGCGGCCCGGTACGGTCTCGAAGTGGATCCAGCCCCACACCAGCGGGAACGTGATCGCCGCGGCGAGCAGGCAGCCCCACATCAGCAGCAGATGCGCGAGGCCGCGCATCCGGTCGCGCTTGAAGATGAAGCGATTCGCACCGACCTCGACGACGGCGCGCTTCGTGAACCGCCACAGGTTTCCGGGCAGGCGGCGCGGCGACAAGAACGCGCGCCAGCCGCGGCGCCAGTACATCTTCGTCGGCGGCCGGCGCAGCCACATCGCATAGCGGTACGTGATGCCGAACGTCGCGAACAGCGTCGCGAACGTATAGCCCACGAGCGCCGCATCGAAGTGGGCCAGGTTGCGCGAACCGATCACGATCAGCGCCGCGAGGATCGCCGTGAATACGATCGCCCAGACGCCCGCCCTGACGACATCGCGGTTCATCGCGGACGATTGTGCACCGATTCGGCGCGAGATATACGTCGCGACGCCATTCTCACGACCGTGTCACACGCGCACACCACGAGGCCGCGTCACGCCTTGGCATCGCGCACGAACAGCGCGTCGCACGGCAGCTCGGCGAGGATCTCCTTGGCCACACTGCCGACGAAGAACTCGAACAGGCGGCCACGGCCGCGCGTCCCGACCACGACGAGATCGAACCCCGAGCTCGTCGCGGCCTGGCGGATCACCCGCGATGGCTCTCCGTGCTCGATCCGGCGGACGACGCGCACACGCGCCTCTGGCGACAGCTTCGCCTCCGCGAGCCACTCGTCGAACTTCGTCTCGGCCACGTGCCTCCACTGGGCCATCGCCATCTGGACGTTCGACGATCCGTACGTGAGCGGTTGATAGGCATGAAACGCGGTGATGCGGCGATCGGGGAACGTCGCCGCCGCCAACCGGATTGTCTGCGTGGAGACCGGCGAGAAGTCGACCGTGACGGCGATGCGCTCGTACGGCTTGCGCGGCCGATCGGTCACGATCAACAGCGGTGCTTCGATCGCACGGACGAGGCGCTCGACCGAGCTGCCGAGCACGAACCGGCCCAGGCGCTCGACGCGCGCGACGCCGACGACCACGAGCGTCGCCTGCAGCTCGCGCGCGACCCGCTCGATCACGGCCGCCGGATCGCCCTCCTCGATCCGGATCTGCGCGGCCGGTGCATGGTCGCCGAGATCATGGCGCAGCTGCTCGCGCACGATCCGGGCGAGCTCGGGGAGCGCGTGCGTGCGCGGGTAATAGCGGCTGCCCGCCACCGACTCGATGACGTGCAGCACGGTCAGCTCGGCACCATCACGGGCGGCGAGCATCATCGCCCGATCCAGCGCGCGATCGCTTCGCGCGCTCAGATCTGCGGCGAGCAGGATCCGATCGTGGAGAGCCATCACTCACCCTAGCCCGCTTCCCTGGACCGTCTAGGCGTGGGGACGCTCGGCCTCGATCTCGCTGCGCACGCGCGCGCGCGCGCGATCGAGCTGCTCGGCCGTCGCGCCGAGGCGCGTCAGCAAGCTCTCGGTCATCGCGAGCGCGACCTCCGCCTCCGAGACGACGACCGTCGCGCCGACGGCCCGGAGCTGCGGCGCTTCGCGCAGGTAGGTCGTCCGGGTCAGGATCGCCAGGTCTTCTTTCAGCGAAACCGCGGCCTTGATGGTGTCGAAGGGCGGTGCATTGGACGCGAATACGAGCGCGCTCGCCTGCTGCAGCCCCGCGGTCTCCAGGATCTCGCGCTGCGAGGCATCGCCGTAGATGGCGCGAACATCGCGCGCACGGAGCTCGCGCACGGCGTCGAGGTTCAGCTCGATCACCGTCGGGACCAGGTTGTGCTCCTGCAGCAGGTCGACCACGTGGCGACCGACCGGGCCATACCCGATCACGATCACGTGGTCGTCGGTCGCCGCATGCTCGGTATCCGGGGTCTCCGGCGCGACCGGCTTCGAGAACCGGCGGCTCAGCGGATCGACGAGCTTGAACAGCAGCGGGTTGAGCGTGATCGAGATGATCGAGACCGCCACGAGCGCTTGCGTCGCCTCGGCAGGAAACACCTGGAGCTGGCGGCCGAGCGCGGCCACCATGAACGAGAACTCGCCCACCTGGGCGAGCGCGACCGCGACGGTGATCGCCGTGCGCGCGGGGCGGCGCAACGCGACCACGACCGCGAGCGCGATGAGCGACTTGCCGACCATGACGATGGCGAGCGTCGCCAGCGTGAGCGGCAGGTGATCGAGCAGCTGCCCCGGGTCGAACAGCATCCCCATCGACACGAAGAACAGCACCGCGAACGCATCTCGGAGCGGCAACGCCTCGGCCGCCGCGCGCGCGCTGAAGTCCGACTGCCCGACGACCATGCCCGCCAGGAACGCGCCGAGCGCCATCGACGCCCCGAACAGCGTCGCCGAGCCGACCGCGATGCCGAGCGCGATGACCAGCACCGCCAGGGTGAACAGCTCGCGCGAGCCTGCCTTCGCGATGTACGCGAGGAGCATGGGGATCAGCCGCGGGCCGACCACCAGCGAGAACACGACGAGCGCCCCGATCTTGAGCATCGCCTTCACGAGCGGCCAGGCGACGCCGCCCTCCGAGGCAGCCCCCGCGCCGGCGCCGACGACCAGCGGGAGGACCACCAGCGCCACCACGGTGAGCACGTCCTCGACCAGGAGCCAGCCGACGGCGACGTGACCGGCGGGCGTCTGCAGCGCGTTGTTGTCCGCGAGCACGCGCAGCAGCACGACCGTGCTCGCGACCGAGATCGCGATGCCGAACACGAGCCCCGACTCGAAGTCCCAGCCGAACATCCGCGTCATGGCGAGCCCGAGCAACGTCGCCCCGCCGCTCTGGAGCAGCGCGCCCGGCAGCGCGACCTTGCGGACCGCGTACAGGTCCTTGAGGTCGAAGTGAATGCCGACGCCGAACATCAGCAGGATCACGCCGACCTCGGAGAACTGCTCGGCGATCGACGTGTCGGCCACGAACCCGGGCGTGAAGGGTCCCACCGCGATGCCGGCGAGCAAGTAGCCGACGATGGGAGACAACCGGAGCCGCTCCGTGAGGTAACCGAACACGAGCGCGGCGGCGAGCCCGCCCGTGAACGTCAGGATGAGCTCGATGTTGTGCGGCACAGCCGGCTCAGCCTACGGTGCGAGCACGATCCGGCTAGCCCGTAGATGCCGATAGCTGCTGAAAATTCGCGACGACGTGGAGGTTAAGGGGATTGAACCCTTGACCCTCGGCTTGCAAAGCCGATGCTCTCCCGCTGAGCTAAACCCCCGTGGGGCTACGTGGGTAGCGCGACGGTGGCCGGGGCGTCAAGGGCTCGGGCGAGGAGGTAGGCTGCGCCCATGATCGCCTTCCTCGGAACTGGCCTCCTCGGCGCGGGGTTCGTGCATGCGGCGCTGGGGCGCGGGGAGGAGGTGCACGTGTGGAACCGGTCGCCCGCGAAGGCCAAGGCGCTCGAGGCGCACGGCGCCCGCGCGTACGAGGATCCGGCCGAGGCGATCGCCGGGGCGTCGCGCGTGCACGTCGTGGTGTCGGACGACGCCGCCGTGGATGCGGTGCTCGCGGCGTCGCGGCCGCGCGCGGACGTGCTGATCATCGATCACTCGACCACGTCGCTGGAGGGGGCACGCCGGCGGACGGCGCGGAGCGATGTCACCTACGTGCACGCGCCGGTGTTCATGGGCCCGCAGAACGCGCGCGAGGCGAAGGGCCTGATCCTGCTCTCGGGGGACCGCGGGCGCGTGGCGCGCGTGACGCCGCTGGTCGCGCCGATGACCGGCAAGGTGGTGGACCTCGGCGAGCGCGTGGACGCGGCCGCGGCGTTCAAGCTGATGGGCAATTACTTCCTGATGGGATTCACGTCGGCGATCGCGGACATGATCGGGTTCGGTGCGGCGGTGGGGCTCGCGCCCGACGAGGCGATCCGGCTGTTCGAGCACTTCAACCCGGGAACGTCGACGCTAGGCCGCGCCACGCGCTTGGCGTCGGGGAGCTACGAGGCGGCGTCGTGGACGCTCGAGATGGCGCGCAAGGACGCGCGGCTGGTCGAAGGGGAGCTCGCG
>DATLHR010000298.1:0-34869 GCA_035539815.1 Kofleriaceae bacterium
GGATGATCAAGACGGTCAGGATCGCGGCAGCGACCGCGAGGCCCGCGGCGCCGACGAGCAGCCAGGTGCGACGCGAGCCCGCCGTCGGCTGCGCCGAGGCGTAGCCCTGCATCATCGGGTTGCCGTACGCCGGCGCGGGCCCCATCGGCTGCATCGGCGCCGCCATCGGATAGCCGTTGTTGTAGAGCACCGGCGGCATGCCCGGACCCGGCATCGTCGTCGCGGGCGACGGCGGCACCGGCGCGATCGGAAGTCCCTTGTTGTCGCCGAGGATCGTCGGCTGCTGAGCCGCGAGTCGCGCGGGGTGCATCGGCAGCGTGGTCGCGGGCGACGGCGCGTTGAACGGGTGCGGGGCCGGGCTCGCGGCCACGGGCGATGGCAGCGGCGGCGCATTGGTCGCCGGCCGCGCGCGCGCGATCGGCGGTGGGGGCGCGCTGGTCGCCGGTCGACTCCGCAGGTTGGGCGCGGGAGGCGCCTGCGTCGCAGGGCGCGCGCGGGGCGGCGCAGGTGGCGGCGGCGGGTCGTCGAACGCCTTGCTTGCGACCGTGGACTGCTCGTCGTCTTCGTCGTCCTCGTCGGGTGGCGGCGGTCGCTTGCCTCGCACGTCCTCGAGCGCGGCGTCCATCGACTGATCGAGCGACACCGTCGCGGGGGTCTCCATCGCCGATGCGGGATGCGAGCGCGGCAGCCCGCCCGGCATCTCGAACCGGAACACCGTGTTGCCGATCTCGATCACGTCGCCGCTCGCGAGCAGGAACGCGTTGTCCTCGATGTTGCCGTTGACGAGCGTGCCGTTGCCCGACCGCCGATCGATCAGCATCCACGCGCCCGCCTCGTGCTTGAGATCGAAGTGCTTGCGCGACACCGCGATGTCGGTGAGCACGAGGTCGTTGTCGATCGCGCGGCCGACCGTGTACGTCTTGCCCGGCTGGATCGCGAGGATGTTGCCCTTGTCGTTGCCCGCGGTGATCACCAGCCGCGCACTCGCGGCCGAGGGCTTGGCCGCGACGATCGCCGGCTGTGCGCGCCGATCGTCGACGGTCGGCTCCTCGAGCATGTTCGTCGCGGTGACGCCGGTCTTCTGTGGCGCGCGGTCCGGACGCTCGGTGCCGAGCGCACGGATCTTCTCGGCGACGTCACCCTGCTCCGCGACGGTGGTGCTGTGCTCGTCTTCCCACCCCGACTCGAGCTGGGTCCGCTCGTTCTCGTTGTCGCCTTCGTAGGCGGAGCGTGTGGGGAGAGAGGAAGGGCCTTTCGGCACCACGTGCGCGGATACGCGCTGTGGCGCTCCATTGTTTGGAGCACGGCCCATTGGCCAAATTGTACGAGGCGCACACGGATCGATCAATGACAGGCCTGGCCAGGTGTCCTACCTTTCCACCCATGCTTGTCCCCGTCGACCGAGCACGCGAGCCGTACGACCTCGTTCCCAGCAAGATCATCGGCATCGGCCAGAACTACCGGGCGCACGCGCTGGAGATGGGCAAGGGCATTCCCGAGGAGCCGCTGATGTTCCTCAAGCCGCGCTCGGCGATGATCGCCAGCGGCGCTCCGATCGAACGTCCCGCCGGCTTCGAGCGCGTCGACTTCGAGGGCGAACTCGGCGTCGTGATCGGCCGGCGCGCGCAGCGTGTCTCGCGCGAGCAGGCGCTCGATCACGTGCTCGGGTACACGTGCGTCAACGACGTCACGGTGCGCGAGCTGCAGAAGCAGGACGGGCAGTGGACGCGCGCGAAGGGCTTCGACACGTTCTGTCCGATCGGTCCACGCATCGTGCCCGGCCTCGACCCATCGCGGCTCGCGATCCGCACGCGCGTCAACGGCGTCGTCAAGCAGGACTCGACGACGGCGGATCTCATCTTCGACGTGCCGACGCTGATCTCGTTCGCGAGTCAGTACATGACGCTCGAGCCCGGCGACGTGATCTCGACGGGGACGCCCGCCGGCGTCGGGCCGATGGTCCCGGGTGACGTCGTCGAGATCGAGATCGAAGGCATCGGCGTCCTGCGCAACCCGGTCGTCGCGCGGCCATGACCGACGCGATCGCGATCGGGCTCGGCGGCAACATCGGCTCGCGCGACGAGATCGTCGAGCGCTTCGTGCACGCACGCGAGGCCCTCGGCGTCCTCGGCCACGTTCGCTCGGCGCCGCTGTATCGCACCGCACCGATCGGCCCCGCGCAGCCGCCGTTCCTCAACACGGCCGTGCTGCTCCACGCGCAGGACATGGTGCCGGCCCAGCTGATCGCGACGACGCTCGAGCTCGAGCGTCAGCTCGGCCGCGATCGCGCGCACGCGGTGCGGTTTGGCCCTCGCCTGATCGATCTCGACGTCCTCGCGTGGGGCCAGCGCGTCCTTCGCACGCCCGAGCTCGAGGTCCCACATCCGCGGCTCGGCGAGCGGCGGTTCGCACTCGCACCGCTCGCGGACCTCCTCGGCGAGGATGCGATCGTGCCCGGCGTCGGGGTGCTGCGCGAGGCGCTCGCGCGCGTGCGCGATCAGCAACTCGAGGCGCTCGGCGACTGGTAGCAAGCCCGACGAAGGTCGGGCGCGCAGCGGCGCCGAAGGTAGATGCGTCAGCGCTGGCGCAGCTTCGCGAGGTTCGTGCGGTGGGTATAGACGAGGAGCACGAACGTGCCGAGCGCGAGCGCCGCGGTGTACGGCTCGCCGCGCAACAGGCACAGCGACGCCAGCGTCGCGATCGCCGCTAGCGAGCCGAGGGCGGGCACGCGCGTGAGCTTGAGCGCGATCGCGAACACCACGATCGACCACAGCACGAGCTCGGGCGCGAGCACGAGAAACACGCCGAGCGCTGTCGCGACGCCCTTGCCGCCCCTGAACGCGAGGAACGGCGAGAAGCAGTGCCCGAGGATCGCGGCGGCGGCGGTCGCGATCACGATCCACGGATCGGTCGCGTGGTGCCAGGCGAGCCAGGTCGGCAGCGCCCCCTTGGCCGCGTCGAGGACGAGCACGAACGCGCCGGGGACGGTCCCCATGACGCGGGTGACGTTGGTCGCCCCGATGTTGCCGCTGCCGTGCGCGCGGATATCGACGCCGAGCCCGCGCGCGACGAGCACCCCGAACGGGATCGCGCCCGCCCAGAAGCCGAGCATCACGAGCAACCAGGACGTCATGAGATCAAGGTGCCACTTCCGGCGCCGCCCACCAGCGGCGAACTTGCTCGATCGCGGACGTACGAGGGAGCCCGATCGGCAGCGTTTCGAGGAACACGCGCCCGTACGTCTTCGTCACGATGCGACCGTCGAGGATCGCGACGATGCCGCGATCGTCACGCCGGCGGATCAGCCGTCCGAACCCCTGCTTGAGCGCGATCGCCGCGGCGGGCAGCTGGATCGCGGTGAACGGATCCTCCCCCGCCTCGGCGCGCAGCTGCATGCGCGCGGCGATCAGCGGATCGGTGTGCGGCGCGAACGGGAGCTTGTCGATCACGACGAGGCTCAGCGCATCACCGGGCACGTCGACGCCCTCCCAGAACGAGCCGGTGCCGAGCAGCACCGCGTTCGGCGTCGAGCGGAAGCGATCGACGAGCGTCGCGCGCGGGGCCTCGCCCTGCACGAGCTTCGGATACGGCAGCTGCGCGAGCCGCGCCGTCGCCTCGCGCAGTGCGCGGTGGCTGGTGAACAACAGGAACGCGCGGCCCGACGTGATCGCGAGCAGCTCCTGCACGCGCTCGGCGGCGGCGAGCGAGAACCCGTCGTTGACCGGCGGCAGATCACGCGGGACGTAGAGCATCGCCTGGCGCCCGTAGTCGAACGGCGACGACACGATCAGCTCGTCCGCGTCGTCGAGCCCGAGCCGGGCGCGCGAGTACCTCAGCTCTCCCGCGGCGGACAGCGTCGCCGACGTGAACACCGGGGTGGGGCCCGCGCGTACGATCTGCTTGCGCATCAGCTCCGCGACGTCGATCGGCGACGCCGTGAGGTACGTGCCCGTCGCGCGCGCCTCGCCCCAGTAGACGTGGCTCTTCTGCCGCTGCTCGGCGATCGTCGCGAGCGCATCGCGCGCCTCGC
The DNA here is from genome assembly GCA_035539815.1 of Kofleriaceae bacterium. Taxonomy (GTDB): domain Bacteria; phylum Myxococcota_A; class Polyangia; order Haliangiales; family Haliangiaceae; genus JABFXX01. The sequence continues at coordinate 4,031 of DATLHR010000298.1, forward strand.
GTGCCCGCCGTGCGAGCCCGGCGAGCGAGGCGCGCGCGCCAGCGTCGCCATCCTCTTCCTCGTCGGGCGGCGGCTCGGCCTCGGCCTCCGCGGCGCGCGCGAGGTCCTCGAGTGCGGTGTCGAGCCGGAACCACGCCTGCTGGCGCTCGGGGTGATCGAACAGCCCGGCGGGCAGCGGCACGCGGCCGCCGTCGTCCGTGATCAAGGCGGAGCGCACCTGCGCGAACAGCGCGATGCTCCCCCGCTCGACGGCGGCGACGACCTCGACGGTCGCGCGCCCGGTCCACAGCGGCATGCGTGCGAGCGACAGGTGCGCATCGCGCACGAGCTCGGTGAGCTTCGCCGTCGAGATCTTCGCGCCGAAGTGCTCGGTCGCGACGTCCTCAAGCTGGTGCGCCTCGTCGAAGATCACCGCGTCGTGGTCGGGCAGCACGCGCGCGCCGGGATACGCGGCACGCAGCGCGCGGTCGGCGAAGTACAGGTGATGGTTGACGAGGATGAGCTGCGCCTGCTCGGCGAATCGGCGCGCCTGCGTGACGAAGCACCGCTCGAAGTACGGACACCGCGGTCCGATCCGCGCATCCGGCGTCGTCGTGACCTCGGCCCACAGCGGCGAGCCCTCGGCGAGCCATTCGACCTCGGCGCGGTCACCGGTCTCGGTGTGCTCGGACCAATCGACGAGCGAAGCGAGGGACACGTCGGGCTTCGCGATCGACGCGGCCTCGGCGAGCCGGCGTCGGCAGACGTAGTTCGCGACGCCCTTGAGCACGACGGCGGAGAACGGCCGCGCGATGATCTCGCGCAACAGCGGCACGTCGTGGCGAGCGATCTGGTCCTGCAGGGTGCGCGTCCCCGTGGACACCACGACGCGCTTGCCCGACTGCAGCGCGGGGATCAAGTACGCGAGCGTCTTGCCCGTGCCGGTGCCCGCCTCGACGATCAGCGGCCGCTCGTCGGCGAGGGAGCGCGCCACTGCCTCGGACATCAGGCGTTGCTCGGCGCGGTCCTCGTAGTGCGGGATGGCGCGGGCGAGCCCGCCGCCCGGCGCGAGCAGATCGATCACTTCCGCGCGGCCTTCTCGACGTGACCGCTGGTCCCGAACCGGCGCGCGAGCTCGGCGAACACGCGCTCGATCGGGATCCGCCGCGCGGTCAGCCCGACCATGACGTGGAACAGCAGATCCGCCGTCTCGTGCACGACCTTGTCATCGGGCCCGGCCGGCAGCTCGGCCGCGAGCTCGCCGTGCTCCTCGGCGATCTTCGCCAGGATCTTCGGCATGCCCGCGTCGAGCAGCGAGCGCGTGTAGCTCATCTCGCCCGTCGCCGAGTCGCGCCGCGCCACGAGGATCGCCGCGAGCCGCACGAGGATCGCCGCGCCTTCGTCAGCCGGCACGCCATCATCATCGGCCGCGCCGTCGCGATGGAAGAAGCACGTCGTCGCGCCGGTGTGGCATGCGGGGCCCGCAGGCCGAACGCGCGCGAGCACCGTGTCGCCGTCGCAATCGAGCCGCAGCTCGACGAGCGCGAGCGTGTTGCCCGACGTCTCGCCCTTCTTCCACAGCGCCTGCCGCGACCGCGACCAGAAGTGCACCACGCTCGTCTCGCGCGTGAGGCGCAGCGCCTCCGCGTTCATCCACGCCAGCATCAACACCGTGCCGGCGGCGGCATCCTGGACGATGCACGGCACGAGGCCGCGCTCGTCATACGTCGGCTGCAGCGGCGCGCTCACGCCGCTACGTTCCCCAACCGGGATCGGGGTGTCAAGGCGGCTGACGTTACGACAGCTCGAGCGGCGCCTCGTCGCCGACGGACTTAACGCGCTACTTCACCGATCGACTCGAGTCGCTGCTCGAGCCTTCTTCCTGACGAACAGTAGGGCGCAGCGTTCAGCGTCGCTTGGGCGAGGTCTCTCGGAGAAGCTCGTCGAGGCTGTATTCCGCGGCGCGGCCACTCTGCTCCCCCTCATCGAGAGCGGCGCGCAGCACCGAGAGGTCTGACTCGTGCCGGAGCGGCAGGCCGCGGGCGACGAGGAAGTCCTTGGCCTCGCGGATCGTGTGCTGACCGAAGTGGAAGATCGACGCGGCGAGCACGGCATCCGCGCCGGCCTCGAGGCCCGCGGCGAGGTGCGCGAGCTCTCCGACGCCGCCCGAGGCGATCACGGGGATCGACACGCGCGTGGCGACCGCGTGCACGAGCTCGGTGTCGTAGCCGGCGCCGGTGCCATCGCGATCCATGCTGGTGAGCAGCACCTCGCCCGCACCGAGCTCGGCGATCCGCGCGCACCACGCGAGCGCGTCGAGCCCCTCGGGCGTGCGGCCGCCGTGGCTGAACACCTCCCAGCTCGCGCCCGCGCGCTTGGCGTCGACGGCGACGACGATCGCCTGCGAGCCGAAGCGCGCCGCGCACTCGGCGACGAGCTCCGGCCGGCGGATCGCGGCGGTGTTGATCGCGATCTTGTCCGCGCCCGCGTCGAGCAAGCGCTCGGCGTCCTCGACGGTGCGCACGCCACCACCGACGGTGAGCGGCGCGAACACCTGATCGGCGGTGCGCGCGACGACGTCGACCATCGTGGCGCGCCCTTCCGGCGACGCGGAGATGTCGAGGTAGCAGATCTCGTCGGCACCCTGGGCGTCGTACGCGGCGGCCTGCTCGACGGGATCGCCGGCGTCGCGCAGCGAGACGAAGTTGATCCCCTTCACGACGCGGCCGTCCTTCACGTCGAGGCACGGGATGATCCGGCGCGCGAGCATCACGCAGCTCCGTGGCACACGCGGGCCGCTTCGTCGACGGTGAACTTGCGATCGTACAGTGCGCGCCCGACGACGACGGACGCGATGCCCGCGGCGCGCAGCGCGGCCAGGTCGTCGAGGCTGCCGACACCGCCCGACGCGATCACCTCGCAGTCGACCGCACGCGCGAGCGCCGCGGTGGCCTCGACGTTCGGTCCGCCGCGCAGCCCATCGCGCGCGACATCGGTATAGAGCAGGGCCGCGGCGCCCCACGCGGAAGCGCGCTGCCCGAGCTCGATCGCGGTGACGCCGCCGCTCGTGGTCCACCCGTCGACGGCGACCACGCCGTCGCGCGCATCCACCGCCACGATCACCTTGCCGGGATGGGCGCGGCACACGTCCTCGACGAACGCCGGCGCGCGCACGGCGGCGGTGCCGAGCACGACGTAGGCGACCCCGAGCGAGAGCACGGCATCGAACGCGGCGCGGTCGCGCACACCGCCGCCGACCTCGACGGGGAGCGGCGACGCCTCGACGATCGCGCGCACCAGCTCCGCTTGCCGCGGCTCGCCGAACGCTCCGTCGAGATCGACGACGTGCAAGCGGTCCGCGCCGCCGCGTGCGAGCTCGCCGACAAGCTCGATCGGCCGCTCGTGGAACACCGTCGCACGGTCGCGCTTGCCCTCCTCGAGGCGCACCGCGCGGCCGCCGAGCAGATCGATCGCGGGGAACAACTTCACGCGGCCTCCACGAACTTCTCGAGGATCGCGAGCCCGACGGCCTGGCTCTTCTCGGGGTGGAACTGACACGCGAACAGGTTGTCCTTGCGGATCGCCGCGGTGATCTCGTGGCCGTGCTCGACCTCCGCGACGATCAGCGAGCGGTCTGCGGGCATCGCGTGGAACGAGTGCACGAAGTACACGTACGCACCGTCGGCGATGCCGGCGAGCAGCGGCTCGTCGGTGCGCTTGCGAAGGGCGTTCCATCCCATGTGCGGCACCTTGAGCCGCACGTCGCCGGGCGCGAGCTTCACGACGCGACCACGGAGCACGCCGAGCCCGGCGCACGGGCCTTGCTCCTCGCTCTCGTCGAACAGGACCTGGAGGCCGAGGCAGATGCCGAGGTACGGCTTGCCGCTCGCGATCGCCTCGCGCAGCACGTCGCCGAGCCCGCGCTCGCGCAGCCCGCGCATGAACACGCCGAACGCGCCTTGCCCGGGCACCACGATCTTGTCCGCGCGCCGCACGACCTCGGGATCGCTGGACACCACGACCTCGCCGCCGGCGCGCACGAGGGCCCGCTCGACGGAGCGCAGATTCCCCGAGCACACGTCGACGAGCGCGATGGTCACGTCGTCAGCGTACCCTTGGTCGACGGGACGGCACCGCCGAGCCGGGGATCGACGCGCGTCGCCTGATCGCACGCACGCGCGAACGCCTTGAAGATGCACTCGATGGTGTGGTGCGCGTTGCCGCCGTAGTGCAGCAGGACGTGCAGGTTGCACTGCGCGCGCGTCGCGAACGCTGCGAAGAACTCTTTCGCGAGCTCGCAGTCGAACGTGCCGATCCACTTGCCGTCGAGCCCGCTCACGTTCCACACGAACGCCGGACGGCCGCAAAAGTCGATCGCGACGGTCGCGAGCACCTCGTCCATCGGCAGCGTCGCGGAGCCGTAGCGCACGATGCCGGCGCGATCGCCGAGCGCTTGCTCGAACGCGGAGCCGAGCACGAGCCCGATGTCCTCGACGGTGTGGTGACCGTCGATCTCGATATCGCCGGCCGCCGCGACCGTGAGATCGAACACGCCGTGGCGGGCGAACGCATCGAGCATGTGCGACAGGACCGGGATCGGGGTCTCGATCGTGCGCGCGCCCGAGCCGTCGAGGGCGAGTTCGACGCGGATCCGCGTCTCTTTGGTGTTCCTCTCGACGGAGGCGGTGCGACCCACGTCTCCTTGTATCAGCTGCATCACGATCGTACAAACGAACCCATGGTGCGCCACCTCGCGACGCTCGTTCTTCCTCTCTCCCTCGTGGCCTGCGGCGGCAGCAAGCCCCCCACGAAGCAGCCCGTCGCCGATGACGAGAAGCCCGTCGCTCCGCGCAAGGAGACCGAGGAGGATCGCGCGGCCAAGCGACTCAAGGCCGCGCACAAGCTGATCCCCGAGGGCTCCACGTGCCTGCCCTCGGCGCTCAAGACCGACGAGGGCCTCGATCTCGCGATGGCCGCGATCGGGACCGACGCGATCGTGTGTGCGAACGATACCGACGCCTCGCGCTTGCTCGGCCCGGTTGCGTGCTGGAAGGTCGACCTAGCGAGCGGCAGCCTCGCGTACAAGGAGCCCGCACCGCTCCCCGGCCGCAGCCTCACGGTCAGGCTCGACGACAACTGCGCCCGCGGCTTCTGCCTGCCGAGCGCGGCCAAGGCGCCCGACGACGGCGTCGTGCACATCGCGTGGAGCCTCGACGGCTCGAAGGTCGCGGTGCTCGCGGGCGATGACCTTCACCTGTTCGCGAACGACTCGCGCGCGCACGAGAAGAGCTTCTCGATCCGCGGCGACAAGGGCGTGACCAACAACCCGACCGCCGTGCACTGGGTCGGCGACATGGTGTTCGTCGAGGGCGTCGACGAGGGGCCGTCCGCCGGCGTGTGGGCGTTCAAGGCCGAGGACGGCAGCCCGGTCGGTGCGATCGAGGCGATCGGCAGCAAGGACGGCAAGCCGCTGTCCACGTTCGGCGGCTCGTTCTCGCTGCTCGACAAGAGCCGCGTCGCGGTCGCCGAGCACGGCTTCACGTCGATGACGATCTACGAGATCGAGACCGGCAAGCGCTCCAAGGTCGTGCGCAAGCTGACCAAGCCGCCGTGCAAGGCCGCCGAGGTCGACGCGTACTGGAAGCAGAATCCCGACAGCGTCGGCGCGAAGTGCAAGGCGGCGCTGAGCAAGGAGTTCGGTCACCTCGTCGGTGCGACCGCCGTCGCGGGCTCGACGAACTTCCTGGTCATGCTGCGCGGCGACCGGCTCGGCCAGCTCGCGGTGCTCGACGCGAAGACGCTCTCGGAGAAGCGCGCGATCAAGCTGCCGTGGTGTCCCGAGGACGGCGGCGAGGAAGCGGCCGCTGCCGACGAAGGTGGCGACGAGGAGAAGGAGTCCGCGAAGCCCGCCACGCGCGGCGCGGTCAAGAAGTCCAACGCCCGCACCGAGGATCCGGACCAGGGCGGCGAGTAGAGGCTACGAGCGGCGCAGCTCCGCGAGCACGCCGTCGTACCAGCGCTCGAGCTGCGAGCGGAACGGCCACATCCACCCGTACGAGGCGCTGGTGAACTGCTCGATGATGTAGTCGCGGTATCCGGCGCGCTCGACGTGCGCGATCCCGTAGACCTCGGCGGCGGCGCGGATGCTCTCGGTGTAGGCCTCGCGCTCGAAGTACGCGCGGAACCACGCGAGCCCCATCGGCAACGGCAACAGCACGTAGAGGAGCGCCATCCCCGGCAGCGTGAACCTGCGGAACTGCCGGATGTGCACGGCCTCGTGGCGCATCGTCACGTAGCGGCTGTCCGCGGGCAGCTCGTCCCAGTCGGCGGTGACGTAGACCGTGTTGCCGATCGTCGTCTGGTAGCCGTCGAGGTAGGAGCGCATGCCCCCGAACGTGAGCACCAGCAGCGCGTAGTGGATCGCCTTGTGGAGCGGCGACCGATCCTTGCGCACGACGCGGAACCGAGGGAACTCGGCGCGCAGCTGCTCGAGCAGCGCCTCGTAGCGATTCACGCCACGAGCATAGCTTCAGTTGACGTCGCCGCCCGTCGGCTTGGAGTCGAACCGCTCGGCGTGCTCGGCCAGCCACGCTGGCGAAGGGAACGTACCCGTCTGCCAGCGCTCGAGCGGTGATGACGTGCGCGTCAGCATGCCGGGCTCCGCCTGCACTACCGCCCACGGAGCGCTCCACGACTTGAAGCCGCTCGCGGGATCGTCGACGTCGACGAACATGATCGCCTGCGCGGGTGGGAGGAGCGAGGGGACGCCGCGGGTCCACGTCGCGTAGGTCTTCACCTCTCCACCGTCGAGGATGAACGCCTTCAGGTGCGCGTAGAACACGTCCTGCTCGTCGTCCTCGTGCAGGGCGCGCTCCTCGCCGTAGACCTGCACGCGCTCTTCCGCGTACAGCCGATCGTGCGCGAGCTTCGCCTCGGTGCTCGCATCGGCCGGGGGCTCGTAGGCGCGCAGCGCGTGGTGCTCGAGCTGGAAGACCCGGCGTGAGATCGGATAGCGCTGATCCTCGACGATCTCGGCGAGCGCAGCCACCATGCCCGGGAAGCCGTGGCGCGCGTCGGCGACGAGCAGCACGTCGCGGTTGGGGATGCACACGAGAGGATCGGCGCACACACGCTGGATCACGTCGGGCAACAGCAGGCGCGCCGCGGCGTACGAGTCGTTCCACGTTGAGACCCAGACGTGCTCCATGATCTGCTGGAACTCGTGCTCGGTGGTCGCGCGTCGCAGGTTCGCGATGGCAACCTCGCGCGCTTGCTCGAACGTCACGCCCCAGCTCGCGAGCAGGGACTCCGAAACGACGGCCATCGAGTGCTCCGCGTCGATCACGAACGTCAGGTACACGTCGGGCGCGAGAGGCGCGTGCGCGATCTCCGGCATCTTCGCTCCGCTGGGCGCCAGACTCCGGCTCGCCTGCAGGCCGGCGAGCGCGAGATACGCGCCGTCGCGGATCACCGGACGCAGGCGCGGCCGCACGTCCTCGAAGCCGTCGGGGATGTCCAGCTGCTTCGTCGAGACCGCGTACTGCCGCACGAGCGCGAGCCGCTTGCGCCGCGGCGCGGCCAGGAACGCCGCATAAATGTTGTGCAGGTGCATCACCTGGTCGCGGTCGGTGATGCGCATCTCCTCGACGTCGATCGATGGCGCCTCGAGGACACCCTCCTCGACGCCGATCTGCGCGACAAGCGCGGCGAATTTCTCCGGCGAAAGCTCACCCACTCCGAATAGGCGCTGCAGCATGGCGGCGAACGCTACTCGGCTCCCGCGGAAAGGAAACACGAAAAAAAACCGCCATGTTCCCTCGGTAAGACGGCCCACGCTCCATGCAGTCGACGGGGAGCGTTGACGTCGCGGGGGCAGATCCGTAGCGTGCTCCGTCCGTGGTCGACCTCGCGAAGCTGAATCCGCCGCAACGCGAAGCGGCGGGCCACCGCGAGGGGCCGATCCTCGTGCTGGCCGGCGCCGGCTCGGGCAAGACGCGCGTGATCACGTTCCGCATCGCACACCTGCTCGCGACGGGCGTGCGGCCCGAGCAGATCTGCGCGGTCACGTTCACCAACAAGGCCGCCGAGGAGATGCGCGAGCGCGTCGCCGCGCTGCTGCAAGACAAGGCGACCGCGCGCGCGCTGACGATCGGCACGTTCCACGCGCTCGGGCTCACGATCCTCAAGCAGGAGCGCAAGGCGCTCGGGCTGCCGCGCGGGTTCGTCATCTACGACCAGTCGGATCAGACGGGCGCGGTGCGCGAGGCGATGCGCCACGTCAAGGACATGAGCCGCGACGGCGAGCGCCGGTTCGACGTCAAGGCGATCCTCACGCGCATCTCGCTCGCCAAGAACGGCTTCGTCGACGCGGAGGCGTACACCGGCAACCCCGCCGACGACTACGACGCGATGACCCGGGAGGTCTATCCGAAGTATCAGGAGATGCTGCGCGCGTGCGCCGCGTTCGACTTCGACGACCTCATCGTCGAGCCCGTGCGCCTGTTCGAGCGCGATCCCGACGTGCGCGATCGCTGGGCGAGCAAGTACCGGTTCGTGATGGTCGACGAGTTCCAGGACACCAACCCGGCGCAGCTGCGGATGGTGAAGCAGCTCGTCGCGCAGCACGGCAACCTGTGCGTCGTCGGCGACGATGATCAATCGATCTACAGCTGGCGCGGCGCTGACCCGACGAACATCCTGCGGTTCGCCGAGATGTTCCCGGGCGCGAAGGTCGTCAAGCTCGAGCAGAACTACCGCTCGACCAAGACCATCCTCGACGCGGCGAACACCGTCATCGCGAACAACAAGCAGCGCCACGGCAAGTCGCTGTGGTCGCAGATCGCCGGCGGCGAGTTGATCACGCACGCCGTCGCCGCGACGCCGGAGGACGAAGCGAAGTGGATCGCCGCCGAGATCCATCAGCTGCACAAGGACGGCCGTCCGTGGGACGCGATCGCGGTGATGTACCGCTCGAACATCCAGTCCAAGATCGTCGAGGAGGAGCTGCGCACCGCGAGCGTGCCATACGTGATGTACGGCGGGCAGCAGTTCTTCGAGCGCAAGGAGGTCAAGGACGTCATCGCGTACCTCCGCGTCGCGCTCAACCCCAAGGACGAGCTCGCGCTGCGCCGGATCATCAACTACCCGGCGCGCGGCATCGGCGCGACCACCGTCGAGAAGCTCGTCGCCGCAGCGCAGGCGAAGCACGTCACGCTGTGGGACGCCTGCAAGGCCGCGGTGTCGGGCACCGGCACGCTGCCGGGCATGGGCCCCATGCTGTCCTCCGACGACGATGACCCGCTCGGCGACGGGCCCGCCGTCGACATGGATCCGCTGCGCGGCGCCGCGAAGAACGGCATCCTCGAGCTCATCCACGTCGTCTCCGAGCTCGGCGCCTCGATCGAGCACGGCGAGGACATCGTCGCGGCGACCAAGGTCCTGATCGAGGACATCAAGCTCTATGACGACCTCAAGCACGCCGCGACCAGCATGTCCGCGGCGCAGCGCCGGATCGACAACGTCGAGGGCCTGCTCGGCTCGCTGAAGCGGTTCGCCGAGAAGGGCAAGGGTCGCGCCGAGCTCGCCGAGTACCTCCGCATGCTCTCGCTCGAGTCCAAGGATGAAGAGGACACGGACCACGGTCCGCGCGTCGTGCTCACCACGCTGCACGGCGCGAAGGGCCTCGAGTTCCCCGTGTGCTTCATGATCGGCCTCGAGGAAGAGCTGTTGCCGCATGCGCGCACGCTGCAACCGCAAGCCACCGATGTGCTCGACGCCGATCACGCGACCGACATCAGCGAGGAGCGCCGCCTCTGCTACGTCGGCATCACGCGCGCGCAGCGCAAGCTCTACCTGACCCGCGCCTGCACGCGCGTCACGCGCGGCCGCCCCGTCCCGCGCACTCCCTCGCGCTTCCTCCTCGAGATTCCCGAGGAGCTGTACGAGGTGCTCGACATCGGCGAGCTGCAGCGCCAGCAGGTGCCGGCCGACGAAGTGAAGGGCTTCTTCGGCAACCTCGCCTCGCTGCTCGACGACTGACACCACGAACAACTCGCGGAGGGCGCCTGCAGGACGAGGTGATAAGCCTCGTGACGTGGTCGCCCCCACGCGCCATCGTTACTCGTTTCAGGACTACCTCGACGTCGAGGAGCTGGGCGCCGTGAGACACCAGTACCTGAACGGCGAGATCCTCGCGATGGCGGGTGGCACGCCGGAGCACGCGGCGCTCGCGGCTGCGGTCCTCACAGCGCTCGGCGTGCAGCTCCGTGGGCGACCGTGCCGTCCCTAGAGCTCGGACCTTCGCTTGCGTGTCCCCGCCACGGGGCTCGCGACATATCCAGACGCTGCGGTGATCTGGGGTGAGCCGGCACGTGATGCGGACTCGCCGACCCATGTCACGAACCCCATCATCTTGATCGAAGTCTCGAGCGCGAGCACCGAAGACTACGATCGCGGTGAGAAACGACAGCACTACGAACGGCTCGACAGCCTCCGCGAGTACGTGCTCGTGGCGCAGGACAAGTGCGCCGTCGAGGTCTATGCGCGGGCTGATGCAGGGGCGAGCTGGACCCATCGCAGTTACGGCACCGGGGAGCGCGCTGTCCTCCCCTCGCTGGGACTCGAGCTCGATCTCGACGAACTCTATGCGGACGCTGGCATCAGCGCGTGAGCGCAAAGCGCGTATCCGCTATCGACGTTAACCGCCGAGCGTGAACCAGAACGTCGCGCCTTGATCCTGCGCGCTCTCCGCCCAGATCCGCCCGCCGTGGCGATCGATGATGCGCTGGACGGTCGCGAGCCCGAGGCCCGAGCCCTCGAACTCGGCGGCGGTGTGGAGGCGCTGGAACGGCGTGAACAGGCGCTCGGCGAACGCCATGTCGAAGCCCGGGCCGTCGTCGCGCACGAAGAACGCGCGGCCGCCGTCGCGCTCGCTCGTGCCGACCTCGATGCGCGCGCGTTGCCGCTTGGAGGTGTACTTCCAGGCGTTGCCGAGCAGGTTCTGCAGGACGATCAGCGCGAGCGCGCCATCGCACTCGACCGACAGCTCGCTGGTGATGACCTCGTCGACGGTGCGCTGCGGATCACGGACGCGGAGCTGGCGCAGGACGTCGCGCGCGAGGTCGGCAAGATCGACGCGGCTGCGCCGGAGCTCGCCCCGCACGACCTGCGAGAGCCGCAGGAGATCCTCGACCAGCGCGCCCATCCGCGAGCTCGCCTTGATGATCCGGTGGAGGTCGCGCTTCGCGGCCTCGGGTAGCACCTCGTCGTGATCCTCGAGCACGGCGCGCGCGAAGCCGTCGGCGACACGGATCGGCGCGCGCAGGTCGTGCGAGACCGCGTAGCTGAACGCCTCGAGCTCGCGGTTGGCGCGCTCGAGGTCGCGCGTGCGTGCCTCCACTCGCTGCTCGAGCGTCTCGATGAGCCGCACGTTCTCCATCGCGACCGAGGTGCCGTCGGCGAGCGCCTGCAGCAGCGCGACCTCGCCGTCGGTCGGTGTGCGGTGGCTCGCCCAGTAGTTGCCGATCGCGCCGATCGGATCGGCGGTACGGATGGGCACCATGGCGAGGCTCTTCACGAACGTCGGCCGGTAAGCGTCGGCGGGGATGCGAGGGTCGGCGTAGATGTCCTCGATCACGGCGGACGTGCGGTTGAGCATCGCCCAGCCGCTGATGCAGGTCTCGAGCGGAAAGCGGAGCCCTTTCCATAGCGGCGAGATCGCGTCCTCGTCGACGTAGTGGCAGTAGCTGCCGTCGCGGAGCACGAACGTCGCCCCATCCGCGCCGGTCATCTCGCGCGCCGCGTGCCGGACGATCTCGCGGATCGCATCGACGCTGCGCGCGAGGGAGAGATCCTGGATCGCTTGTACGAGGCGCTGCGTGCCGCGGAGCTGCGCCTGGATGTCTACGGCCGAGGTCACAGTGCTCCATCGTAGTTCAGGATGCGTCGGGAATCGTTGACATGTCGGAAAGTTCCGACATATTGATCATGCATGGCCGAGGTCGACGTGTTCTCCGCGCTGGCAAATCCCGTGCGCCGAGCGATCCTGGTTCGGCTCCGTCAGGGGCCGCGCGGCGCGAGCGAGCTCGCACGAGGGTTCGACATCGGCCGCCCCGCCGTCTCCGAGCACCTTCAAGTCCTGCGTAAGGCGCAGCTCGTTCGCGAGGAGCCACGCGGGCGCGAGCGCTACTACCACCTCGACCTGCGGCCGCTGTCGGAGGTGGAGGACTGGATCGCGGCGTTCTCGCGCTACTGGAAGGCGCGCATGAGCGCGCTCGAGACCCTTCTCGACGAGGAGCACAAGCAGAAATGAGCAAGCCCGGCGTCATCCAACTCGACCACGTCTACGCGCATCCGCCCGCCGCGATCTGGAGGGCGCTCACCGATCCCGAGCTTCACGCGCGGTGGTGGGCGGCCGGCGACGTTCGTCCGGTGCTCGGACATCGCTTCGAGCTCGACATGGGCAAGTGGGGCAAGCAGCCCTGCGAGGTGATCGCCGTCGAGCCCGAGCGGCTGCTCAGCTATCGCTTCGCGACCGGCACGCTGAACACCACGATCACGTGGAAGCTCGCGCCCGAGGGCACGGGCACCCGGCTGACCTTGATCCACGACGGCTTCGATCTCGACTCGCCGCTCGGCAAGCAAGCGCTCGAAGGCATGGGCGCCGGCTGGCCCGCGCTGCTGCGGCGGATCGAGATCGTCATCTGATCAGGGATACATGACGGACATCTCGACGCCGCTGTAGCCGAGCGTGTACTGGCCGTCGATCAACGACAGGTACCAGATGCCGGCTTGCGCTCCCTTGACGTAATCGCCGAAGCCACCCGGGTCCGGCGTGTACGTCCACTGCGTGGTGGCGTCATCGGGATCGAACGGATCGGGAAGGTCGCCGCGCTTCAGGTACATCTCGACGTCGTCGGTGCAGTCGTTGGAGTCGCACGTGCCGCCTTCGAGGTGCAGCCGGATCTCCGACGAGCCCGACGGGACGACGAGGCAGTAGTCGCGCGGAGGGTTGGCGCCACTCGTCGTGCTGTTCACGGTCACGGAGACGCCGGGCATCAAGCGCGGGACGCCATCGAGGCACTCCGCGATGCCGCCTCCGCCATCGCCATCACTACCACCGCCGTCACCACCACCACCGCCTCCATCAGGGTTGGGCGGGGTGTCATCGCCGGAGCCGGAGCCGGAGCACGCGCAGAGTGCGAGCGAACAGAGGAGGAAGGGGATCAGGGAAGCACGGGACATCGGACTCTCCATCGGGTTGCAGGTGCCGCCCTGATGGAGGTCGCGGTCCGTCTTTGCACCGAAATCGACCGGCCCGACGAGAAAACTACTTCTTCACCTGGAGCTGGTCGGCGATGCACGCGTTCACGGTGGCCGCTTCCCCGAACACCGTGCGCGCGAACCAGAACGGCTTCTTCGGAGCCACGAGCGCGCAGCCGCCTGCAGGCGTGATGATGCGCGTGGGGATCGGCGCGTCCTTGAAGCGATCCTTGGGACGCTTCGACGACAGCGGGATCGACAGCGCGTATCGGCCGTCGGCGACCGACTTGCCCGCGACGCGATACTCGAAGCCGTCCTCGTTCTTCTTCACGGCGACGGGTGAGGACGGCTTGCACGGACAGCGCGCGAGCTCGTCGTCGGAGATCGCGGCCTTGGGCGCGCCGAGGAACGCGAGCGATGCGGCGGTCGCGGGGCGGGCATCCTGGTCGAGCGTGCACTGGCTCGCCTCGTGCTTCGCGTTCGTGAACAGGAGCACCGATTCGCCGAGCGTGAAGTGAAAGCCGCAGTCGCTCGCCTCAGATCGCACCGTGATCGTCGCGCCCGCATCGACGCCGCGCCAGGTGGCGAGGATCTGAAGTCGCGCACCCGTGTAATCGGGGAACACCTCGATGACGCGCCCGACGAAGATCGCCGCGGACTTGTCGAGCAGGGTCCGGTCCGTCGGGCCGACGGCGCAGTCACATGCACTCGCAGACCGCGTGGCGCCGAGCACGAGCACGAGACCGATGACGAAACACAGGATCAGGCTGCGCATCTGCCCCACAACGCGCCGCACCGTGCGTCGATCTAGCAAGTCCGCCGGCTTAGCGAGGCTGTCGCACCCGTCGCAGTCGTCGCGTGAACCGGAATTCTCTTGGTGTCATCAGATGATGCACGACGCCGGCGCGCGAAGTCTGCTATGTCCCCGCGCATGATCAGACCTGCGATCCTCTTCGGTCTTCTCGCCGCGGCATGCGGCGGAAAGTCCGCTCCGCAGAACGACTCGCTCGGTGCTTCGCACGCAGAGCCCGCGCCTCCGAGTGAAGGCCCCGCGGCGCCGGCACCCGAGCCCGCGCCCGTGTCGCCGGAGACCGCGTTCCGCCTTGCGCACTCGAACGAGGGCGGCATGTGGATGCCGATGCAGATGAACCTGCCGGGTCACGTCGAGCTGTTCAAGAAGATGGGCGTGTAGATGGACGCGAGCGTGCTCGCCGATCCGCTCGCGGCGCCGCTCAACGCGATCGTCTCGCTCGGTGGTTGCTCGGCGTCGTTCGTCTCGCCCTACGGCCTGATCGTCACCAACCACCACTGCGTGCAAGGCGCCCTGCAGCACAACTCGACGCCCGAGGACAACCTCGTCGAGAACGGGTTCCTCGCGAAGACCCGCGCCGAGGAGCGCAGCGCCGGTCCATCGCAGCGCGTGTACGTCGCGCAGGCGTTCAAGGACGTCACCAAGGAGATGCGTGACGGCCTCGAGAAGATCAAGGACCCGACGAAGCGCAAGGACGAGTCGGAGAAGCGCCTCAAGCAGCTGACCGCCGCGTGCGAGAAGGGGCGGCCCGAGCTGCGCTGCGACATCAAGAGCTTCTTCCGCGGTGGGCAGTGGATCCAGATCGAGAACCTCGAGATCAAGGACGTCCGCCTCGTCTACGTGCCGCCGCGCTCCGTCGGGAACTACGGCGGCGAGATCGACAACTGGGCGTGGCCGCGCCACACCGGCGACTTCTCGTTTTATCGCGCGTACGTCGGCAAGGACGGCAAGCCGGCTGAGTTCTCGCAGGACAACGTCCCGTTCAAGCCGAAGCACTTCCTGAAGGTGTCGTCGGCTGGCGTGAAGCCGGGCGACTTCGTGATGGTCACCGGCTACCCGGGCACCACGAGCCGCACCGAGACCGTCCTCGAGACCACGCACGACATCGAGTGGTACTACCCGTACCTCATCAACTACTACAAGGAGCGCTACGCGATCGCGGAGGCGCACCTCAAGGACGGCGGAGAGACCGCGATCAAGGCGGCGGTGCTCAAGCAGAGCGTGCAGAACGGCGTGGAGAAGTTCTCGGGCGTGCTCGAGGGCCTGAAGAAGAACGAGGCGCTGATGGCGCGCAAGCGCTCGCTCGACGCGCAGGTCAAGGCGTGGGCCGGCAAGCCGGGCAACGAGGCGCACAAGACCGCGATCGACAAGCTCGAGTTGATGATCCTCGAGGAGCAGCGTACCGCGCGCGTCGACTTCGATCGCAACGTGGCGCTCGGCGGCTCCAAGCTGCTCGGCAACGCGATCATGTTCACGCGCATGGCCGAGGAGCGCGTGAAGAAGGACGCCGACCGCAAGCCCGGATACCAGGATCGCGATCTGCCGCGCTCGATCGCTGGCCAGAAGTCGTTCGCGAAGGCGTACGACCGCACGCTCGACCGCGCGGCCTTCCGCCTCGCGCTCGTCCGCGCGCTGCAGCTCGACGAAAAGCAGCGCCCGTGGCTCGCGACGCTGCTCGGCGTGAAGGTGGGCACCAAGATCGACGAGGCGCTGATCGATAAGACCCTCGACGCGTGGTACGCGGCCTCGACGCTCGAGGACGAGAAGGTCCGCCTCGAGCTGCTCCAGAAGGGCACGACCAAGCAGCTGAAGGCGTCGAAGGATCCGTTCGTCCAGGCCGCGCAGCGGGTGTGGCCGCTCGTGAAGGCGCAGGAGAAGAAGGACGACGCGAAGGCCGGCGACCGGCTGCTCGTCGCGCCGTCGTACGCCGAGGGCATGAAGCAGGTGCTCGGCGGCCTGCTCGCGCCCGACGCGAACTCCACGCTGCGCGTCACCTACGGCACCGTGAAGTCGTTCAAGCCCGGCTCGACGGCCGAGGCCGACTGGCCGCTCACCACGGCGAAGCAGATGCTTGCGAAGAACACGGGCAAGGCGCCGTTCGACGCGCCGGCCAAGCTGCTCGCGGCGGTCAAGGCGAAGAACTACGGCCCGTACGCGGACCCCACGCTCGGCGGCGAGCTGGCCGTCGACTTCCTCAGCGATCTCGACATCACCGGCGGCAACTCCGGCTCGGCGACGCTCAACGACAAGGGCGAGCTCGTCGGGCTCGCGTTCGACGGCACGACCGAGGGCCTCGCGTCCGACGTCGTGTTCAACGGCGCCACCACGCGCGTGATCCACGCCGACGCGCGCTACATGCTGTGGAACATGGATCTGCTCGACGGCGCCGACCATCTCCTCGTCGAGATGGGCATCAAGCCGTCGCTGTGATCACTGCAGGTCGTCGAGGCCGCCGCCGTTGACGACCTGCGAATAGCCCGCGCCGTCGAGCGCCTGCTTGGCCTTGCCGGCGCGCGCGCCGGCCGCGCAGTACACGACGACCGGCTGGGCCTTGTTGCCCTTCACGAGCGCGTCGACCTCGGCGAGGCGCTGAGGCAGCTCGGCGACCGGGATGTTCGTCGCCTGCGGAAGGTGCCCCTCGGCGAACTCGTCCGGGGTGCGCACGTCGATCACGACGGCGCCCTCTCCGATCAGCTTCTTGGCGGCCGCGGGATCCTTCGCTGCGGAGGGGGCAGGCTTCGCGGCGTGCTCGGGTTGAGCCGTCTGGGGCTTGGCCGGCTCGGTCTTCGACGGCTCCGAGGACTTCCCGCACGCGACGAGAGCGAGAGACAACAACGCGGTTCGCAGCATGCGCGCACTCTACCGCCGTCACGGCGACGTGCACACCGACGTCCACCACGCATCGGGGAACCGCGTGGCGCCGGCGCGGCACCTGTCGAACGCGGGGCGCGCGGCCGCGAACAGCGGCTCGCTGACCTCGCTCAGCTTGTCGCAGAACGCCTTCGTCGTGTCGGCCGCGTAGTCGCTCGTGCGCACGTTGACGGGGATCTCCGCGTACCGGACGAGGCGCGCGGCGTGGAGCTGCGCCTGTGCGAGGCGCGCGGCCGCCGCGAACGCCGGCTCGTCGTCGCCGTTCATCTGCGGCGCGTACACCGCCCGCGCCGCGCCCCCGGCCGCGGTCAGCTGCTCGACGAACGCGGTGAACCGCTGCATCGACGCCTCGCGCACGGCGGCGGCCTCCGGGCTGGGATCGAAGCTGAGCCCACTCGGGAACTGGAGCTCGAGCATGGACACGAGCGCGGGCTCCGCCGTCGAGCGCTGCGGCGGCAGGGTGACGACCAGCTTCTTCTCGCCGCAGTAGCTCGTATCGCGCATGACGGTGATCGCGTAGCCGGGCAGGCCGGAGACCGGCCCGTCGATCGGGAGGTCCGTCACCGCCCGTTCGGCGGACACGGGCTCGACGTCGCCAGCGTCGTTGGAGTCGTTGGCATAGGTCCCGGCGCAAGCGGCCGCCGTGACCCAGAGTGAGATCGCGACAAAGCGAAGCATGAGCGACGGACACGCCCGGCGGCCGCCGGTTGCGCGCTCAACGCCGGGCGAGCCGCTCGCGCGTGAGCCCGACGTAGCGCGCGTCCGCGTCGCCCGCGAGCCAGCGCCGCTCGAGCTTCGCCGCGACCACGGCCGTCGTGCCCGAGCCGACGAACGGATCGACCACGAGCTGCCCCGGCTTGCTCGACGCGAGCACGAGCTTCTCGATCAGCGTCTCGGGCTTCTGCGTCGCGTGCGGCGTCTTCTCGGCCATGCCGTTGCAGATCACCGGCACCTCGATCACGTCGCGCGGCTTGGCCCCGAGCGGGTGCGGCTCCCACTTGTCGCGCCGCACGCCGCGGCCGTACTGCGACGACACCGCCTGCACGCGCGCCGGGTACTTCGTGGTGTGGCCGTTGTACGGCACGCGCACGGCGTCGACGTCGAGCTTCGCGCCTGCCTTGCGCAGGTGAAGGATCGACTCGTGCGAGCGGCCCCAGTCCTTCCCGAGGTTCGCCTTGTTCTTGTAGTACCAGACGAGCCAGCGGCAGCCGTCGAACCGCTTCGCGCTGCGCGCCTTCACGTCGGCGAGGATCTCGGAGAACCCGCACACGTACGCGGAGCCGTGAGGCGCGAGCACGCGCGCGACCTCGGCGAGCCACGCGTCGCACCAGTCGACGTACACCTCGAGCGACTCGAACTCGTCCCACTCGGCCTTCGCGATCGCGTACGGCGGATCGGTGACGACGAGATCGACCGAGCCGTCGTCGAGCTCGCCGAGCAGCGCCATCACGTCCGCGTGCCACAGCTCGCCGCCATGCGCCGCGAGCGCGCGCGTCGGGCCGGCGCCGCGCAGGTCGCGCGGCACGCTCAGCTCGCGAACGACGCGCGGTGGACGTTTGGGCACGGCGGGCGCATCCTACGCTCGATGCGGCGTCCGGACCAGCTCGTTCATCCCACCGCGATCGTCGACGGGCCGGACACGCACGTCGGCGCCGACACGCGGATCTGGCACTGGGTCCACGTGATGCCCGGCGCGCACATCGGCGATCGCTGCTCGATCGGCCAGGGCTGCTTCATTGGCAAGGTGCGCATCGGCGACGGCTGCCGGATCCAGAACCACGTCTCGCTCTACGACGGCGTCACCCTCGACGATGACGTCTTCCTCGGCCCCTCGTGCGTGTTCACCAACGTCACCCACCCGCGCGCGCACGTCTCGCGCAAGGACGCCTACGCGCAGACGCGCGTCGGTCGTGGCGCCACCATCGGCGCGAACGCGACCATCGTGTGCGGCGTGACGATCGGCGCCTACGCGATGGTCGGCGCCGGCGCCGTGGTCACGCATGACGTCGCATCGCACGCGCTCGTCGTTGGCACCCCCGCGCGCCGCATCGGTTGGGCGTGCCGGTGCGGCGAGACGCTGCCGGAGTCGCTCGCCTGCCAGCGCTGCGGTGATGCCTATCGCGCCGATGGCGAGCTCCTCGCGCTGGGGACGGTTTCAAGTTAGCCAAGTTCGCGCGCGCATCCCCTCGACATCCTTTGCGTCGTCGGGGACGGTTTCAAGTTAGCCAAGGTCACGCGCGCATCTCCTCGACATCCTCTATGTCGTCGCGTTGATTCGACGCGTCCTCGGGACATCCAACGAGTCCGGAGGGTTACGACGCACAACTTGGCTAACTTGAAACCGTCCCCTGTTCACAGCGCGGCGAGGATCTCGTCGCGCTGCTGCTGCGTGGGCACCGGGCCGCGCAGCGCGCCGAGGTTGTCCTCGACGTGCTTGACCTTCGACGTCGCGGGGATCGGCGCGGTCACGGCGGGGTGACCGACGATCCACTTGAGCGCGAGCTGCGCCCAGCTCGTGCACCCGAGCTCGCGCGCGACGGGCGGCAGCGGCTTGCCCTTCGTCGACGCGAACAGCCGCCCGCTGTCGAACGGCTCCATCACGAGCACCGCGGCGCCCGCGGCCTGCGCGGCGGGGAGCAGGCGCTTCTCGGCGGCGCGATCGAGCAGCGAGTACGGCAGCTGCACGAAGTCGAGGCGCTCGGTCTGCAGGATCTTCTCCATGTCGTCGAACGCGTCGTGCGCGTAGTGCGTGATGCCGAGGTAGCGGATCGTGCCGGCCGCCTTCCACTCGCGCAGCGTCGCGAGGTGGGTCTTCCAGTCGAGCAGGTTGTGGATCTGCATCAGGTCGAGCTTGGTCACGCCGAGGCGCTGCAGCGAGCGCTTCATCTGCGTGATGCCCTCCTGCTTGCCGCGCGTCCACACCTTGGTCGCGAGCCACGGCGTCGGGGCCTTCGGATCTGCCTTGCGGATCGCCGCGAGCATGCTGCCGATCGCGGCCTCGGAGCGCCCGTACATCGGCGACGAATCGATCACGCGGCCTCCGAGCGCGAGGAAGCGCGCGACCACGGGGCGCACGGCGGTGGTGTCGTCGACGTCGAACGTCTGCCACGAGCCGAGCCCGATGACGGGGAGCTGCTCGCCGGTCGCCGGAATCGCGCGCGTGATGACGTCGCTCATGCGGTCCTTTGTAGCGCCCCAGCGCGGCGCGAGTGAGACGAGCCCGGCGGCGAGGCCGGAAGCGAGGACGTCGCGACGCGACCACATGCGCAGAGCGTAGCGCGCTACGCGCGATAGTGATGCTTGAGCTGCGACCACAGCTCGAGCGGATCGAAGCCGAGCAGCGCGAACGGGTGTGCGCCCGAGTCCTTGATCGCCTCGCGCGCACGCCCGGCCACGGCACTCGCGGCGTCGCGCGCGCTCTGCGGCAACAGGCTCGCGAAGGCGCTCGCCGCGCGGCCGGCGACCGCAGCGACCGCCGCACCGCCGAGCAGGCCGAGCAGCCACGCGGGCGCCGGATCGATCACCGCGCGCTTGGCGTTGAGCTCGCGCGCGAGCTGGTCGCTGGGACCCGTCACGATGCCCATCAGCGTCGACCGCTCGAGGAACAGCGCGAGGCTCGGCTTCGCGAACCGCTCCTCGACGGCGGCGAGCACCCGCTTGTAGCCCTTGCCCCAGTCGCGCGCGAACGCGACCTCCGGCACCAGATCTGCGATCGCGCGATGCGTGGCGGCGCGCGTGATGTCACCGCCCTCCTTCACGCCGATGATCGAGCTGTGGATCCGCGATCGATCGTCCTCGATCACGTACGCGATCAGCGCGCTGCGATCCGGGATCAACAGGTCGAACGTGCGCTGCACGGGCTCGAACGCCGGCGCGGGCAACAGCTCGAGCAGCGGCGGGCTCGACCACACGCCGGTCCCCGCGTGCCGCTTGAGCGCGCGCAGGGCGACGAGGCCCTGCGCGACCAGGTCTTGATCCATGCGCAGGGCGCTCTCGATCTCTGCCGACAGCGCGCCGATCACGCGACGATCGGTCGCGATCACCGCGCCTACTCCCAGTGAGCGCGCCCACGCTTCGAGGCCCTTGGGCGTCAGCGATGGCAGTGGATGCTCGGCGTGATCGATCGCTCCTCGTGCCCCCTCGCCGGCGATCACGAGCTTGATCACGCGTTCACCGTCGAGGACGGCGAGCGCCCAGCGCGGGCGATCGATCACGCGTGGTGGCACGAGCAAGCGCCACCAGTTGCGCCAGTGACGCGCATCCAGATCGCGAAGCACGAGCTCGGGCGACAGCACGTGAGGAGGGTAACACTCGCGCTGCAGTCCGGATCTCTCCGCGACTTGCGCATGCGTACGAATACGGCGATCGTCGCGCGCATGAAGACAACCATGCTTGCTGCAGTGCTCCTCGCTTCGACTGCCGGCCTCGCGAATGCGGGTGGCTCGGAAGGCTCGGTCGGAGCGGGTGTCGAGTTCAACACCAGTGGTTTTGGTGGTCCCTCGCTCAACTACGACGCCGGTAAGTTCCACGTCGGCGGCTTCCTCGCGATCGACGATCCAGCCGGCGACGACAACACCGACTTCGCGCTCGGTGGCCGCTTCTACTATCACGTGCACTCGACCGCGATGTCCGACTTCAGCGTCGGGCTCGGCGTGGCCTACGTGAGCGATGACGACCCGCTGTTCATGGATCGCGCGTCGCTGTTCTTCATCGAGCCCGGCATCCAGCTCCGCGCGTTCATCGCGTCGAACGTCGCGCTCAGCATCTCCGCCGGCCTGCCGATCGGCCTCGCCGACGCCGACGGGGTGGCGCTGACCGGCCAGTTCAATGGCCTCGGCGGCGTCCACTACTACTTCTTCTAGAGGCTACTCTTCGCCGCCGCCCACGGCCGCCGCGATCGCGACGTCCTGGGCGCGGATCTTCGACGGGTCGAACTTCTTCGCGCCCTCGATCATCTTGTCGATGGTCTTGTCGAAGTCGGGGCGAGCGTCCTCCTTGCCGGGCTTCAAGAACCGCAAGGGGTTCACGCGCGCTACGACGATCGGCTTCAAGTAGCCGCTCGTGAAGCCGGACTCCTTGAGCTTCACGACGGCGGCGGCGACGAGCTCGTCGAGCTCGAGCAGCTTCTCCGCGTGCTCCTCGCGGAGCTTCAAGCTCTCCTTCATCGGGTCGGTCGAGAACGCCTCGGTCTTGCTGACGACCGAGTTGTACGCGCCGCCCGAGAACCGCGCGTTCTTCTCGTAGCAAACGCCGAGCGTGACGAGCGACGCCTGCTCGAGCTCGAACGCGACGTCGGTCTCGCTCTGGTGCGTGCGCTTCGGATCCGCCGCGATCGCGCGCGCCATGCGGATGACCTCGATCGCCTTGTCCTTCAGGTTGTGCGCCTTCTCGGTGTTGAGCGCGAGGATGCGGAACGCGATCTCCGGCTCGGGCATCACGAGCGCGACGATGGTCTTCGCGCCGAGGCTGGCCAGCGCGGCGAGCCGGTGCATGCCGTTGGGCGAGATGAAGCCGCCCTCGTCATCGGGCACCGCGATCACCGGATCGAGGAACCGACCCACCTTCGGGATCACCGTCGCGAGCCGATCGGCGTGCGCCTTCGACAGCTCGCGCTGGTACGGCGTCGGCTTGACCTTGTCGAGCGGCAGCGCCGCGAGCGCCACCCAGTGTCCGCCGAACGGCTCGCGGTACGTCGCGAGCACGTTGCCGCCCGCGTCCTCGATCTTCTGCGTGACCTGCTGCACCGCCGACGAGGGCGAACCGCTCGTCACTTCACCTGCGGTGAGCCCGACGCTGCCGGGCTCGGCCTTGACCTTGCGCTTGCGTGGGGCGGCCGGCTTCTTCGCCGCTTTGGGCTTCGACTCTGAAGACTTAGCGCGGGGTGACATGGCGCTGCACTGTAGTACCCTGCCGTCGTGAAGTGGACGCGTGGCACCAAGAACGACGACGTCATCGACGCGCGCGGGAAGAAGGTCTCCGGCGCGAAGGTGGCGGGCGGCGGCGTGGCGGCGGCGCTGGTCGTGTTCGTGGTCGCGCGGTTGTTCGGCGTCGACATCAGCGGTCTCGTCGGGAGTAGCGGCGGCGGTGGTGGCGGCACTCCCGGCGGCCAGCAGACGCAGCACGAGAACGCGCCGCCGACCGGGCCGGACCCCGACGCAGAGCTCGTCGACTTCGTGAAGTTCGTGATGAAAGACATCCAGGACACGTTCGACGGCATGTTCAAGGCGCGCGGCGAGACCTATCCGCGCGCGAAGCTCGTCGTGTTCACGCAGGCCGTCGACACCGCGTGCGGCCGCTCGTCATCCGCGATCGGCCCGTTCTACTGCCCCGGCGACGCGCACGCGTACATCGACCTCTCGTTCTACAAGGACCTCAAGAGCCGGTTCGGCGCGCCCGGTGACTTCGCGCAGGCGTACGTGCTCGCGCACGAGATCGGGCACCACCTGCAGAACGTGATGCGCGTGGAGGAGAAGCAGGGCGGCAATCGCCGCTCGAACGAGTTCTCCGTGCGCGTCGAGCTGCAGGCGGACTGCTTCGCTGGCGTGTGGGGTCACCACGCGAAGACCAAGAACCTCCTCGACGTCGAGGACCTCGACGAGGCGATCACCGCCGCGCAGGCGATCGGCGACGACCGCCTGCAGAAGCAAGCCGGCGTCGAGGTCAACCCCGAGTCGTTCACGCACGGCACCTCGGCGCAGCGCGCGAAGTGGTTCCGCGTCGGATTCACCACCGGACGCCTCGAGGCGTGCGACACCTATACCGTGGAGCCGTAACCATGGCCGTGACGTCCTTTCCAAAGAACGAGATCAAGATCCTCCTGCTCGAGAACATCCACCCCGTGGCCGCCGCGGCGTTCGCCGAGGAGGGCTTCCAGGTCGAGACGCTGAAGGGCGCGGTCCCCGAGGCCGAGCTGATCCAGCGCGTGCGCGACGTCCACATCCTGGGCCTCCGCTCCAAGACGCAGGTCACGCAGCCCGTGCTCGACGAGGCGCGCCGCCTGCTCTCCGTCGGCGCGTTCTGCATCGGCACCAACCAGATCAAGACCGCACACGCGAACCACCGCGGCGTGCCCGTGTTCAATGCGCCGTTCTCGAACACGCGCTCGGTCGCCGAGCTGATCCTGGCCGAGGTCGTGATGCTCTCGCGTCACCTCGGTGACCGCACGCGCGAGGTGCACGCCGGCAAGTGGACGAAGTCCGCCGTCGGTGCGCACGAGGTCCGCGGGCGCACGCTCGGGATCGTCGGCTACGGCCACATCGGCAGCCAGATCGGCGTGCTCGCCGAGTCGTTCGGCATGCGCGTCGTGTTCTACGACATCCTCGCGAAGCTGCCGATGGGCAACAACCGCGCGACCAACAAGCTCGAGGACGTGCTCGAGGTCTCCGACTTCGTGACGCTCCACGTCCCCGAGACGCCGCAGACCAAGAACATGATCGGCCCCGAGGAGCTCGCCCGCATGAAGCCGGGCGCGTGCCTCCTCAACGCGAGCCGCGGCACCGTCGTCGTGATCGACGCCCTCGCCGAGGCGATCAAGCGCGGCCACATCAGCGGCGCCGCCGTCGACGTCTATCCCGAGGAGCCGGAGAAGAACAGCGACGACTTCAACTCCCCGCTGCGCGGCCTCCCCAACGTGATCCTCACACCCCACATCGGCGGCTCCACCGAGGAAGCCCAGGAGGCGATCGGCCGCGAGGTCTCCGCCGCCCTCATCAAGTACATCAACAGCGGCGCGACCACGGGCGCGGTCAACTTCCCCCAGATCGAGGTCCCGATCACCAAGGGCACGCACCGCATCCTCAACGTCCACCGCAACGTGCCCGGCGTGCTCCGCGACATCAACAAGATCGTGTCCGACCACAACGCGAACATCCGGGCGCAGGTGCTGTCCACCGATCCCGACATCGGCTACCTGGTGATGGACCTCGATCAGGACGTCTCCGTCGACGTGAAGAACGCCGTCGGCGCGCTCGAGACCAGCATCAAGACCCGCATCCTCTTCTGAGCCCACGCGATGCACATCTCCGTCTTCGACATCTTCAAGATCGGCATCGGGCCGTCGAGCTCCCACACCGTGGGGCCGATGCGCGCCGCACGCCGGTTCGTGGAGCGCCTCGACGCGGACGGCCAGCTCGAGCGCACCGCGGGCATCAAGGTCGAGCTGTTCGGCAGCCTCGGCTTCACCGGCAAGGGCCACGGCAGCGACAAGGCGGTCATCCTCGGCCTCGAGGGCGACGAGCCCGCGACCGTCGACGTCGACGCGGTCCCCCGCCGCATCGCTCACGTCGAGACCACCCGCCGCATCAAGCTCCTCGGCAAGCACGAGGTCGACCTCGTCCCCTCCGAGGCCCTCATCTTCCACCGCCGCGACAAGCTCCCGCTCCACGCCAACGGCATGCGGTTCACCGCGCGCGACGCCGCCGGCGCCGTCCTCGCCGAGCGCGTCTACTACTCCGTCGGCGGCGGCTTCGTCGTCGATCACAGCGGCGCGCCCGCCGACGGCAGCACCCCGGTCGAGCAGATCGAGGTCCCGTACCCCTTCAACAACGCCGCCGAGCTCCTCACGCTGACCCAGGAGCACGGCATGTCGATCTCGGGCCTGATGCTCGAGAACGAGAAGGCGCACGCGGCCGAGTCCGAGATCCGCCGCCGCATCGTCGAGATCTGGACGGCGATGGAGACCTGCGTGAAGCGCGGCTGCGAGCGCGAAGGCATCCTCCCAGGCGGCCTGAAGGTCAAGCGCCGCGCCGCCGCGCTCCACCGCAAGATGAAGAGCGACCCTTCCGGCTCCGGCGATCCGCTGCGCATCATGGACTGGGTCAACCTCTTCGCCCTCGCCGTCAACGAAGAGAACGCCGCCGGCGGCCGCGTCGTCACCGCGCCCACCAACGGTGCCGCCGGCATCATCCCCGCCGTCATCATGTACTACCGGCGCTTCCTCCCCAACGCCGACGACGAAGGCACCATCCGCTTCCTCCTCACCGCCGCCGCCATCGGCGCCCTCTACAAGAAGAACGCCTCGATCAGCGGCGCCGAGGTCGGCTGCCAAGGCGAGGTCGGCGTCGCCTGCTCCATGGCCGCGGGCGCCCTCGCCGAAGTCATGGGCGGCACCCCCGCGCAAGTCGAGAACGCCGCCGAGATCGGCATGGAGCACAACCTCGGCCTCACCTGCGATCCCATCGGCGGCCTCGTCCAGGTCCCGTGCATCGAGCGCAACGCGATGGGCGCGGTCAAAGCGATCAACGCCGCGCGCCTCGCCCTCCAAGGCGACGGTACGCACAAGGTCTCGCTCGACAAGGTCATCAAGACCATGTGGCGCACAGGCGCGGACATGAGCAGCAAGTACAAGGAGACCGCGCGCGGCGGTCTCGCCGTGAACATCATCGAGTGCTGATAAAAATACCGGACCAAGGGTGATAGGCGGAAATACCCGGAAATACCGGACCGGCCAAAATACCGGACCGAGGGTGATAAGCAGCGGGGGAATGATCGTGAGGCCCGGCGTGGAACATTCGCGGATCGACCACCCTATGCGAAGCCGCCGGGTGAGCCGCATTTCCACGCCGCGACGGCGCGCTCGCAACTGCGAACACGCTCTACGGGGACAGCAAGGGACGGCGCAGCTTCAGCTTCAGGATGGTGTGCCGTCGCGAACCTTGACGTTGGCAAGCCGGACCAACGCATAGGTGCCGGGTGGAAACAGCGCTGGCAATCCTGCGCGCCAGCGCACCCAGGCCGCTCGGTACTCCACTACGAAGTCGCGGTTGCGCTGCAGAGCTTCGAGGCGTGCCCACTTGCTACGTGCTGCCACGCGCGGGCGGAGATTGCGGCGAGGCTCGTGACTGGACGGTGACTCACGCCACGACTGACGCGCTATACGGCGCCGTCCGATGACGACGCGGCCGCGTTGCTGGCGGTCGCGAGCGCCGACGGTCTCGACGTGTTCGATGCGGCCTCTCAGTTGCTCCAGAAGTTCCGTCGTGGCTCCGAGCTCGGACGGCAGCGTGAACGTCATTTCGACTTCGCCGGGCATCGGTCCGTCCTCGCGGAAGAAGTACGCGGGCCGTGTTGCGCGAAGTACGCGACCCTCGAGAAGGGAACGCACGGTCTTCGGCCCCGGCCAATGATGCACGTGCTCGACGAGCCCGTCCTTTACCGGGTTGGTTGCGGTGTACACGAGTTTATCGAGCACCGCATCGGTATCGACGAGCTCGACGTTACAGGTGGGCTCGGTGGAGAACGCGTTCTCCCAGCGTCCGCGCAAGGCATTGATGCACTTCGCGAGATTGGTGTGGAACCGATGGTAGAAGTCGACGACACGATCGCCTGGATCGTGAATCACGATGTGATGATGGTTGGACATCATCTGCGCGAGCAGGAGGCGGATGTCGAAGCGGAGGGCAGCCTCGAAGAGGCAGTAGAGGAAGGCGTTGTTCATCGCCTCGTCGGGCCGCATCAGAAAGGTGCGTTGCACGCAGCGGCGCGTGATGAACCAATACTTGTTCGCCAGGATGGGGCGCGGTGGCGACATCTAACGCAGCCGCCTGCAAGCGAATGACCATCAAGCACTCGAACGAATACGTCCTCTTGCATTCTGCGGACGTCCGAGCATCGGACGTTTGTCCGGAACTCGGCCGGACAGCGGACCGGGGCGCGCTGCTGCGGACAAACTTCGGACGAGGTTGAGGTCCGCGCTGCAGCACGATGACAACCCTCGGGCGGGTTCCCGGGGTTCCCGGTTAGGGTGATAAGCGGCGGGGGAATGATCGTGGGGCTCGGCGTGGAACATTCGCGGATCGACCACCCTATGCGAAGCCGCCGGGTGAGCCGCATTTCCACGCCGCGACGGCGCGCTCGCAACTGCGAACACGCTCTACGGGGACAGCAAGGGACGGCGCAGCGTGACCCATCAGCGACGCCGGGATGACAGCGCGCTGGCCCTCGACGAGGATCCCGGCGATGCGAAAGATCTGGGGCGAGCGGGACGCCCGCGCGTGCGTGAAGGCGGCGAAGGCCGCCGGGCTCGGGCTCGGGGCGTGGGCACGTGAGCATGGAGTGGATGGGCGATCGCTCCACGCCTGGGCCGTGAATCTGGGGCTGGTGGCCCGGCCGGTCGCGAAGCCGACGCTGATCGAGCTCGTGCCGATGCCAGCGCCGCCGACGGTCGCGCGGTACGTGACCGATCAACGACGCCGGGATGCGAGATCCGGACGCGCTCGTGTATCGTCGCCGCGCTCGACGGTGCGCGCGGTCAGCCGAGGGTGGCTTTGAACGCGGCCGGGGTGAGCTGCCGCGACGGGCACCCTCTCGCCACGCCTCGTGACCGCTCGAATCAGCTCGCTGCGCTCGTCTGGACCGTGCATGGCGGCAGTCTCGGTGCCCGATCCTGGCCACGCCATGTGGGGTCTACACAGCGGTTACGATCCTTCGGCGCGCGATAGAGCACGTCGAACACGCTCTTGGCGTCGGTCGAGGGCGGTGCGTTCATCGCAGCGATGTACGTCGCCGAGGAGGAGACCCGAGCTCGCGGCCTCACCGGAGAAGACTTGCTCGCCCACCGCCGCGCACGCATCCGCCCTATCCTCGACGACTTCGCGAGCTGGCTCGCCGCCGTCGAACGTAAGTCCTCGCGGTGCCCCGTCGTGACCTGACCGCGGCCCAGTGCTCGGCTGCCCGGTCCGATGCAGGACAAAGAGGCACAAGAGCTCCGACGACGCGTCGCGCGGCTGAAGCGCGGGCGGCCTGGTTTCCGATTTTCGACGACGCTGACCACACACCCGAACCGAGGGTGATGACAGCGGACCGGGGGCGCGCTACTGCGGACAAACTTCGGACGAGGGTTAAGGTGGGTTAAGGTCCGCGCTACGTCACGATGACAACCCTCGGGCGGGTTCCCGCCGCCGCCCGCGGTACTCACAGGAGTGGATCGAACTCGAGCTCGTCCAGGACGTCGTCGTTGTTCTCGTCGATCTCATCCACGAAGTCCTGCCATTCGTCCTCGGTGAGGAAGCCGTCATTGTTGAAGTCCGCGAGGTCGAAGGCGGCACCGTTGAACCGGAACTCTTCGAGGTCGATCACCTCGTCGTCGTCCATGTCGAACGCGATGAACGCGTTGTTCCACTCTGCTCGCGTCACGACGAGATCGTCGTCGAAGTCGAGGGCATCGATGCGCGAATCGATGGCGTCTTCGAGGTCGTCATCATCGGAGTCACAGCCGGCTGTGACTCCGACCGTGCACGCGAGAGCGATCGCCAGGAACCACCGGTTCTTCTGCATAGAACACCTTTGCGTAAAGCGGTCCTCGATGGCCGCGCTGTCGGTTGGTGCAACGGCCCTGCCGCAGAGCACCAGTGACGAAGCTGGCGGCGGGAGTGCGCCTCAAATCCATCGGATAAGACAGGCACTCGAGGGCGCACTCGGATGTTGTCCGGTGCGCCGCATGGCTGGCGCACGAACAGAGGAGACGACGAGACACGTGGGCTCGGGGACCCGCGCGGGCAACAACAAGGTTCACCACCGCCACCGAGGCGATGAGCGGCGCGGCGAATGGACAGACGTCGGACTGCGCTGTGGTCTCGCAACACGCGCGCCCGCCCCGGCCAGCGAGAACCGTAAAGTGCCTGAAGTTGCGGAGATAGTGGTATGCGCATACAATGCGTATGTGAGCCGCCTATATGACGTCAACGCCCCGAAACGGCCCGTGAACATGACGTTGAACGAGGATCTCGTTCGGTGCGCCCGAGAGTTTGCTTCCAACCTCTCCGAGCAGGTCGAGAAGCTCCTCGCCGAGTTTGTCGCCGCGGAGCGACGTCGACGGATGGATGAGGACGCGCGGCTCGATGCCGCGATCGTGGGCTGGAATGACTTCGACGAGAAGCATGGCGGCTTTGCCGATGAGCATGTGGATCTCTGATGGCGCAGTTCGACGTGCACCGGAACATCGGAGCGCAGAGGGCCGTCATCCCATTCGTCGTGATCGTACAGTCGCGACGCTTCGACCTCGCTGGTCGACGCGTCGTGATCCCCATGGTGCTCGAGTCTGCCGCGCCAGCAGCCGAGCCGCGCCTCAACCCTGTGTTCGAGATCGAGAACACTCGCGTCGTCCTCAACCCACTTCACATGGTGTCGATCGCAACCCAGCGACTCGGCGAACGAGTCGCGTCATTGAAAGCTGATGGCGATCGGGTGATCGCAGCGATCGATCTGCTGATCAGTCGCGCGTGGGACTGAGAGCGATCTGGGGCATCGCGGGACGCCCCGGACCGGGACGCCCCGGACCGGGGATGCGCGGCCTCTCACAGGAATGGTTCGAACTCGAGCTCGTCCAGGACGTCGTCGTTGTTCTCGTCGATCTCGTCCAAGAAGTCGTCCCATTCGTCCTCGGTGACGAAGCCGTCATTGTTGAAGTCGGCGAGATCGAAGGCGGCGCCGTTGAACCGGAACTCGCTCAGGACGAGCACCTGATCGTTGTCGGTGTCAAAGACCACGAATGCGTCGTCCCACTCTGCTCGCGTCACGACGAAGTCGTCGTCGAGGTCGAGGTCATCGATGCGATCGTCGATGACGTCCTCGAAGTCGTCATTGTCGTCATCACAACCGGCTGTGAGTCCGACGGTACAAGCGAGAGCGATGACTGCGAACCAGCGATTGTTCTGCATCGAGCACCTCTACGTGAGCGGTCCACGAGACCGCACACGCCGGTCGTGCAACCGCCTTGCCGCAGCGCACCGCAGGCGACGTGGGCCGCGGGAGTGCTTCTCTAATTCATCAGATATGGCCGGGACAGGGGGCGCACTCGGAGATCCTCCCGTGCGCCTCGAGCCTGACGCACGGCGGGAGCCCGTGGCGCGACCCCAGACCGGGGAGCCGCGCCCGATCCTGCGGTAGCGACGATCGTCCGCGAGCTCGAGGAGTCGTTTCG
>DATLHR010000299.1:0-22077 GCA_035539815.1 Kofleriaceae bacterium
GCGGCGAGGACCCCGACGGCGCCGCACTCGACGCGAAGATTCTGGCGGCGTCGCACAAGGACGGCCAGCTCGCGCTGCCCAACGGCCCCGACGACGCGCTCTCGGTCTTGAAGGCGAAGATGGCCGCGGACAAAGAAGCCAAGCAGAAGGCGCTGGCCGCCGGCGACAAGCCCGCGGACGACAAGAGCAAGACGTGAGGCAGCGGTGACCCTGGTCGCGAACGTCGGGCCGACCGCCGGGCAGGCGATGGCCATGGATCCAGACGAAGCGCTATCGGCGCGGCTGCGCGACCTCGCGCTCGTCGAGCTCGACGCACTGGTCGCCGGTGCCGGTGCACCGCAGGCGCTGATCGCCGCGTACGCCGACGACGTCGCCGATGCCCTCCGGGAAGCCCGTGCGCGGATCACCGCACTGCGCACGTCGCTCGGCGGGCCGGACCCGCTGAACGTGCTCGACCTCGCGCCGCGCGTGCGGGCGTCGGATACCGCGCACGCCGGTGCCGAGCGCGTTCGCACCAAGCTGGTCGCGCACGCCGAGGCCGCGCGGGCGCTGGCCCGACTGTCCGAGCTGGCCGCGACCCTCGCCCCCAGGCTGTTCGAGGCGGATCGCCGCCGCTAACGGACCCAAGGCCCAACGTCGTGCTGTTGTCCAAGCGGTCGTCACTCTATAGTTCTTGTAATGGCTGAGGACTCCGATCTCGACCGCGCCCGCGAGGGTGATCGGGAAGCGTTCGGTCGCCTCGTCCAGCGCTACCAACGACGCGTGTACGCCGCCGCGCTCCATATCCTCGGTAACCACAGCGACGCCGACGACGTCGCGCAGGAGGCGTTCGTCCGCGCGTATCGCGGGCTCAAGGCCTTCGACGGCCGCGCCGACTTCTTCACCTGGCTCTACCGGATCACCGTCAACACCGCGCTCAATGCGATGCGCTCCGACAAGCGCGGCGCGGCGCTGCACCAGCGCGGCAACACCGAAGCCGCGCACGTCGGTGGACGTCCCGAGGCGCTCGGCCTGCACGCGCCGACGCCGGCGACACAGGTGCAACACAGCGGCGAGGTCACGCGCGTGCTCGAGGCCGTCGCGTCGCTGTCGGCCACGCTGCGGGTCACGCTCGTGCTCGCCACCGTCGAGGAGCTGCCGCACAAACAGATCGCCGAGATCCTCGAGATCCCTGAGGGCACGGTCGCGTGGCGCGTCAACGAAGCGCGTCGGTTGCTCCGGCAGAAACTATCGACCGACGAGGTGGCCGCCGCGGCGGTCAAGTGAAAAATGTCCGACGACGTCGATGAGCAACTCCGGCGCGCGATGAAAGTCCTGGACGATCAGGTGCCCTCGGGTTATTTCGAGGGCCTTCCGCAGCGGACCCTGGCGCGCCTGGAGGACAGCACGATCATGCAGACCTCGTCGGAAACGAATCGCAGCACCCCTCCCGCCCCCGTTTCCACCATGAACCAAAAAGAACGAGACGAAGACTCCGGCCTGCACGACATCCGTAGCCTCGCGTCGTCGACCAAGGCGCGGCTGTCGTCGCGTCGCTCGACCTCGCAGCCGGTCGCGAGCGAGGACGACATCCTCGCGTCGTCGAGCGCCGGCTGGAAGGCCGTCGCGCTGCCGGAGCCGGCGAAGATGGTCTCGCTCCCCGAGCTCGCGAGCCTGCCGTCGAGGTCCGAGGTCGAGGCCGCGGACCGCGCGGCGCGCGCGCAGCTGAAGGCAGAGCTCAAGGCAGAGAAGAAGATCGCGGTCGCGACGGCCACGTTGGCCGACGAGGCGCCGTCGGCGTCGATGGTCGATGCGCCG
Organism: Kofleriaceae bacterium; assembly: GCA_035539815.1. GTDB lineage: Bacteria > Myxococcota_A > Polyangia > Haliangiales > Haliangiaceae > JABFXX01. The sequence continues at coordinate 1,798 of DATLHR010000299.1, forward strand.
TCGATCGGATCGCGGATCGCCGCGAAGAAGAGCGGCAAGGGCGCGATGATCGCGCTCGTGGGCGTGGGCCTCGCGGCCGCCGCCGGCGCCGCGATCTACTTCGCGACCGCGAGCAAGGACAAGACGGAGACCGTCGCCGCGGCGTCGCGCCCGCTGCCGAAGGCCCCCGAGCTGACGTCGACGACGAAGGAGCTGCCGCCGCCGCCCGCGCAGGTCGCGCCGCCCGCGCCGGAAGTGCCGGCGGTCGCCGCCGCCGTGCCCGCCGCCGCCGCCGAGCCTGCGGTCGAGGAGACCAAGCCCGCCGCGAAGTCCGACCGCAAGGAGCCCAAGGAGAAGGTTCACAAGGTCGAGATCCGCGACACCGTGAACGGTGGCGCGAGCGCCAAGCCCGACAAGCCGGTCACGCCTCCCAAGGAGGAAGTGAAGGCGGGCGGTGGCGAGAGCGAGCCGTCGTTCGATGACCTCCTGAAGGAGGCCGGCGTCTCCGAGACCAAGGCGACCGCCAAGCCCAAGCTCGACAAGAAGTCGCTCTCGGGAGCAGACATCAAGGCCGGCATGAGCTCGGTCGCGGGCAAGGCGCAGGGTTGCTTTGCGGGTACGCAAGGCACCGCGGCGGTGAAGCTCACGGTCGCTCCCTCGGGTCAGGTGCAGAAGGTCACCGTCACCGGCGTGTTCGCCAACACTCCCGTCGGTGCGTGCGTCGAGAAGGCCGTGAAGTCGGCGACGTTCCCGCCGTGGGATGGTGGTCCGCAGAGCTTCGCGTACAGCTACTTGCTCGCGGAGTAGTGGTCGACAAGCGGAGCCTTGTCGCGAGGCGATCCCCGGTATAGGGTCGCCCTCCGCGTCATGAGGAAGGTTTCGACGGGTCGATTCTTCGAGGATTTCGGCATCGGCCAGCACCTGGTGCATGCCATCCCTCGCACGCTGCACGGCGGCGACATCTCGACGTACATGTCGCTGACGGCGGACCGGCAGCCGCTCTCGTCCTCGACGGAGCTCGCCCGGTCGCTCGGCTTCGCGCGCGAAGTGCTGCCCGACCTGCTGGTCTTCCACGTCGTGTTCGGCAAGTCGGTGCCCGACGTCTCGCACAACGCGACCGCCAACCTCGGCTACGCCGACGTCCGGTTCCTGCGTCCGGTCTACCCCGGTGACACGCTGCTCGCGGAGAGCGAGGTCATCGGCCTGCGCGAGGTGTCGAGCGGGGAGGCCGGCGTGGTCTACGTGCGCACGCGCGGCACGAACCAAAAAGGGCAGGAGGTGCTGTCCTTCGTGCGCTGGGTGATGGTCCCCAAGCGCGACAAGGACGCGGCGAAGGGCGTGAACACCGTGCCGACGCTGCCGCCGGTGGTGACGCCGGATCGGCTGCCGGTGCCCGAGGCGATGAACCTGCAGCGCTTCCCCGACCTCGCCTGGGCGTTCGGCTCGACGGCGCGCTGGGACGACTACGACGTCGGCGAGCGGCTCGATCACCCGGATGCGATGACGATCGAAGAGGCTGACCACGTCCAGGCGACGCGCCTCTATCACAACACCGCGCAGGTCCACTTCGACGCGAAGACCATGGCCAACAGCAAGAACGGCCGGCGTCTCGTCTACGGCGGGCACGTCATCAGCGTCGCGACCGCGCTCGCGCAGAACGGGCTCAACACCCAGCTCAAGATCGCAGCGTGGAACGGCGGCGCGCACGTGGCCCCGACGTTCGCGGGCGATACGCTGCGCGCGTTCACGCAGGTGGTCGAGCGCGCCGAGATCCCGGGGCGGCGCGACGTCGGCGCGTTGCGGCTGCGGCTGTCGGCGGTCAAGAACCTCAGCCACGCCGAGCTCACCGGTGTGCCGCCGCTGCTGTCGGGGACCAAGGATCCGCGGATCGTCCTCGAGCTCGACTACTGGGCGCTGTTCCCGCGACGTTAGCGTCCGGCGCCGATGTGGGCACTCCGCATACGCATCGTGCACAATTGAGTTGCGCGCAATTTAATTGAATGCGACACGTCCGCTCTGCTACGGATCGATCATGGACGTCATTGGTGCGGGGCGGCGGTTCGTGGCGACGGCGGTTTCGGACCGCCAAAACCTCGTGATGTCGGACGACGGCAAGCTAAGGGCACGGTTGGATGGAGATGTCGACGGACGGCGCGGTGTGAGTCCCGAGCAGGTGTTCGCCGCTGGGTTCGCGGCGTGCGTCAACCGCACCATCATCGAGGTCGCGCGAGCCCGCGGGCTGGCGACGGGCGCGGTGTGGGTGACCGCGCGGGTCGTGGTGCCGGCGGGCGAGGGTGGCCGCCTGCGTATCGAGGTCGTGGCCGACATCGCCGAGCTCTCGGCCGGCGATGCCGAGGCGCTCGTGAGGGCGGCGTTCGACGCGTGTCCGGTTTCGGCGGCGATGCGGGGAAACATCGACCTGGAGCTACGCGTGGCATGATGCAGCCGATGTCGAATGTGGACTTGCTGTTGCTCGATCGGCAGCTGTGCTTCGCGCTGTACGCGGCGTCGCGCGCGGTCGTTCGTGCGTACGCGCCGCTGCTCGAGCCGCTCGGCGTGACCTATCCGCAGTACCTGGTGTTCCTCGTGCTGTGGGAGCAAGACGGGGTCGCCGTCAGCCACCTCGGCGAGCGGCTGGCGCTCGACTCGGGCACGCTGACGCCGCTGCTCAAGCGGCTCGAGGAGCGCGAGCTCATCGAGCGCCGGCGTTCGACCGAGGACGAGCGCGTGGTCAACGTGCACCTGACCGCGGACGGCCGCGCGCTGCGCGACAAGGCGACGACGATTCCGCTGCAGGTCGCTCAGTGCGCTGGCTACGATCTCACGAGCGCGAAGGACATCTCCGAGATTCTGCGTTTGCGCGAGGAGCTGATCTCGCTCACCAAGCGCGTCGCCTGAGCTACGCGGTCGGGCGGCGCTGGCGCTCGCGCACGGCGATCCACGCGGCGAGGCCCGCGATCGCGGCCAGTGCGAGCGCGAGCGCGGCCTTGAGCGTGCCCTTCGAGCCGGCCTCGACGGTGAACGGGCCGACCTTTGCGAGCTCGGGGCGATGGGCACCGATCATGGTCACGACGTTGGGCGCGGTGACCTCGGGGGCGACGGCACGCAGCAGCGTCGCCGCGGCGGCGGAGATGGCGTCGCGGTCGGCGTGATCGTCCACGATGATCAGCGCCGCCGCGGTCGCCGTGCGCGGAGCGAGAGAGCCGCTCTGCGTCGCGCGGCGGGGCAGGGGCGCTGCGAGCGGATCGTCGACGGGGCGCGTGATCGTTACGCTCGCCGTGATCGCGCCCGGCACGTGCGCGAGCTGCCGAGTCACGGATGCGGCATCCTCGCGGTCGCGGGCACGCTGTTTCTCAACGGGTCCGTCGACCGTCGGCGCGCACGCGACGAGGCATGCGGCGATACCGGCCCCTACGAAGCAGACCGAGACGGCTGCGCGTCGACGATCGACCACGTCGCGACGGTAGCACGGCACGATGTGGCTCTCGCGGCGCGATCTCGGCAGCACGCGGCGCGGTGACGTAGGATGAGCGCCTCGTGAACGCCGTCGAGCACATCGCCGCGCTGATCCCGCCCGAGGCGGTGCGGCGCCTCGCGGCGCTGCGCGTGATCCGGTTCGAGGCAGCCGCGACGTCGCTGGCGCCGAGCGGGCGCGTGCTCGACGTCGAGGAGGCGAGGGCGCGCGTCGTGGCGCGGTGGGGAACTGACCTGTGCGGGATGCTCAACGCGATGACGCGCGGCGAGCTCGCCGAGGCGGCGACGGCGCTGCGCGTGCCTGCTGTGGGCAAGAGCCCCGCGCTGCGCGAGGCGTTGTGGGCGAAGGGCGCCGAGCTCGAGCGACGGGGCGTCGAGGTCGGGCCCGGCGTGCAGCCGCGGCCGGTGTTGCTCGCAGGACACCTCGTCGTGATGGCGCCCCCGCGCGGGATGGCGCCGCCGAGCGCAGCGTGGCCGCGCCCGGTGCCGCACGCGGTGGCGGCGCAGCCACCGGCCGAGGAGCCCGACTCTCTCGACGAGCTGCTCGCCGCCGCGGATCGTGCGGTCGGTGTGCGGCTCGGGCCGCGTGGCCGCGACAAGGGCGCGTGGGGTGCGCGCGCGGCACAGCTGCTCGGCGTCGTCGAGCGCGGCGTCGACGAGCCGGACTGGCGCGGCGACGTCGAGATCAAGACCGTGCCGATCGCGCGCGAGGCAGGTGGGCGATGGGCGGTCGTCGAGGATCCGGCGATCGCGATGGTGGGGTCGATCGAGCCTTGGGGCGGGTTCGCGAAGCTCCAGCGGACGCTGTGGCTCGCGCGCGCGTCGCTCGACGACGATGCGACGATCGTGTCGTGGTACTTGCTCGATTGGGATGCCGATGTCGCGCGCCTCGCGAAGCGCTACCTGCACGTGCGCCCGAAAGGGCCACGCGCGTCGACGACGTTCGGCATGTATCTACACAAGCGCTTCTTTGCGGACGCGGGCCTGCTCGCGTCGCTGAATGGATGGACGCATGCCTAGTGTGGACGAGCTGCGGATCGTCGGATCGACGCAGACCAACGTGGTGATGAACGCCGAGCTCACGCGGGTCGCTCAGCGCGCGCTCGGTCGCCGCCCACCGAATGCGCGCAAGGAGGGGCTCGGGCAGCTCGTGATGCCGTTCGATCGCGAGCTCGCGTGGGCCGCGGTCACGTACATGCGCACGCCGACCCGCGTGCTGTGGGACGTCGCGCGCTCCGACGCCGATCGCCTCGAGCCGCTGTACGACGACTTCCTGAACGACTTCCTGCAGGACAGCCGCGTGCTGTGGCACGACGGCGACGGCATCTCCGTCGAGGCCCGCCGCGTCGAGGAGTTCGCCGCCGGTGAGCGCCAGGTCGTCGGTACCGTGAAGAACGCGATCATCGACGCGGCGCGCCGGCGCGGCGCGCGGCTGCACGTCGATCCGGATCGCCCGGCGACGCGCTGGGTGGTGCGCATGGACGACCGGGGTGACCTGGTGCTGTCGATCGATCTCGGCGGCGGCTCGCTGTCGCAGCGCGGGTGGCGCCGCGAGGCGGGCGAGGCGCCGCTGCGCGAGCACCTGGCGGCGGTGCTGCTCATGCTCGCGCGGTTCGATCCGCGCACCGACATCCTCGTCGACCCCATGTGTGGCTCGGGCACGATCGCGATCGAAGGCGTGCTCGCTGCGCGCGCGACCCCGCGGCCGACGCCCGCGCTCTCGGCGCTCGGCATCACACCGCCCGGCGGTCGTACCGTCGAACCCTTGTTCGGCGACGCCACGCCGGTCGTCGTCGGCTGCGACATCGATCTCGAGGTGCTCGCCGCCGCACGCGACAACGCTCGCATGGCGGGCGTCGCCGATGACGTCGTGTGGCAGCGCGCCGACGTGGCCACGCTGCGCCCGGAGACGATCGCCGACATCGCGCGCGAGCGCGGTAGAGCTGCATCGACGGGGCTCTTGCTGTCGAACCCGCCGTACGGCGAGCGGCTCGACGATCACGACCTGCGCGCGCTCTACGCCGCGCTCGCGCACACGTGCCGCCGGTTCGCCGGCTGGCGCGCGGGGTTCATCGTGTCGAACCCGCTGCTCGAGGAGACGTTCATGTCGATCGTCGGGCGGCCGCGGATCAAGAAGCCGCTCGCGAACGCGAACCTACGCGCGTACTTCTTCCTCTACGATCTCTAATCGCCTTGGCGTGCAGCCCACGCCGAGATCAGCTCGAAGTCGTCGATGATGCGCGAGTGGTAGTGGCCCCACACATCGGACACCATGACCATCGAGCCACGCGAGAGCTGCGGCGTCAGATAGACCGCGTAGTAGCGCGCGCCCGAACCATCCTCGACCTCACCGACGAGATCGAGCGGCTGCTTCGAGACGGGACAGAAGAGCTCGCAGCGCGTCCCGTGCGGGATCTCGAACGGCTTGGTCTTGCGTCCGTCGCCGTGGATCGGAGACAGGTGGACGAGGCCTTCCTGGCCATTCGCGCGGATGCCGAGGGTCACCGCCGGGTGACCATCGAACTGAACGTCCGAAATGCCGACGAGCTGGTCGCCGCGCGGGCCATACGCCTGGGTCAGGATGACGGTGACGTCGTTCTCGACGGCGAGATGGCGGCCGGTGACGGCGCGGTGACGCCCGGTGATGGCGAGATTCCGACGATCGACGGGATCCATTTAGAGCCCAGCTGGCCATGGCCGCCACAGGTTGGCAAGCACAACGTGTATGGAAGGGTATATATTCGCGAACGGTGACTCGGAGCTTTGCACTCACCGTCGCCGTGCTGCTCGCGCTCGCGAGCGCCGCTGTCGCGAAACCCAAGATCGCGATCACGCCGATCGATGGCGATGACAACGAGCAGATGGCCGATCAGCTCGAGTCGGCGATCGACGGGAGCGAGCTCGATGTCACGGGCACCAGGAGCACCGCGCGCACGCTCGACAAGCTCGGTTACGACACCGATCTCACGGCGAAGCAGGCGAAGAAGGTCTCGAAGGCGCTCGAGGTCGATGCGATCCTGATCGGCACGCTCGATCGCAAGGGCGTCAACAAGGTGCTGCGGTTCCGCATGTTCGTCCGCGGCAAGAAGGTCCGCGGGTTTTCGGTCACGTTCAACAACGCGCGCTCGGACCGCTTCAAGGTGATGTTGCGCGAGAAGCTCGTCGACAAGATCGAGAACGGCGACGAGGAAACGAAGCGCGACAAGGACGACGACGAGGACGAGGACAAGGCCAAGGACCGCGACGACGACGACGACGGCAAGGATAAGCGCCGTCGGCGGGGCAAGGACCGCGACGAGGAGGACGAGGAGGAGGAGGACGAAGACGGCGCGGTCCGCGCGAGCTCCGCGCGTCCGGCCAACCGCGCCGCGCTGCGACTCGACGTCGGCATGTCCGTGCAGAACCGGTCGCTCTCGTTCACGAGCCGCAAGAACAACTACCCGCAGGCGCCGAATCCATACGAGAACGCGCCCGTCCCCGGGGCGCGCCTCGAGGCCGAGCTCTATCCGCTCGCGTTCTCCAAGCCGCGCAGCTTCGCCGGTGGGCTCGGACTCGCGGCGTCGTTCGATCGCACGCTGTCGCTGACGCTCAGCACGAGCGAGGAGCCGGGCGTGCCGGTCAAGGCGACGCAGCAGGCGTGGTCGGTCGGCGCGCGCATGCGCATCGCGTTCGGCCAGGCCGATCTCGCGCCCACCATGACCATCGCCGCGGACTACGGCGTGCGCACGTTCAAGACCGATCGTAGCGGCCTCATGGATCCGGCGAACCTCGACCTGCCCGACACGCAGTACACGTTCGTCGGAGGCGGCGTCGGGTTCCGGTTCCCACTCGCGAAGCCGGTGGCGCTCGCGTTCGGCGGCCGCGTCCTCGGCGTCGTCGATGCGGGGCCGATCCAGCAGCCCGACCAGTACGGCCAGGCCAAGGTGTTCGGCGGGCAGGCCAACGCGGGGCTCGACATCACGTTCGGTCGGTTCGCGATCAAGCTCGCCGGTGAGTTCTCGCAGTTCGGGTTCGCGTTCACCGGCAACGGCTTCATGACGAACTCGCGCGACATGGACCCCGATACGAAGGACATCGGCGGTGCCGCGGATCGCTCGATCGGCGGCGCCGCGACGTTCGGCGTCCTGTACTGACGCCGCAATTCCTGCGCGCCTTGCCAAGACGGCCACCGACGGAGCTGGGGCAGGCGGCCTCGTTCCACGTCATCGTCGGATCTGCGCCGCTGGGCGACGCGTCTGACCGTTTTCAACGCGGTCCCGCCGCGGTAGGGTGCGCCGCGTGGATTCCACACGTCGCTCCGCTTCGCTACGCGATCTCGACATCCTCGCTCCATCCGATACCTTCGCGCGCCGGCACATCGCGCCGGGGGAGGTCGAGCAGACCGAGATGCTCGCTGCGCTCGGCTACAAGTCCCTCGACGAGCTCGCCGCCGCGACCGTGCCCGGCGCGATCCGGCTGAAGAAGCCGCTCGCGCTCGCGGAGCCGCTCGGAGAGCACGCCTTGATCGAGGAGTTGAAGAACCTCGCCGCCGACAATCAGGTGCTGCGGTCGTTCATCGGTCAGGGCTACTACGACACGATCACGCCGCCCGTGATCCTGCGGAACGTCCTCGAGAACCCGGGCTGGTACACGCAGTACACGCCCTATCAGGCGGAGATCTCGCAGGGGCGCCTCGAAGCGCTCGTCAACTTCCAGACGATGATCGAGGAGCTCACCGCCCTGCCGATCGCGAACGCGTCGCTGCTCGACGAGGGCACCGCGGCCGCCGAGGCGATGGTGATGGCGTACGAGCACGCGGCGCACGCGCGCAAGACGTTCTGGGTCGACGCGGCGACGCACCCGCAGACGATCGCGGTGATGCGCACGCGCGCCGAGCCGCTCGGCATCAAGCTCGCGATCGCGGAGCCCGCGGCGTTCGCCCTCGACGGCGGTGACGTGTGCGGCGCGCTGCTGTCGTATCCGACGACGGATGGTCGCGTCGTCGATCACCGCGCGCTGATCCAGCGCGTGCACGCCGCGGCGGGCGCCGTCGTGATGGCGACGGATCTGCTCGCGCTGACGCTGCTCGTACCGCCTGGCGAGCTCGGCGCCGACATCGCGATCGGCAGCGCGCAGCGGTTCGGCGTGCCGATGGGGTTCGGCGGCCCGCACGCGGCGTTCCTGTCGTGCAAGGACGACTTCCGCCGCCAGATCCCCGGCCGCATCATCGGCGTGTCGAAGGATGCGAAGGGCAAGGTCGCGTTCCGCCTCGCGCTGCAGACGCGCGAGCAGCACATCCGGCGCGAGAAGGCCACCTCGAACATCTGCACCGCGCAGGTGCTGCTCGCGATCATGGCCTCGATGTACGCCGTCTATCACGGGCCCGACGGGCTCGTGCAGATCGCGCGGCGCGCGCGTGGGTTCACCACCGTGGTCGCGGCGGGGCTCGCGAAGCTCGGCGTCACGCCGCGCGCGGGCGTCTACGTCGACACGCTGCGCGTCGACATCCCCGACGCCAACCGCCGCGCGCAGATCCACCAGCGCGCCGGCGAGCTCGGCCTGAACCTGCGCGCGTACGACGACGGCATCGGCATCTCGTGCGACGAGACGACGAGCCACGGCGACGTGCACATGCTGCTCGAGGCGTTCGTGCCGGATCGCGGCGACCTGCCGTTCGAGCTCGACGCGCTGATCGCGGCGGCGGAGCTGCCTGCGCTCCCCGCGGAGCTCGCGCGCACGTCGGCGTTCCTCACGCACCCCACGTTCCATCGCTACCACGCGGAGCACGAGCTGCTCCGCTACTTGAACCGCCTGCAGGCGAAGGACCTCTCGCTCACGACGTCGATGATCCCGCTCGGCTCGTGCACCATGAAGCTCAACGCGACCACCGAGATGATCCCGGTGACGTGGCCCGAGTTCGGGCGGCTACATCCGTTCGCGCCCGCCGAGCAGTGGGGCGGTTACCGGGCCCTGTTCGAGCAGCTCGAGGCGTGGCTCGCCGAGATCACGGGCTTCGCGGCGGTGTCGCTGCAGCCCAACTCGGGCGCGCAGGGCGAGTACGCGGGCCTGCTCGCGATTCGCGCGTACTTCCAGGCGAACGGGCAGGGCCACCGCACCGTGTGCCTGATCCCGCAGAGCGCGCACGGCACCAACCCGGCGTCCGCGGCGCTCGCCGGCATGCAGATCGTCGTCGTGGCGTCGGCGGCCGATGGCACGATCGATCTGAACGACCTGCGCGCGAAGGCGACGCAGCACGCGGACAAGCTCGCCGCGCTGATGGTGACCTATCCGTCGACGCACGGCGTGTTCGAGGAGGGCATCACCGAGGTGTGCTCGATCGTCCACCAGCACGGCGGGCAGGTGTACATGGACGGCGCGAACCTCAACGCGCAGCTCGGGCTCACGCGGCCCGGTGACATCGGCGCCGACGTCTGTCACCTCAACCTCCACAAGACGTTCTGCATCCCGCACGGCGGCGGTGGTCCCGGCATGGGCCCGATCGCGGTGGCCAAGCACCTCGCGCCGTACCTGCCGGGGCATCCGCTCGCGGGCGCGCAGGCCATGGGGCCTGTCTCGTCGGCGCCGTATGGCTCGGCGTCGATCCTCCCGATCTCGTTCGCGTACATCGCGATGATGGGCGAGTCGGGGCTGCGCCGCGCGACCGAGGTCGCGATCCTCAACGCGAACTACATCGCGCATCGGCTCGGCACGCACTACCCGGTGCTGTACACGGGCCGCAACGGGCGCGTCGCGCACGAGCTGATCGTCGATTGCCGCGGGTTCAAGAAGACCTCCGCGATCGAGGCCGAGGACATCGCGAAGCGCCTGATGGACTACGGGTTCCACGCGCCGACGATGTCGTTCCCTGTCCCCGGCACGCTGATGATCGAGCCCACGGAGAGCGAGTCGAAGGCCGAGCTCGATCGGTTCTGCGAGGCGATGATCGCGATCCGTCATGAGATCGCGGCGATCGAGAGCGGCACGATGGATCGCACGAACAACCCGCTCAAGAACGCGCCGCACACCGCGGCGGCGGTCACCGCGGCGGAGTGGAACCACCCGTACTCGCGCGAGCAGGCGGTGTTCCCGCCGGCGGCGCCGTGGCTGCGCGTGCACAAGTACTGGCCGCCGGTCGCGCGCGTCGACAACGCGTACGGCGATCGCAACCTCGTCTGCACGTGTCCGCCGATCGAATCGTACAGCTGATCGTCACGGCTTCTGGTACGTGAACGTGTCGACGGAGAAGTGGAGCAGGACGAGCTTCCACGCGTCGCCGGCCTTCTCGTAGACGAACAGCACGCGATACGGCAGCGGCTTGTCCTTGGGGCGCTTGAGCGAGCGCGCGTCGACGTTCGCGGCGACCCACGCGACCTGCTTGTTCGCGGAGAGGCCGGCCTGTACGCCGTCGCGCACCGCGAACCCGAGCTGCCACTTCGTGAGCTGCGCTTTGACCTTCGCACCCGTGACGTAGCGCTCGGCGCTCTCGCTGCCGTACAGCACGACGTCCTTGCGATCCGAGACGGTGCCCGCGAGCGTCCTCGACTCGAGGATCGTGGTCTCGAACAGCGCGACCACGCCTTCGGCGCCGGTGATCGCGCGCGGTATCGCGTCCGGCATGACGGCCTGTTTGACGATCGCGGCCTGGTGCTTCCCGGTCACCGGCGCTGCGACATGCCAGGCGAGCCAGCTCCAGCCCTTGCCGGTCTGCTCGATGACACCGCTGACGTGGAGCGCCGGATCGCGGTTGGGCGGGCAGGGCCCGGGAGCGCACTCGCCGTCCTGCGGGACACCCTTGACGTCGGCGGCGAGCCACGCGGTCTTGCCGTCGGCCGAGGTCGCGACGACGAGCTTCTTGATGTCGACGCCCATGGCCATGAAGTTGGGCTGGTTGGCGAACTGATCCTTGCCGCGCCAGTACGGATTGTCGTTGGTGAACGAGAACGCCGGGTTCGCACCGTCGGTGTCGCGCGCAGGCAGCGCCTCGAGCAGCTCGGTGACATCGTCCGCAGGTGCTGCGATGGTGACGGTGGGGACGACGAGCAGAGTGGCGAGCACGACGCGGCGCATGGCCCCGACGCTAACGCGGAACGAACCGGTAATGCGCGACGATCCACTCGCGTCCGCGCGCGTAACCGAACAGCTCGGCGCACGCGAGGAAGAACACGCGCCAGCGCTGGAAGCGACGCCCCGCCTCGGCGCCGTACGCGTCCGCGAACGCCGCCATCACCTGTGGCCGGCGCGTCATGAGGTTCTGGTACCAGGCCTCGGCGGTGCGCGCGTAGTGCGTGCCCGCGAGGTGCCACTCGTCGACGATCCGCAGGTCGTGCTGGAAGTGGTGCAACAGCTGCGCGCTCGGCATCAGGCCGCCGGTGAAGAACTCGCGCGCCATCCAGTCGCTGCGCCCCGCGTCCTCGAACGGATACGCATGACGGCGGTGCGCGAACACGTGGACGAACAGCGCGCCGTCGGGGCGCAGCCAGTCGGCGATGCGGCGCAGCAGCAGCTCGTAGTTGCGCATGTGCTCGAACATCTCGACCGACACCACGCGATCGAATGCGCGCGCGGGCAGCAGCAGCGTCCGGACGTCGGACGTTCGGACGGTGAGGTTCGTCAGCCCGCGCGCCGCCGCCTGCGCCTCGATGTACGCGCCCTGCGGCCGCGAGTTCGACACGGCGGTGATCCGGCTGGTTCGAAACCGCGCCGCCGCCCACAGCGAGAACGAGCCCCAGCCACAGCCGAGGTCCAGCACGTCTTGGCCGTCGGCGAGCTGCGCGCGCTCGGCGGTCAGCTCGAGCATCGCGGCCTCGGCGGCGCCCAGCTCGCTCACGCCATCGGGCCAGTAGCAGCTCGAGTACTTGAGGTGCGGCCCGAGCACCGCCTGGAAGAACGCCGGTGGCACCTCGTAGTGTTGCGCGTTCGCCGCGGCGGTCTCGATCGCGATCTCGCTGCCGCGCAGCGACGCGACCAGCGCCTGGTGGCGGGCCTGCTCCTCCTCGACGCCGTTGCGCTGTTCGCGCAACCGGAGTGCGCAGATCGCGCGAATCCCCGCGCGCAACGCGGGCTCGGGCACCAGCCCGCTGTCGACCAGCCGTTCCAGCACGCGGCGACGATACTGCAGCCTCAGTTTTTCGAGGGGGCGCAGCGCACGCCGAATGGCGTAGGCTCTGCCCATGAGGATCGCGTTCGCGTTTGGGGTGTGCTCGCTCGTCGTCGGTTGTTCCTCTCCTGACTCGCGGCCGGAGCCGACCGAAGAGCCGCTCACGCGCGTCGACCTGCGCGCGGCCTTCGGCTCGGACTCCATCGATCCGATCGGCCTCGCGATCGCGCCCGACGGCACCCGCTTCATCTTCGACGAGAGCCGCGGCCTCTACCGGCTCGACGGCGACCGCGCCGTCGAGGTCGTGCCGATGTCGGCGATGCCCAACCCCGGGCCGGCCGCGCCGCTCCAGCTCCCCGTCACCGACCTCGTCGCGCTCTCGCCCGACCTGTTCGCCCTCACCGCGATCGGCGACGGCTACCTGCTCGACACGTCGGCGATGACCCTGACCCAGCACTTCTGCTACCTGCCCGAGGGCACGCCGACCAACTTCACGCAGCGCACGGACGCGCTCGCGTTCGACGCTGCCGCCGGCCGCCTCTATGCACAGCCGATGACCTACGACGAGAACGGCGCGTTCCAGTTCGGCCAGGTCGCCGCGTACGACCGCGGCACCGGCACCGACGTCAATTGGTTCTCGCTCGCAGGCGACGTCCCGGTGACCGGCATGCTCGCCCACAATGGCGGCCTCGTGCTCGGTCAGGAGTGGCGCCTCTCGCGGTTCGACCTCGCGACCCAGACCGTCACGGACATCGACGAGCTCGGCCGCTTCGGCGTCCTCTCCATCGACGGCCTCGCGATCGACCCGGTCGCCAACACGCTCGTCGTCATCGATCGCCGCACCGACGCGCTGCTCGACATCGAGCTCTCGAAGGTCACGCTCGAATAGCGTCGACGTGCGGCGCCCCGCCACCGGCGGTGATCACGGCGCGGTAAGCGTGTTCGTGTACGGCACGTACGATCGACATTGCTGTCCGCGCAGCGACGGACATGGAGGGAGTGGCGACGGCGCCGATACGCCCGCGAGCACCGGCAGCGCCACGCTCGAGGGATGGGTGGCGTCCGCGCCGACGTGGTAGGTGACCGGCTCGCCGAACTCCGCGAGGTCGAAGCGCCACTCGGCGCGGCTGTCGCCAGGGGTGTCGACGGAGATGCGGATGCGCGAGCCGGCTCGGAACACGTGGCTGAAGGCGGCGATGGGCACGCGCACGAGCTTCCACTCGCCCGCGACGAGCGGCGCCCAGTCGGCCTCGCGGAACGTCTGGCGCGGAGCCAGCTCCGTGGAGGTCGCCGCGTCGATGCCGGCGTAGCTCGCCCGCAGCCAGCCGCTCTGCACGAACATCTCCTGACCGTCGGGGCGGATCTCGCTGAGGTTGACCTCGAGATCGGCGTCGTCGACGGGCGAGCGCAGCCAGAGGTCGACGCTGCCGGTGCCGAGCATGACGAGCGTCTCCGGTAGCGGCGCGGAGTCGAGGACGACCGCGCGCCCCGCGGCGGGCTGGGCCCAGGCGTAGTCGGGCAACGCGTCCCAGATGCCGCCGCCGGGGGCCAGGATGCCGCGCTGACCGGCGTCGGCGTCGAGGTCGAACGCGAGCGCGGCCCCCGGCGTGGTGGTGTCCGGCGCCGCACCGAGGGAGCCGTCGCTGTGGAAGTAGCGGCGATAGACCGTGGTCGCGGGGTGCGGCCATGCGGGGTAGCGCAGCTCGAACGTACCGACGGGCGCCCCGGGGATCGCGGTGGTCGACGCGCCGCGCTCGAACACGGCGCGGTAGGGCGGCTCGGCTTCGAACGCCGCCTTCGCCGCTTCCCACGTCGGCTGGTCGGAGAACGGGAGGGCGGGCACGTGCATGCCGCTGATGCCGAACGCCTGCTTGAACGCCTCGGGCATGACGAGAACGTTGACGTCCGAGGAGAACGTCGGGACGCGGTGCGCGACGTAGATGTCGAGGAACGCCTGCATCTCGGCGAACACGTCCGGTGCGAAGCCATCGACGTGCACGCCGTTGTACGTGACGAACCGCGTGCTCGGTGCGCTGGTGAACTTGTCGAGCAGCGTGAAGAAGTTCGGCCCGGTCTGCTCGTCCTGGTACGCCGACGCCAGGAACACCGGCACGCGGATCTGGTCCACGAACGCCGTCGGATCGACGCGCTCGACGATGTCGACGTAGAACGTGGTCGCCCTGGCCTGGCCGACGTTGTCGACCATCTGGGAGTGCAGGAACTGATTGTCCTCGCAGATCGCGTCGCCCTCGTCGACGCGGCTCTGCTCCCACCCCTGCGCGTACGGCGCCGCCTTGCCGAGCACGTTGGAGATCCAGCTCAGGCCGAAACCGTCGTTGAAGATGCCGCCGGGCCGCATCGTCGAGTGCGCGCTGCCGATGACGCTCAGCGGGGTGATCGCGGCGAGGCTGGGGGGCTGGGTGGCCGCGACGAACAGCTGCGAGATGCCGGGATACGAGAGCCCCACCATCCCGACGCGATGGCCGAGCACCCAGGGCTGGGCGGCAACGGTCTCGATCAGATCGTAGCCATCGAGGAGCTGGAGCTCCTCGAAGAAGTCGTACGCGCCGCCCGAGCATCCGGTGCCGCGCATGTTGACGCTCACCGTCGCGTACCCTGCGAGGGCGGCGAAGAACGCGCTCGGATCGTCGGGCTTGTCGCACAGGGCCGGGATCGCGCGGCACAGCCCCTCGGCGCCGGCGATGGGCTGGCCGGGACGGGCGGGGCTGTACCCGGAGTAGTTGACCACCGTCGGATACGGGCCTTCCTCCGGCGGACCGGGCAGCGTGACGTAGTACGCGAGCGGCGTGCCGTCGCGCGCGATGAAGTAGCCGTAGCCCGGCGCGAGCGTCTGACCGTCGTAGCAGCTCTGCTCCGGCGTGCTGCCCGCGATGGTCTTCACCGTGATCGGCGAGACCTCGTCGAGCCCGACGCGGACGCGGTAGCCCTCGGCCGGCGCGACCTTCCGGAACACGAAGCTTCCGAGCGCGTCCGTCATGCCCTCGGCCACGACCGCGCCTGCCGGGTCCACCAGCTGGATCGGGGTGGCCGCTGCGGCGCGCCACACGTGCACCTGCTCGACGCTGCCACGGACCCGGAACGGGCCACCCTCGGGCTGCGCCCACGTGGTGAGGCAGGTGGTCCCGCCGTCTGCACCGACGCTGAAGTTGTCGCCACAACCTCCGAGCGCGAGCGTCGCGGCGAACGCGAGGTGGCAGACGAACTGGTGGTGGCGCATGGCGCCGAGTCTACGCCAGCCGCGTGGGCGCGCATTTCGGCGGCCGCAGGATGAAGCGAGAGACGCACGCCGGCACGCGCGGACGTCAGTTCACCTTGTACTCGAGCGCGAGCGTCACCGCGGACGGATTGGCGCTCGTGAGCGACTCCATCTCGGCGCACTTGAGCAACGTCCGCGTCTTGCCGTTCGCGGCACTGTTCATGGCGCCGACGCTGACGATGTCGCGACGGGGCATCGACCTCCGCGGGGTCCGCGCCGCCACAGGCAGCGAGCAACGTGACGTAGAAAGCGAAACAACGGTACATATCGCTGCGACGGAGCACGAGAACGGAATGGGAACTCTTTCCGTGTCGTGTGCGGCGGTGGCCAGGGTGGCCGATGGCGCATCGCACGCCGCCGAGCACGCCGTTGTCGTTGTCGTTGTCGTTGTCGTTGTCGTTCTCTTCCTGCCCGTGGGAGAACCTCGAGGGTGGCCAACCCGTTCCGCGAAGGGCAACCGCAGCTGGTGGACGAGGCGATCGGCTCGATCCGCGTCGCGAGCACCCTGATCGCGCAGTTCGAGGCGATGGCCTACAGCGACGCCCCCTCGATCGAGGAGCTGGAGCTGCGCATCCGCCAGTCACAAGAGATCTACCCGTCGATCTGGCAGCACCTGGATGACGCACGGCGCGTGCTTGCTGCTCGCAACCGAGACGTCACGGCGTTCGACGAGCTTCGCTCGCACGAGCTCGGGCATGTGGGCGTCACCAACGTCGAGACATCGCAGAAGCTCGAGGTTGCTCCGACCCTGATGGCCGGAGTGCGCATCCGATACTCTGCGACCAAGTCCGCGTCGTTCAATCTCCAGGGGCTCGAGCGCGCCTCTCGCGCGGTCCAGTCGCTCATGCGGACGCTGCCCGAGGTCGACTGGGCGGCGCTCGCGCGCGCCGAAGACCGCCAGATCGCGGCGGCTGGGTCCATGTGGAAGGGGCGCTGGCGCGCGATCTCGAAGGTGGTTGCCGCGGCGATCGTGGTGCTGATCATCGCGATGGTGGTGCGCACCTTCGCGATGAGCGCAGAGCCAGCCAAGCCCGCGAAGCCGGCGCTGCGGCTGAGCGAGATCGCGGGCGAGACCGAGCACGCCACCGCGCGCGCGCGCGTCGCGTACCTGGAGGACCTGACCCGCCGATTCAAGCTGACATGTGATCGGGCGCTGAGACCCGAGCTCGTGGGACTGCTCCGCGAAGCCGGACGGCCGGCCGCGGCAGCGAGCATCGAGACCACGGCCTGCGTGCGCCAGCTCCCCGCGTGCGAGCCGCTCTACGCTTCCATCAGACGTCGCCTGCTGGCGCGGTACTCGTTCGCAGGCGACCGGGTGCTCGACTTCTCCTGCAGGGGAATCGTGATCACCAACGCAGCCGGTGAGCTCGATACAGCGTTCGCCGTGTCGATCTCCGGACGGGGCCGCGACAAGACGATGGTCACCTATCGTGGCGTGACTTCCACCGATGGCGAGCACGACGTCGTCGCGTTCGAGCTCGCGCCGGCCCCATACGCCGTCGGTACCGGGGATCTCGATGGCGATCACCGCGACGAGCTCGTCGCGGTCGGAGGTGCCCGGCTGCTCGTGACGCGGATCGCCGGCGACCACTTCGTCGATCTCGAGGGGCCGGCATTGCCCGAGGGCTGTCGCGCGGACGTCTCGCTCGAGACGCCCCCGGAGGACGGCGCACGCACCCACGATGCGCTGGTGATCACCGCGGACGATCCGCATCCGCGCGCCGGCTGCCCTCCGACAGGGCGCCAGGTGTACCGGCTCGCCGGGGATGAGCTCCAGATCGCCGAGTAGCCGCTCCTCGTGCACCGACTTGGAAGTTGTGCGCGTTGTGTTCTGCGTTCGCGCATGCCGTAATGTCAGCGGCCCGCGTGGCCCGGTCGGCGATCGTTGCCCGAATGGCGCGCTAAGCCCCGCGTTGACTCCTAGGTTCGCCCACTTGGGGAATGCGGCGCGGTGGCCCTCCAGTTGCTGCAGCGTTCGCCATGACTCGCAACTACACGCCGCGCCGAAGCCGCCCCTCCATGGTCCGTCGTTCGCGTGATCCGTCGATCACGTCCCTCGGCTTCACGATGTTTCACTTCGAAGGCGAATGGCCGGTCGTCGTGATCAGCTCGCGCAACGCGATGTCAGCGCTGATGACGCTCTGAGTTCGGCGAGCTCACGATCGCCCAGCTACGGCTGTACGGCCGCGCGAACGCGGCGTGACCGGATGCACGCCGCGTGTGGAACCAGCACGCGTCTCACACGACCAACATCCTCGAGACCGGAGCGCCTCCGGTCTCGGCGTCGCCTCCATTCGATTTTCGGTCGGCTCGCGCGCCCGACGCTTTCGCGGTCCCGGATCTTCAGCCGCGCGATGTTCGGCTCGCGTCGTGAATCGTGATGTCATAGTCGGACCTGCGTGCTCACGATCGTCAACCCGCACCACGCCGGCCACCACGGCCGGCTCGAGATGTTCCGTGGCCAGCTGGTGCCGTGCGTCGAGATCCCGTCCCGGGTCGACTTCGTGCTGCGCGAGCTGCAGCGGCGTCGGCTCGGTCCGATCGAGTCGCCGCCGGCGGTTCCGGACACGTCGCTCACACGCGTCCACGCCGCGCGCTACGTCGAGTTCCTGGCGACCGCTTGGGACGAGTGGGTGGCGCTCGATCCGGCAAACGCGCAACGCGACGCCATGCCGTCGGCCTGGCCGATCCGGACGTTCCGCGCTGATGTGCTGCCAGCGAGCTTCGCGGCACGGATGGGCCTGTTCTCGTACGACGCCGGCACCCCGCTGACTGCAGGGACGTGGACCGCCGCGCGCACGGGGGCCTGGTGCGCGCTCGCGGCGGCGCAGCGCGTGCTCGGTGGAGAGCGCGCCGCGTTCGCGCTCACCCGTCCACCGGGCCATCACGCAGGCAGCGACTTCTTCGGTGGCTATTGCTTCCTCAACAACGCGGCGATCGCCGCCCAGGCGCTGCGCGATGCCGGTGTCCCCCGAGTCGCCGTGCTCGATGTCGACTACCACCACGGCAATGGCACGCAGGCGATCTTCTACGACCGCGCGGACGTGTTCTTCGCCAGCGTGCACGGAGATCCGAGCACCGAGTACCCCTTCTACCTCGGCTATGCCGACGAACGAGGTGTGGGGGCAGGCGCCGGCTACAACCTCAACCTGCCGCTGCCGCGCGGCACCAGCGCCGCGGCGTGGCGAGACGCACTCGGCCATGCGCTCGCCAACATCACGGCGTTCGGCGCCGAGGCGCTCGTGGTCTCGCTCGGCGTCGACACCTTCGCGGGCGATCCGATCGCGGGCTTTCAGCTGCACGCGGATGACTACCTCCGCGTGGGAGAGATGCTCGCCGAGGCGGCAGTGCCCACCGTGTTCGTGTTCGAGGGCGGCTACGCGGTCGACGAGATCGGGATCAACACCGTCAACGTGCTCGAGGGCTTCGAGCAGCGGGCCTGCTGACGGCGTGCGCGGGCCTGGACTGGCTCGGACACCACGGACCGCCCCACGGCGATCGACGTCGAACGCGACGCTGTAGGCCGCGATCTCCGCCGACACCCTCGGCACGTTCCAGATCGAGACGCCGACGCCCGGCGGAGGTCAACGCGGCCCGTACGTCGGCGGCGTGGCACCGAGCTCGTAGCACCCGAGGTCCGGCGCGGTGCCGGCGAAGCCGTCGTTGATGTTCGGGATGACGAGGCCCTTGTCGACCGCCGCCGCGCCCGTGCGGAGGCGCATGTCGACCGGAGCCCGTGCCGGGAACAAGCCGCTCGGCATCGTCACCGTGGCCGCGAAGACGTCGAGTCCGACCCAGAGGCCGTGCTTCTCGGTCGTCTTGGTCAGCATCTCGGAGAAGCTCGCGAACGAGATCGACCCGACGCGTCCCGTGAAGGTCCCCGTCGTGGAGCCGAAGCCGTCGTAGTCGTAGTCGCCCGTCGTCCCGGCCGAAGGCAGGTACATCACGCGGCCCGTGCCGCTCGAATAGCCGTTGTTCGTCCCACCGGGGCCGCCGAGGAAGAGGTTGTTGCGGGTGTACTGGCGCTCGTGGACGTCCGACGTGTTCACGGCGAAGGCGTCGCCGGCCTTGACCGACGTGTTGTGGAGGATGACGTCGCCGACGCTGCCGCGGTTCAGCTTGAAGGTCGCGTGCGCGTTGTAGACGGTGTTGCGGATGAAGTACGTCGGCCCGCCGAGCGAGGGCTGCGAGCTCATCGCCATGAACGTGTTGGTGATGCGATTGCGCAGGATCCGACAGTTGTGCTGACAGAAGTCCGCCTCGATGCCGTCGTCCGCTGCCCACTCGATGTCGTTCTCGATGACGTCGATGCTCCACTGGTCGACGTCCGTGCGCTCGACGAACGAGATGCCGTCGCGGAAGCCCCTGACGTAGTTGTGCTCGATCACGTGGCCGGGCCCCATGACCCGGACGCCCTCGCCGAGGTTGGCGCCGTCCACGCCGAGCGCTGCCTCGTTCCACGGCGTCGGGCCGA
>DATLHR010000300.1:0-3045 GCA_035539815.1 Kofleriaceae bacterium
GTTGGTGGGGGCGCCGCCGGCGTGTTCGCGACGGGCGGTGCCGGTGCCGCGCGTGGCGTCGGCAGTGGTGCGGGCGTGGCGGCGCACGCGGCGAAGCACATCAGGAGCGCGGGCGCTTTCATGCTCGCGCCCGGCGCGGCCCACCGCTTGGTCATCGCCCGAGTGTCGCGCGACGCGTTCAGTAACGCCAGAAGCGCTTGTGTCGCGTGACAGCTCGTTCGTCGCTCATGGCCGTCGTTCGAGCACGATGAGACAGTTCGAGTCGGGCAGGTCGACGGGGCGGTCGTGCTCGTCGGTCAGCTCGATCTTGCCGGCGAGGTTGTCGCGGTAGCCCGGCTGCAGATACGAACGGAGCGGGTTGGGCACGACGCGCACGGCCGCCTCGCCGCCGCACCACACGACGAGCTGGGCGACGTACTCGTCGTACGGCAGGATGCCGTAGAGCTCGCGCACCTCGTACGGGAAGCTGGCCGGGCCCCACGTGTACGTGTACAGGAACTCCATCGCATCGGCGGTGGTGAGCTCGACACGATCCGGGGCGAGCTCGCGGTAGCGGATCGGGCGGCCCTCGAACTGGGCGCAGTACAGCTCCAGCGTCGGCCGCGCGTCGGGCGCGAGCATGCGGATGCGGCGGATGCCGGGAGGCGGCATGACGCCGTCGCGGATCACGATGCGGCCGCCGGGGCGCAGCGTCGCGAACGCCGCGCGGACGACGCGCTCGACGGTGGCGAACGAGAACGTCGGCTCGGAGTACGAGTACACCTCGTGGAGGATCGAGCAGAACACCACGGTGTCGGCCGCGGGGACGAGGCGCGGTAAGTCCTCCGCGGGGCCGAGCACGACCTTCCAGCGATGAGCGCCGGTGCGGGCGCGCCCCTCGAGCGCCGTGATCACCTCGCGCGAGAGATCGACGCCGATGATCTCCGCGGTGGGGAACCGCGCCTCGAGAAGATCGAGGACCACGCCGCCGCCGGGCCCGATCTCGACGATCGTGCCCGGCACGACGAAGTCGAGCATGCGCTCCTTGTCCGAGCGCGCGGCGTTCATCGTGGCGAGGTAGTTGGCCTCGTTGGCGACGCGATCGAACTCGTCCTTGCGCAGCCCGTAGAGGTCGCACAGCGCCTTGAGCATCGTGTGATACGCGACCTGCGAGCGCGTCTCGTACAGCCCGAGCAGCGTGACCAGCGCGGCGCTCTCCTCGGTGTCGGCGTAGTCGATCACGATCGCGTCGAGATCCGTCGGGTGCGCGAGCCGCGCGGACAGCGCCCCGAGCGGACCGAGCTGCGCGTTGCCCGTCAGCAGCACGCGCAGCGGCGTCGACGCGAGCGCCGCCTCGACGAGCCGCACGCGATAGCGGACCGCCGAGCTGTCACCGTGCAGGCGCGCGACGAGCGGCCGCAGCTGCGCGTGCCACGGGCGCGTGACATCGACGCCGTGCGCGCGCGCCGCGCCGACCGCCGCCGCCAGCACCGCGAGCTGCGCGCCCGGCGACAGGCCGCTCGTCGCCGCTTCGCAATACCAGAGCTGACAGCTGGACAGGGCAGGCGCGAGTGCAGCGAGCTCGGTGTCCCCGATCGCCGCGACCGCGGCCTCGACGGCCGCCGCGGGCTCGCCGGCGGTCTGCCGTCCCGCTCGCAAGGCACGCAATCGCTCCGCCAGCGCGCGCCGATCCGGTGGGGGCGCGAGGGCCGCGAGTACAGCATCAGCCGCGACGAGGAGCGCAGCGGCGTCATCGTCGGGGCCGCGCGCGGCGCTACCCGCGACGTCGCTGGCGGCGCGCGCGCGGTCTGCACCGGGCGCGCCGTTCGCGTCGAGCGCGGGGTTCGCGTCCACGTGCGACGAGGTGCGGTGGTCGCCGGCGAGCTGCGTGCACACGTCACCGAGCTGGGCGCGCACGCTTGCGAGGCGATCGAGGAGCGCGTCGTCGAGCAGGCCCTCGCGCACCGCGCCCGTATCGCACGCATCGAGGACGTGGAGCGCATCGAGCGCGAGCTCGGTGGCCTGGGCGCGCGTGACGCCGAGCTCCTCCGCGAGTCGCGGGGCCAGGCCACCGAGCGCGGCGACCAGCGGCGCGAACATGCGGAGCGGACCTTCGCCGCGCACGTGCTGGCCCGCGAGGCCGTGCGCTTCGATCCACGCGGCCGCGAGCGCACCACGTGCATCGCCGAGCCACTCGCGCAGCCGGCCACTCGCGCGCACGATCGCCGCGGCGGCCTCGTTGTGCACCTCGAGCGAGATGCCCTGCGCGGTCCACGCCGCGCGGTGGGCGGCGCTCGCCGTCTTCGAGATGTCGAGGTGGATGATCGCGGCGCGCAGGGCAGGGCCGAGGCTGCCCCCCAGCACCCTCGCCGCCACGTCCGCGAGCTGCGCGAACCGCGCCTCGCCGAGGCCGTGATCTTGGAACCGCGCGCGATCGCGTTGCTCGAGCCCGGCGAGCTTGCGTCCGAGCAACCGTGTCGCGATGTGATCGAGGAGCGGTCGCTCCGTGCCGGCGTCGTGCTCGACCTGCGGTGCCATCGGCGCGGCGAGCGCAGCGGCGTCGGGGAAGGCGGCGCCCACGCTCGCGGCGGCCGCACCGTCGTCGCGTAGCGCCTCGAGGAGGGCGCGCGCGATCGCGGTATCGGCGAGCATCACCTCGCGCAGCGCTGGAGGTGACAGCCAGCCCGCCAAGGTCTGCGCGTCGACCTGTCGTGCCAGCTCGAGGAGTCGAGACGCGCTCACCTTCGCGAAGGTAGCGTAGGATTCACCCATGGGACTCGAGTGGGATCCGGAAGGCGACGCCGAGCGCCGCAAGGACACACGCAAGCGGCTCTTGCTGACCGCTGTGATCGTGCTCGGCATCCTCGGCTACATCGGCAAGGTGCTCTATCACAATCACAAGGAAGCGGAGCGCGAGCGCGAGATCCGCATGTTGAACGACGCGCTACGCGAGCAGCGCGGCTACTAAGCGGCGAGCGGGCGCGCTTACGGGGTGCAGGTGCCCATCGTGGCGCCGTCGGGGACGTCGCACAGGGTGTCGCCCGCGCACTCGTCGCTGATCGTGCA
>DATLHR010000301.1:0-5690 GCA_035539815.1 Kofleriaceae bacterium
GAACTCCGCCTCGATCAGGTCGAACGAGCAGGTCTCGCTCGACAGCACGAACGCATCCTTGAGGCGGCCGATGACGAGCGGGCGGAAGCCGCTGGGGTCGCGCACGCCGATCATCCGCTCGTCGTTGGTGAGCAGGACGAGCGAATACGCGCCGCGCACGCGCTTGAGGGCCGAGGTCAGGCGACCGAGTACGTCGGGTTCCTTGGCCTTCGCCATCAAGTGGACGATGACCTCGGTGTCACTCGAGGTCTGGAAGATGGAGCCCTGCGCCTCGAGCTCCGCGCGCAGCTCCGGGGCGTTCACGAGGTTGCCGTTGTGCGCGATCGCGACCTGGCCGCCGGCGTAGTCGAACACGAACGGCTGGGCGTTGCGGAGCTCCGAGCTCCCCGCGGTCGAGTACCGCACGTGGCCGATCGCCGCCCGGCCCGGCAGCGTCGCGAGGCTCTCGCGGTTGAACGCATCGGAGACCAGCGCCATGGCGACGTGGCGGCGCAGGCGGCCGTCGAGCGCGGCGACCAGCCCGGCGGATTCCTGGCCGCGATGCTGGAGGGCGTGCATGCCCAGGTACGCGATGTTCGACGCCTCGTCGTGTCCGTGAATGCCGAAGACGCCGCACATGGCGCTCACTTACCACGCGTGGGCGGCCGCGCGAAGGGGTCGGATCTCGCCGGCACCGGCGACGCGAACTTGTGGATCTCTTGGGTTTGGCTTACTTTTTCCAAGAACGTGCCGCGGCTTCTCTGGCGCGATGCCCAGGGCATCGAAGGTTCTCTGGATCTCGCATCTGCAGAGATCAAGGTCGGCCGCGCCATGGACTGCGCGATCCGCACCGACGACGCCATGGTCTCGCGCCACCACGCCCGCATCTACTGGGGCGGTGGCGGCTACGTGCTGGAGGATCTCGGATCGGCGAACGGCGTGTACTTCCAGGAGCAGCGCGTACAGAGCCACCTGCTCAAGCACGGCGATGCGGTGCGCTGCGGAAGTCTCTGGCTCCGGTTCGTCGATCAGGCAGATCAGACACCATCGGGGCCGCCGTCGACGCCGATGATGCAGCACCACGGCATGGGTGCGGTCGCGCAAGGCGCGCAGACCGGACACGTCGCGACGGTCAATCCGAGCGCGCTCCCGCTCACGCCGCTCGGCACTCCGCAGCAGCCACCGCCGCCGGCGCCTTCGCCGAGCCTGGGTTCGGGCGAGGCAGACGCCGAGATCCGCGTGCTGCGCCGGCGCGTCGAGCAGCTGCAGACCGAGCTTCGCGTCTATCGCACGAACAAGTTCAACCAGGACACCGCGCGTCGCATGGAGGACCTCGAGAACGACCTCTCGATGGTCGAGATCGAGCGCGACAACCTGAAGACCCGCCTGGAGCGCGCCGAGCATCAGCTCAGCCTCGAGGCGGGCAGCCTCAAGGTGAAGCGCGCGCTCGAGATCGCCGCGCTCACCGCCGAGACGTCGGCGTCGCTCAATGATCTGCTATCGAGCCTCCGCATCGAGGTGATGGCCGCGGAAGGCGAGTTCGAGCAGTACGCGCACAACCTCCCCCGTGCGAGTTTCGAGCTGATCCGGCAGTCACTGCGCGACGCCGCGGGGCACTGCGATCAAGCGCGCGAGCTGCTCCGCAAGCTGCGCGAAGTCGCCGAGTAGCGGCCGTAGCTAGACCCGATGCGGGTCCGTTAGAGCTTGGTGGGCAGGTAGTCGAGGCTGAACCACAGGACGCCATGCGCGAGCGTCAGGAACGCGCCGAGCCACAGCGTCGCGAGCATGCCCTGCACCTCGAGCCACTTCTTGTGCTGGAAGACGCGGATCGTCGCGAGCAGCAGCAGCAAGTTCACGACGAGCGGCATGATGAAGCCCATCGTGCCGAGCGTCGCGAGATCGAGCACCGGGCGCAGCGCCCAGTAGAGGCCGGTGTTGAGGATCGCGAACACGCCCGCGATCAGCGGGAACGCCCACTTCTTCTCGACGACGATCTTCGGGTTGCGGCGCGTGGCCACCCAGAACACGAGCCCGAACACGACGAAGCGCACGCCGAGCTTGATGAGGAGGCCAGTCACTCCGGTCATACGGCGCAGCATGGCATGGCCTGGTCCTGCGATCACCTACCCCTGCAGTCCCCGCACCTACCTCGATGGATTCCCGAACGTTTACGGAATCTTACCAGCGTACACTTGTCGCTGCGTGATTACACTCACTCGACAACTGTCATCGTTCGATTACAATCCAGAACATGGCTGTTGTCGCGCCGCCTGCCCCCCACACCAGACTGGATCGGAGGACGCACGCGAGGCTGCGGCGAAGGCGCGACGACATGTGGATCGCCGCCACCGCGCTGATCGCCGCGATGCTCGCGCTCCCGCTCGCGCAGAACAGCTGGCATTGCCCGGAGGTCGCGGCGGTGCTCGCGGTGTCCGCGACCGCGATGCTCGCCGGTCAGAGATGGGCGATCGCCCTCGTCGTGCTCGCGGAGCTGTTGCTCGTGCCGACGTTGCTGCCGCGCGCGTTCGTCACCGATGCAGAGCTGTGGGTGCGCGTAACCGGGCTGATCGCACTCGGTGCGATCGTCCCCGGGACGCTCGCGATGAAGCGCGCCGCGGCGGCGCTGGTGCTCCTCACGGGGTGGCGTCGCACGCAGCTGACGTGTCGCCGCTTCCACGCGGGGCTGGTGACCGCGGGGTTCCTCGCTGCGGTCTTGCCGCTGCTGTGACGTGCGCGTCGCTACCTACGGTGCGGCGCACCGAAACGAGACCTGCCGGGGCGTGTAGACGAGTCCGGTGAGCATGCCGATGCCCGGCACCTCGCGCTCGCTGACCTCGGCCAGGACACCGGGTCGGCACAGCTCGCGGAGGACGGCGAGGTCGATCGCCCCGCCCCGCGGGAAGAACCCCGAGTACCAGATGTCGTAGGTGATCGTGCCCTCGGTGATCGGCGCGGCGATCTGCGCCTCCGCGATCCGTCCCTGCTCGGCGGGTGCGGCGGGCACCTGCCGTGCGACCACGTTGCCGCGGAGGCCACACCCCGCCACGCCCAGCGCGAGCGTCAGCACGAGGCGCGCCGTCATGGTGCCCTCCCACACGTGATCGTGGCGTCGCGCGCACCGGAGCGCAGCAGCGCCGCGGTGTACGGCGTGCGCGTCACGATGCGGGAGATGCCCGCGCTGCCGCACGTGCGCGATGCGTTGCCGTCGACGGATTGTTCGACGACACGCCCCTCCTGCGCGCGGGACGAATCGATGTACGTGATCCGTCCGGGCCCATAGCAAGCGGTGATCGCGATCGCGAGCACGCTCGCGACGAAGACGCGTGCGCTCATGGGGTCTCCTTGAGGTCCGTGCTCGGGTCCGCCTGCGGCGGCGCCGGCGGGGTCGGCGGCGATGGCGCCGGCGGGGTCGGCGGCGATGGCTCGGGCGAGGTCGGCGGCGGTGATGCGGGATCTGCGGCCGGCTCCTCGGGTGGTGCGGGCTCGACGATCGGTGCCGGCGGAGGGGGCGGCGGCGCGAGCTCGCCGAGGCCGGCGCGCAGTGCCATCGTCATGTCCTCGATCGCCTGATCGAGCGAGCCGCCTGCACCGCGGCCGTACACGACGTGGCGCTTGGCCACCTGGCCGCCCTGCACGCGAACGACGACCAGCCGGAGCCTCGCGTTCGCGAACGGGCCGACCGAGCTCGACGCCGCGGCTGCACCGGAGGTCGTGCGGGTCGTCACCGTGGTCGGCGTGCGCGAGGTCTCGTAGCTCGATCCTCCCGCCATCGACGAGCTCGACGCCAGCGAGCTCACGTCGAGCTGATCGAGGACCGGGATCACGACGATGCCATCGGGGGCCCCGAGCGCGGCCACCGCGCGCGCCGGATCGTTCGCGGGGAGGGCCGCGGTCAACACGCGAACGTCCCGCCCGGTCTCGCCCGCGACGAGCCCACGCACGACCTCGCTCATCGTGGAGGTGACGGAACCGCGGCGCGCTCCCAGCACCAGCGAGATGTCGTCGCCCGCGTGGAGCTGGGACCCTTCATAGCGGGTCGAGAACATCGTCACCGCCCCCTGTCCCATCGCGACCATGCTGAAGTTGGACTGCAGGTAGCGACCGTGCGAAGCACGCAGCGCGGCGGGTCGCGCGTCGATCACCGGCGCGACGACGACCACGCCCACGTCGGTCAACGATGGCGGCGCCGATGCTCCGGGCGATCGGAGCGTCACCTCGATCGACGACACGTGACCACCGCGCTTCGCGCAGCCGGTCAGCGCGACGCCGAGCACGCCGGCGAGCGCGGCGATCTCGAGACGAGTGATCATGGCGTACCTCCTTGCAGCGCGGCGACGAACGCCGGATCTCCGAGCCACTCGCGCACGTGGGTCCGGAACAGCGCATCGACGAACGGCACGCGCGCGCGTGTCACACGCGTGGCGCGGTACTGGACCGCGCCATCTCCATCCGTCACGACGATCTCGGTCGCGATCCGGCCGGCGCTGAGCGTGTAGCCGAGCGCGTGCCATTCGAACTGGGTGACCACTCCGCGCACGGTCCGCGGCGATCCGGAACCGCTCGTCACCGCACGCGCGAACCACTGCTGGAGCGTCGTTCCCGCGCTCGGGGCGACCGTGATCGTCGCCCACCGGGACACGCCTCCGAGCGACGCGTCCTGGCGGAACACACCGACGGGCAGCGGGTAGTAATCGACGAACGGCTCGAACTGGACCTGCGTGGCGACGCCGACCGCGGCCGGCGCCTCGACCGACGCACGCGGGAACTCCTCGAGGCTGTCCTGGCGGGTATGAAACGGCAATCCGCGCGGGGCCTCGGCGCGCTCGACTCGCCCGAGACAGCCGGTCAGCGCCGCGAGGATCACCACGGTCCACGAGCCCTTGCGCGTCACCACGCGGCCACCTCCACGCCGGCGCCACCACCGACGCCATACGAGCCCGCGCTTCCGACCAGACGCAGTCGCAGCCAGTCGAGGAGGGGCACGCCCACGCGCAGCGTCCCGAAGTCCCCGACGAAGCCGAACCCGGCCGCGATCTCCCAGCCGTTGGACTGGAACGAGATGACGTCGATCTGGACGTTGAACTTGGTCTCCTCCCCGACGAGGGCGCCGAGGCAGGCGTTGATCATGCCCAGCTTGAGCGTCCCGCAGGGCCGCGCCACGACGCCGTCGCTGGTGTACAGCACGTCGACGCTGGCGAGCAGGCCGGGGCTGCCCAGGAACCGACTCGCGGGCGGCTGCGAGCTCGGCAGATCGAGGGGCGGCAGCGGGTCGGCGCCGCCGAACGGCACCACGTGCGGCGGCGCGATCGGCGCGGACGCCGCGACCGGGGCCGCCGCGGGCTGCGCACTCGCCGCCGTCGCCGTCGCTACGCCCAGGGCGACGATCGCGGCGCACGCGCGATGAAACACTCGGTGGCTGGAACAGCTCTCCACGTCAGTCCTCCCGACGGGGGCCTCGTCCGCGCCTCCCTTCTACTCCCCGCGTCGCTCCCACCGTAGAGCGATCGTTCGCGCGGACGCCTCCCTCGATCGTGGGAGCACCGCGCGCGCTGAGCCGACGGCTATCCGATCGCTAAGAGCTGTCCCGCAAGTACGACGCGAGATCGTACGTCGAGGACAGGTTGGCTCGCAGCCGTCTCCGTTCTGGCGTGGTTCGGCTCGCGCCGATCTCATCCAGGGTTGGGGACGGTGCCCATCCAACAGTTCGCCGA
>DATLHR010000302.1:0-18193 GCA_035539815.1 Kofleriaceae bacterium
GGCGTGCCGCGCGGCGCCGTCTTCGGCGGCGACGCCGGGGCCGAGGCCTGCGGGCGGCGGGTCGCGCTCATCGCCTGGCTGGCCCGGCTGGTGGCGCCGGGGGCGCGCGGCAGCGCCGGCGGATCGCCGAGCGGCTCGGGCTCCGACGGCCTGGAGCCGACGCGCGTGGTCTCGCCGCGCGGGTCCGACTTGTCGGCGGCGATCTTGGCCAGGTCGAGCGGCGCGGCGGCGACGCGGGTGATCTCGCCGGCGGCGTCGAGCGGCGGTGCGGCGACGGCCGGCGCCGGCGCCAGCGGCGGCGTCACGGCAGCCGCCGGCGCGGTCGGCGCGCGCGGGCTGGGCGTCGGGACCACCGGCGCGGTCGGGGCGCGCGGCGTCGAGGTCGGCACCGGCGCGCTGGGCGCGGTCGCCACCGGCTGCGGCACCGGTTGCGGCGGTGGCGACGCCACCGGCTGGGGCGCCGGCGGCGGGGCCGCGACCAGCCCGCGACCGAGGGCGCGCACCGCGATCTCCGACAGGCACGCCCACATGATCGGCGCCGGCACGTGCTCGCACAGCGTGCCGATGCCGACGGTGTCGACGATCAGCTTGGCGTCGGTGCGCGGCGCGGCCAGGCACGCGGCGATCAGCTTGGCCCACACCGGGCGCGGCAGGCTGGTGCCGAGCACGACGGGGGTCGCGTGGCGCAGCACGTCCTCGGGCGCAGCCATGCCGGTATCGAGGGCCGACTCGAGCGCTGCGGTGAGGAACGTGGTCAGTGACATCAGCGACCTCCAGGTCCCCCGACGCCGGCGCGCGCGGCCGCGGCCGCGATGCACTCCCAGAGCACGTCGTGCGGGATGTGCTGCGACATCACCTCGGGCGTCACCGTCTCGAGCACGCGATCGGGCGTCATGGCGCCGGCGGCGAGCGACGCGGCCAGCACCTTCGACAGCAGGTCGGGCGGGAGATTGTTGGCGAGGACCTCGGGGGTCGCGTGGCGAAGCACGTCTGCGGGCTGGAAGATCTGCTGCTCCAGACCCGACTCCATCATCTTGGCAAACCAGCGCTGCCGGCCTTCGATCGACATTGGTCTCCTGGGCGGCGGGCACACCTCACCCTGCCAGCCTCGCGATCACGGTAACATGATCCCGCGGCTGTCGCGCGGGTGAGGGGTGTTCCGGGGTAGCGGAGGGGTTCCCGCGCCCGCCACGCGTCGCCGTCAACGCTCGCGTCGACGGCCGCGGGCTACTCGTCCTCGCCGGGGACGGGGGCTTCGATCGCGCTGTGCAGCGGCTTGCTGTCGTCGAGGAGGTCGGCGACCCACGAGCCCAGGTCGAGGCCCTGCGCCTCGATCTCGGAGCTCACGAAGTTGATCACCGTGGTGCAGTGGCTGTCATTCAGGTCACGCCAGTACGGGATGTAGTAGCCGAGGTTCTGGCGGCTGCCGTACAGCTGGACCAGCAGCTGGGTGTCGGCCTCCCACATGCGCATGATCTCCGGCTTGTCCGGCGTCGGCGTGTAGAAGCGCTCGTACGAGTAAAGCGAGAAGTTGTAGTCGCGGCGGAAGAACGTCGTCGCCAGGCGGTCGTCGGGGAACTCGTCGGCGAGCGCGGTGTTGATCGTGCCGAAGTCCTCCATGTCGAACCCGTCGGGGAGGTCGGACAGGATCGAGTCGACGTTCCACGACGAGCGGATCTTCTCGTGCAGCGGCTGCGAGTAGCCGCCCGACGGGAAGATCGGGCCGGAATCGTCGAGCAGGTAGCCCTGCTGGGCGGCGCGGACGCCCTTGCGCAG
This sequence comes from Kofleriaceae bacterium, assembly GCA_035539815.1. Lineage (GTDB taxonomy): Bacteria > Myxococcota_A > Polyangia > Haliangiales > Haliangiaceae > JABFXX01. The sequence continues at coordinate 1,777 of DATLHR010000302.1, forward strand.
GAAGTGGTAGTTGGTGATCGCGCCGGCGCCGCCGGCCGAGCAGCCGGTCGCCAGCATCTTCGGCACGTGGGTGAAGTTGCCGTCGATCCACTCGATGACCTTCTGCACGTTGTCGTGGCCCTTGTGGTGGAACACCAGGTCGGGCGCGACCCCGGCCGGGTCGGTGTAGGTGATCACATTGTTGCCGGTGTGGACGTCGCCGGTGCAGTACGGCACGTAGACCATGTTCCAGTCGGCGGTCGGACTGGTCGGGTCCTCGCGCTGGAGGAACGGCGAGATGAACGGCGCGAGCTCGTAGTGGCGATCGGGGATGCCGTCGGGGTTGGCCGCGCCGCGCACGCCGGCGGCACCGCTGCAGCTCTCGTAGTCCCAGCACGCGCCGCCCGGCTCGAACACGACGACGAGGTTGTCGGTGCGATCGCTGTACTTGACGAAGAACTTGTACTGGCTGCCGTTGCCGCACACCGTCCCCGGGATCTCGACCTTCTCCCAGGTGTCGTACGAGTCGCGGGCCGGGTTCTGCAGGCCGGCGTCGACCTCAGGGGCGTCGCCGCCGTCCCCTCCGCCGCCTCCGCAGGCGGCGGAGCCGGCGAGCGCGAGCGCGCTGACTAGACACGTCGAGACGAACGGGCGCGGGTGTGGCATGGCTCCCTCCGGCGCCGGAGTATTGCTGAACCGGACTGACCGGTTCAAGCTGGGATCATCACGGGTTCGCGACGAAGGTCAACAGGACGTGACGGAGCTGTTGCACGGCGGACCTTCTTTGCGCAAGGTGCGGATATGAGCCGTGGCGAAGCGAGGTCACGGGAGTCCGCGGGAACGGTGCTCTACCGGCGCCGCGACAACGCGGTCGAGGTCCTGCTCGTGCACCCAGCCGGGGCCTACAACCGCCGGGCGCCGTGGGGGATCCCCAAGGGGCAGCCCAATCCCGGTGAGGACCTCGAGACCACCGCCCGGCGCGAGACCATGGAGGAGACCGGTGTCGTCGCCGGTCCGCTGGTCGCGCTCGGGTACGTCGACTACACGCGCTCGCGGAAGCGCGTGCACGCGTTCTGTGGCCCTGCCCCGGCCGACGGTGTCCCGACCTGCGCCTCCTGGGAGGTCGACAAGGCCGAGTTCATCGAGGTCACCCGCGCCCGTCGGATCATCCATCCGGACCAGGCCGCGCTGCTCGACCGACTGCTGAAATACCTCGCCGACAAGGCAGAAACAGCACAGGCCGCGGTCTGATCAGACGTCGACCGAGACTCCTCACCTGGGGTCGGCACCCCCTGGCACTCCGGCGCAATAGCCCGTAATCAAAGGGCTGTTGGCGGGAACGGAGGTTGCTATCGGGGGTTGTATGAACCGCCTGGTCTTGCTTGCCGTGGTCCTTACGCCCGCTGTGGCATCAGCGCACATCGCGTTGACGTATCCCCCGCCCCGGACGCAGTCGCAGAAGGTCGGTCCGTGTGGCGCCGCTGGCTCCGTGCGGGGCACCGCCGTCACGGTGCTCGCTCCCGGCTCGATGCTCGAGGTGAAGTGGGCCGAGACGATCAATCACCCGAGCCACTACCGCATCAGCTTCGACCAGGAGGGCCAGGACTTCACCGTCCCCGCGGATTTCATGGACTTCTCGCAGACCGAGAACGTCCTGGCGGACAACATCACCGACGGGACCGGCCCGTTCACCCGGATGATCCAGCTGCCGAACATCGAGTGTGAGAACTGCACGCTGCAGCTCATCCAGATGATGTACGACAAGCCGCCGTACGGGGACGGCAACGATATCTACTTCCAGTGCGCGGACATCGCGCTGCGCACCGGCGGCGCGCCACCGCCGGATGCGGGCGGCGGCAACCCGGCCGATCCCGACGCGGGCGTCGACGATCCCGGCCCGGGCGGCGGCGGCGACGAGATCAGTGGCGGCTGCGCCGCGGGCGGTGGCTCGAGCTCGCAAGCACTCTGGATGCTTGCCCTTCTCGCCCCGCTCGCGCGCCGCGTTCGCCGCCGCGCCTGAACGCTCGGCGCGGCGCGCGCGCCGAGCCTTGGTTTCTCGAACGCTGTGTTGCTCCGTCGACCGGACGCTGTCCGAACGGACAGGTTGCGTTACGCGCGTTCAGTGGGCAGTCTGAGGAACAATTCCAGTAACCGGGCAGGTTATCCAGCCGTACTGCTCGGACCCGTTGTTTCGTCCCGTCATTGACCACGGCGAAGCGGCGCCTGCCCTGGTGGGCGCCCATCTTGCAACGGTTTTTCTTCGCCGAGCGTCAGTGAGTCGATCGGCACCCACGTCGCGGCCGAATCGAGCGGAGTCTGTCATGGCCAAGATCACTCGCACCAAGAATCATTCATCGCCCCGACCGAGCCGTCCCACGCGCGAGGGGGCGTCGCATGCGCGCGCCTCCGCGCCGAGCCGCAAGGCCGCCGCGACGTCCGAGGCGACCGAAGCGAAGGCCGAAGCTCCGGAGACCGAGGCGCCCAACCTGCTCGACCTCGAGGAGACGCCCGCCAAGCCGGAGCCGGCCGAGAAGCTGCTCAAGGCCGACTCGGACGATCACCTCGCCACCTACTTCCGCGACCTGGCCGAGCACGATCTGCTCGGTCCGGAGCAGGAGCGCGAGCTGGCGCAGGGCATCGAGGACCAGGAGATCCTGACCTGGGAGCGGGTGCTGTCGCGCGCCGACGTGGTGCCGTACGTCGTCGAGATGCTCGAGGGCAAGCTCGAGACCCCGATCAAGCCGCAGAAGCTGCTCAAGCAGGCCGAGCTGGTGCGCGCGCAGGGCAAGAAGCCCGACGCGCGCGCGCTGGGTCGCCTGGTCGCGGCCGCGCGCGAGGTGGCCGAGCAGCTGCGCACGCAGGATCTCGATCGACTCCACATCGACGCGGTGATCCGCGAGCTCAAGCGGGCGCGGGCGCTGGCGGCCAAGAAGCCCGGCCAGGTCCCGTTCCCGGCGTCGACGGCGGCGTTCTCGTCGTACATCGACAACATCGAGCACGCGTACCGCGGCAGCTCGCAGCTGCGCGAGGAGTTCGTCAAGGCCAACCTCCGCCTGGTGGTCACGATGGCCCGCCGCTACGACCGTGGCGGCATGCCGCTCGCCGACCTGATCCAGGAGGGCAACCTCGGCCTCATGCACGCGGTCAGCCGGTTCGACTACCGGCGCGGGCTGCGCTTCTCGACCTACGCCTGCTGGTGGATCCGGCACGCGATCGGTCGCGCGCTCGCCGACAAGGCGCGCGCCGTACGGATCCCGGTGCACATGCTCGAGGCGCAGCAGCAGCTCGAGAAGGTGCGCCAGGCGCTCGTCGGTGAGCTCGGCCGTCCGCCGACGCCGCAGGAGCTCGCGAAGGCCGCGCGCGTGCCGCTCGCGAAGCTCAACCAGATGCATCGCTACATCATGGGCCAGCCGATGTCGCTCGACCGGCCGGTCCACGATGACGACGATCGCAGCTTCGGCGACACGATCGCGGATCCGGACAGCGAGGAGCACTCGCCGGCGGATAACCTCACGACGCAGACGCTGACCTCGCAGGTCAAGCGGCTCCTGCACTACCTGTCCCCGATCGAGGCCGACGTGCTCACGAAGCGCTTCGGGCTCGGCGACGACGAGGAGCGCACGTTCCGCGAGATCGGCGACCAGTATCACCTGTCGCGCGAGCGCATCCGTCAGATCCAGAACTCCGCGCTCGACAAGCTCAAGCGCGCCCTGGAGCGCGAGCACCGCGGCCACGTCGAGATGTAGTTAGACGATGACGCCGGCATGGCGCGCGACCGTGAGGTACGGTCGCGCCCATGCGTCGCTCACTTCTGATCGCGCTGTACCTCGCACCATCGCTGGCGACCGCCGACTCCCCGGCCTACAAGGGCCTCGGCGCCGAGAGTGTCAGCCAGGCTGACATCTCGCGGTTCGCGCCGCCGCCGCTCGCCTCCACGGTCACGCGCCGCATCCAGGCGATGCTCGACGTGCGCGGCGCCCCGACCGGTCTCGTCACCGGCAAGGGCGACCGCATGTTCTTCACGTCGACGCTCACCGGGACGGCGCAGGTGTGGCGCCAGGATGGACCGATGAAGTTCCCGGTCCAGCTGACCGGCGGCGAGGACCGCACCGTCGTGGTGGCGCTGTCGCCCGACGAGAAGTGGCTCGCGGTCTCGCGCGACATCGGGGGCGAAGAGAACCCGGGGCTCTACCTGATGGATCCGAGCGGAGGCGCACTGCGCGTCGTGCAGCACGTGCCGAAAGTGCAGACCACGCTCGAGTACATCAGCGACGACAGCAAGACCCTGGTCTACCGGGCGAACGATCGGGATCCGGCGTCGTACACGCTGTACCGCTACGACGTCGCGACCAAGCAGAAGGAGCTGGTGTTCGATCAGCCGGGCCTGTGGGGCATCGCGGATCACGCGAAGATCGCGGGCAAGGAGACGTGGCTGCTCGTGAAGCGCCTCGGCAACACGCACGTCGAGATCTATCGCTACGACGTCGCGAGCAAGCAGCTCACACCGCTGCTCGGCCAGACCGAGAGTGAGGACTACGCGGTGCGGTTCGGCGCGAGGCCGGGTCAGGTGCTGGTGCGCACCAACAAGCTCGGCGAGTTCCACCGGCTGTACAGCCTCGATAACGGCAAGCTCACCCCGATCTCGCGCGACGTCGCGCACGACGTCGACGGCTTCTCGATCGACGAGCCGCGGACGCGCATCTATTATCAGGTCAACGAGGACGGCTACGCGCGCCTCTACGCGCTCGACGCCAAGACGCTCAAGCCGCTCGCGCTGCCGAAGTTGCCCGAGGCCGAGAACGTCGCGTTCGGCGGCGCCTCGCGCAACGGCCGCTACATCCAGCTCTCCGTCGACGGCTCGCGCCTGCCGGGCACCAGCGTCACCTACGACTGGAAGACGCGAAAGGCCGTGACCTGGCGCGTGCCGATGACGCCCGAGGTCGATCCCTCGACGTTCGCGAAGGCGACGCTCGAGCACTACCCGACGCGGGACGGCAAGAAGATCCCGATGTTCGTGCGCCGGCCGGCGAGCTGCGCGGCGCCCTGCCCGGTCGTCGTCGAGTTCCATGGTGGGCCCGAGGGGCAAGCGACCGCGGGGTTCTCGCCGATCGCGCAGCTCTACGTCGACGCGGGTTTCGTGTTCGTGCAGCCCAACGTGCGCGGCTCCGAGGGCTACGGGAAGTCGTGGCTGCACGCCGACAACGGCCCCAAGCGCCTGCAGGTCATCACCGACATCGAGGACGCCGCGAAGTACATCCGCGCGGCGTGGAGCAAGGACGGCAAGGCGCCCAAGATCGGCGTCATCGGCGGTAGCTATGGCGGCTACTCGACGCTCATGGCGATGACCTACTTCGCGGGGGCCTACGACGCCGGCGTGCAGACGGTCGGCATCTCGAACCTCTACACGTTCCTCATGAACACCGCGCCGTATCGCCGCATCCTCCGCGCCTCCGAGTACGGCGACCCGGTGAAGGACAAGAACGCGATCGTGCAGCTGTCGCCGATCACCCACGTCACGAAGATCAAGGCGCCCTTACTGTCGATCCAGGGCGTCAACGACCCGCGCGTGCCGGTCGGTGAGGCGCTCCAGATCTACAAGGCGCTCGAGCGGCGCAAGGTGCCAGGCGGGCTGATCCTGTTCGCCGACGAAGGGCACGGGGTCAGCAAGCGTTCGAACCGGGTGCTCGCGATCGGACACACCCTCGCCTTTCTCGAAAAGCACCTCGCGAACAAGTGAGCCGACCGCCTTTACGAGCTTTCCGCAAGGCCTCATGATGGGTGCCCCATGGTGTCCGGTCAGGCGAACAACGCCTACGTCGAGCTCAACTTCAGACCGAACGTTCAGCTCGTCTCGGTGGTCCGGCGCTTCGTCTCGGAGTTCTATCAGCGGACGCTCAGCGACCCCGATGGCACGTCGCGCGTCGCGCTCGCCACGCACGAGCTGCTCGAGAACGCGGTCAAGTACTCCAAGGACGGCGAGACCACGATCCGGATCGAGGTCGTCTCGGAGACCGATCCACGAGAGATCTCGATCCTCCTGCGCAACCGCGCCGAGGCGACGCACATCAGCGCGATCCGCGAGATCGTCGATGGCGTGGCGAACGCGCCGGATGCCTTCGGGTATTACCAGCAGTTGATCGCGCGCAAGGCCCGCAGCAAGGACGGGTCCGGCCTCGGCCTCGCGCGCATCTGCGCGGAAGGCGAGATGAAGGTCGAGCTCCGCGTTCTCGATGGCGATGTGGTGGAGCTCGAAGCCACCACGCATGTTGGAGGTAGCAAGTGAGCGAGCTCCTTTCGGTCAAGGGTGATGACTTCACCGGCGTCGCAGTCCAGGAGGGCACGAAGATCGTGACCAGCCTCAAGGGCAACGCCGACTACGCGGCGATCGACTCCGTCGAGAAGCTCCTCGACAAGACGCACGACGAAGCGCTGCGGACCACCGCGAGCGAGGTCGTCATCGACCTCCGCCAGCTCGAGTTCATGAACTCGTCCTGCTTCAAGTGCTTCGTGTCCTGGATCACCGAGGTCCAGGAGCTCCCCGAGGCGCAGCAGTACAAGGTGCGGTTCCAGTCGAACGCGCAGCTGCACTGGCAGAAGCGCAGCCTTCACTCGCTCCGCTGCTTCGCGGTGGAGCTCATCACCGTCGACGAGGAATGACCGCCGACGCCCTCGCTCCGCAGCCGCCGCGCAAGCTGTTGTTGATCGACGACAGCGAGATCGTCCTGGCGGCCGAGCAGGCGGTCCTTACCGCCTCCGGGTTCGAGGTGCGCGCGGTCAGCTCGTTGCGGGCGTTCGTCAACGCGCTGGTCGACTGGCAGCCGCACTTGATCGTCACCGATCTCAACATGCCCGAGATGCACGGCGATCAGCTGTGCCGGTGGCTGCGCCAGCAGGTGCAGACATCGCGGATCCCGATCGTGATCTGCTCGAGCGAGCCGGTGGCCAAGCTCGAAGAAGTTGCGCGCGAGGTCGGTGCCGATGGATATGTATCCAAGGACGACGGCTTGCTCGCCCTCCCCCAGCGCCTCCATCAACTCTGCGACGAGATCCTGTGGTGAAGAAGCGCATCCTCCTCATCGACGACAGCCCGATCATCCAGGCGGCGGCGACGCATGCCCTGATCGAGGCCGGGTACGAGGTGTCGACGCGCAGCACGTTCGACGAGCTGATGTCCCAGCCGATCGACGGGTTCGACCTGATCCTCATGGACGTCCAGATGCCGGAGCTGTACGGCGATGACGTCGCCATGGTGCTGCGCCACGAGCGCGGCGTGACCACCCCGATCTACCTGTTCTCCACGCTCGATGCCGCGGAGCTCGAGGAGCGGTCGGCCTCGGCCCAGGTCGATGGCTACATCTCCAAGGGCCTCGGGATGCCGCACGTGATCGAGCGCGTCCGCGCGATCTTCGGCGTCTGAGCTACAGCGCGAGCAGGCGCTCGACGCGGATCAGCAGCGCCTCGACCGAGTCGATCACCACGACCTCGCCGATCGAGCTCGGTGGCGTGGCGATCAAGCGGCGGCCCTGCCCCGCGATCGCCGCGCGCTCGCATGGCACCGCGATGCGGAGGTCGCCGCGCTCGAACGCGAGCAGCTCGCCGCTGGCGCCAGTGCCGATGCCCAGCTCGGCCGCGAGATCGAGCACGTGATCGTCCGGGTGATGCGGCGTGGGGATCCAGCGCGCGTCGAGCAGGACGGAGAAGCCGCAGCCCGCAGGGCGGATCACGTGGCCGTGGACGGTGAGCGACGGCACGGGGATCGAGACCTTCCAGGTCGTGCCGCTCCCCTCGACGGAGGTGGCGGTCAGGGTGCCGCCGAGCTCGACGACGGCGCCGCGCACGGCGTCGAGGCCGACGCCACGGCCCGAGATGTCGGTGGCCTCGGTGCGCGTCGAGAAGCCGGGCTGGCAGAGGAGCTCGATCAGGCGATCGTGATCGAGCGCGTCGACGGCGGTGCGCGAGATGCCGAGCTCGACCGCGCGGGCGCGCACGCGGTCCCACTGGATGCCGCGGCCGTCGTCCTCGAGCTCGAGGACGAGGCGATCGCCGCGCAGACCACCACGCAGCGAGATCTTGCCGCTCGCGGGCTTGCTCGCCGCGATGCGCTCGGCGGTCGTCTCGATGCCATGGTCGACCGCATTGCGCGCGAGGTGCAACGTCGCGACGTCGACAGCGGACAGCACCTCGGCGGTGACCTCGACGGACGCCAGCGCGAAGCTGACCTCGACCTGCTTGCCGAGCTCCTTGGCGAGGGCGTGGGCGTTGGACTTCAGCTTGAGCAGCTGGGCGGGCCCCACGATCGCGCGCTGCAAGCCGATCATCTCGCGCAGCGCGAACCACGACCCGCGCAGGCGATCGCGGCGGGCGCCGAGCGCGGAGGCGTACTCGATGAACGTGTCCAGCGCGATCGGCGCGAGCTTCTCGCGCAGGGCGCTCGGGACGACCGGCGCGCCACTGATCCGGTTGACGGCGACCAGGTTGCCCGAACGGGTGCGCGAGACCTCGGGCCGGCTCTCCGAGAGGACCTGATCGATCTGGCGGATGAACCCCGGGAGATCGATGCCGCCGAGGTGCGAGCCGATCTTCTTGCGCGCGAGCATGGTCATGAACCGCAGCGCCATGTTGACGCTGAGATCGAAGTCGTCATCGACGGCGTAGCCGCGGGCGCGCGCGACCTCCAAGAGATCTTCGAGCTTGTGGCAGACGAGGTGGATGTCCGTGAAGCCGAGCATCCGCGACTCGCCCTTGAGCGTGTGGACCTCGCGGTGGAGCTGGTTGGACGCGTCGTCGTCGACGGCGACCAGGACCTGCGCCCAGGCGGCCTCGATGCGCGCCACCCGCTCCTGGGCGACCGCGCGGAACTGCTCGACGAGATGCTCCGGGAGGTCCACTTAGGGCTCGACCTCCACCAGCTCGGACGCGAAGCACGACAGCGTGCGCAGGCTGCGGTGCTGCCACAGCCGCTTGGGATCGAGCGTGAAGCGCAGCACGTAGCGGTCGGCGGCGGGCAGCTCTTCGATCAGCGTCAGCCACAGGGTGAACGCGTTCAGCGAGGACGCGTTCATGAACTCGACCTGCGACAGATCGACGCGGACCACGCGGGCATGCTGCGCCGCGGCCAGCCGGTGCAGCTGCTCGACGAGCTCGCCAAGCGCCGTCTCGACCGTCGCGTCCGCATTGCCCCGCATCACCAGCACGAGTGGTTCCACACTCGTGACCTCCGCCGCGAAGCCGCTCTCGCGGACCGCGGGCACCCCACCCCATTCGCTCATGCTGGCCGAGTATCTCACCCAAGGCGGCCGAGCAGGAAGCGTGCGAGGGCCTGCGCTTTCGGCACGAACGTGGCGAGCTCGACGTACTCCGTCGTCGTGTGGAAGCCCGCGCCGCGGGGACCTAGTCCGTCGATCGCCGGGACGCCGAGCGGGGCCACGGTGTTCGCATCGGAGCCGCCACCGAGCAGCGGCGCCTCGCCATCGCCGAGGCCCGACGCGCGAGCGCACGCGGCGTACTCGTCGCGCAAGGCGGCCGAGGCCTCGGTGCGCTCCAGAGGGAGGCGATTTGCCCCACCCGAGGTCTCGACGCGGACACCCGGGACCTCGGCGGCGGCCGCGGCGGCGGCGGCCTGCAGCGCGGCGACGAGCTCCTCGGCGTCGGCGACGGTCTCGTAGCGGAGATCGATGGCGCACTCGGCGCGCTCGGGGACCGTGTTCTTCGAGGTGCCCCCGGTGAACGAGCCGACATTGACCGTGACGCCGCGCTCGTAGCTGGTGAGGCGCTGCGCCGCGTCGATGAACTTCGCGAGCGCCCAGATCGCGTTCGCGCCGTCCTTGTGGTTGTTGCCCGCGTGGGCAGCCTTGCCATGCGCGGTGACCGTCATCGCGCCCGTGCCCTTGCGGCGCGTGATGATCATGTCGTTGATGCGGCCGGACTCGAACACGAGGGCGCACGCGGCGCCGCGCGCGAGCTCGCGCAGGTGCGGTGCGGAGCTCGGCGAGCCGACCTCCTCGTCGGAGACCGAGACCACGATGATCGGCAGATCCGCGAGCGCGCCGGCCTGGTCGAGCGCGGCGAGCACGGTGCAGATCACGGCGAGCCCGCCCTTCATGTCGAGCGCTCCGGGGCCGATCGCGCGATCACCCTGTTCGCGCCAGCCCTCGAAGTGGCCGGGCGGAAACACCGTGTCGTGGTGCCCGACGAGCAGGATCGGCGGCTTGCTCGCCGCGGCCGGGGTGCGCCACACGAGGTGCTGGCCGTAGGTGGTGCCGCCCGAGATCGCCGTGCAGCTCAGCGAGGGCAGCGCGAACGCCTCGCGCAGCATCGCACCGACGCGGTCGACGCCCTCGACATTGGCCGTGTAGCTGTTGACCTCGACCCACGCGCGGGTGAGCGCGTGCATCTCGGCCTCGCGGGCGCGCACGGCTGCGAGGATGTCGTCGAGTGACGCAGGCGGTTTTCCCATGAGCTGGGGCATGGCATACCAGGCCTCACGATGGCAAAGCGATTCAAGGCGGCAATCATCGGAGGGAGCGGCTATGGGGGCGCGGAGCTGGCGCGCCGACTGCTGATGCACCCGGACGTCGAGCTCGTGCGCGTGGCGTCGATCGACCACGTCGGCGAGCCGCTCGGTGCCGTGCACCCGAACTTCGACGGCGCGACCGACCTCGTGTTCGAGGATCTCGCCCCGGTCGACGCCGCGAAGGGCTGCGACGTCGCGCTGCTCGCGCTGCCGCACAAGGTCACCGCGGCGAAGGTGCCCGAGCTGATCGCCGCGGGCGTGAAGATCGTCGACATGTCCGGCGACTTCCGCCTGCGCGACGCCGCGACCTACGAGAAGTTCTACGGCGCGAAGCATCCGCACCCCGAGCTGCTCGGGACGTTCGTGTACGGCCTCCCCGAGCTCAACCGCGCGGCGATCGCGAAGGCGAAGTACGTCGCGTCGCCCGGCTGCTTCGCCACCACCATCGCGCTCGGGCTGCTGCCGCTCGCGCGCGCTGGCCTGCTCGATGGCGCCGTGATCCACGTGCAGGGCATCACCGGCTCCTCGGGCTCCGGCATCGCGCCGCAGGCCGGCACGCACCACCCGAGCCGCGCCGGCAACCTCAAGACCTACAAGCCGCTCGAGCACCAGCACGTGCCCGAGATCGTGCAGACGCTCGCCGACGCCGGCGCCAAGGGCGTCGAGCTGCGCTTCGTCCCGGTGTCGGCGCCGCTGACACGCGGCATCTTCGCGACGGCGTTCGTCGAGCTGCCGGAGTCGATGGACAAGACGCGGCTCGCGTCGCTGTTCGACGAGACCTACGCGCGCGAACCGTTCACGCGGCGGCCCAAGGCGCGCCTGCCCGAGGTGGTCGCGGTCGCGGGCTCGAACCATGCGGAGGTCGGGTTCGCCGTCGGACCGGCCAGCAACGGCAAGCGCACCGTCACGCTGTTTTCGGCGACCGATAATCTGGTGAAGGGCGGCGCCGGCCAGGCGATCCAGAACATGAACATCATCCTCGGGTGCGACGAGCGCGCGAGCCTCGAGGACGTCGGGAACTGGCCGTGACGGACACCCTCGTCGTCAAGATCGGAGGCGAGGTCGTCGGCTCGGGAGAAGCCGCGGTGCTCGCGGCGGACCTCGCGGTGCTCGTACGCGGCGGCGCGCGCGTCGCCATCGTGCACGGCGGTGGGCCGCAAGCGACCGCCTTGCAGAAGCAGCTCGGCATCGAGACCAAGCAGATCGCGGGTCGCCGCGTCACCGACGCCGCGACGCTCGACGTGATGAAGATGGTGCTCGCGGGCAAGCTCAACGTCGATCTGTGCGCGACGCTGTGCGCGGCGGGGCTATCCGCCGTGGGCCTGCACGGCGCCTCGGCGCAGGTCGTGCGCGCAGTGCGCCGTCCGCCCAAGGTCTACCCGAACGCGGGCCCCGAGCCGGTGGACATGGGCTTCGTCGGCGACGTCGTCGGCTTCAACCTCTCCCTCCTCGAGACCCTGTGGTCCGCCGGCCACGTCCCCGTCATCGCGTGCCTCGGCGCCGACGGTGACGGCGGCGTCTACAACATCAACGCGGACATGGTCGGCAACCAGCTCGCCGCCGCGCTCCGCGCGACCCGCCTCCTGCTCGTGACCTCCACGCCCGGCGTGCTGCGCGACGTCGCCGATTCGTCCTCGCGCCTCGCGCGGCTCACCGTCGACGAAGCGCGCGGGGCGATCCGTGACGGCATCGTCACCGGCGGCATGATCCCGAAGCTCGAGGAAGCGATCGCGGTCGTCACCGAGGGCGTGGGCTCGATCCACATCCTCGGCAAGCTCGGCCCCGGCGACCTCGTGCGCGCGGTGCGCGAGCCCGGCTCGGTCGGCACCGAGCTCACAGGGTCGACTTCGCCGTAGAACACCGCCTGGTGATGCGGACCACCGGCAATCGCCGCGTCGGAAGCTCCGAGGTCGACGTCCGCTGTGGCGCCCTGGGCCCGCGAAGGCGCGCGATCCCGAACGCCCGCATCAGCGCCTCGAAGTCGAGATAGTGGGGCTTGCTCGTCATGCCCCTCGATTCGACCTCCCCACACTCAACGTGAAGTCCTGCACGACCGATCGCGTAGTCGACGGTACGGGAGTGAGGCTTAGACCAAGGGCGCGCCCGTGGCCGCCTCGGCTGCCTCGCGGGTGACGCCGGGCGCGAGCTCGATGATCTTGAACCCGTGGCCGGTGGGCTCGAACACACCGAGCTCGGTGATCACGAGGGAGACGACGCGTGCGGCGGTCAGGGGATAGTCGCAGGCGCGGACGAGCTTGTGCTCACCCTTCTTCGTCACGTGCTGCATCATGACGATCAGGCGGCGGCAACCCGACGCGAGATCCATCGCGCCGCCGATGCCCATGACCTTGCCGCCCGGGACGGCCCAGTTCGCGAGGTCGCCGCCGGTGGACACCTGCATCGCGCCCATGATCGCGAGATCGACGTGGCCACCGCGGATCATCGCGAACGAGGTCGCGGAGTCGAAGGTGGAGCCGCCGGGGAGGACGGTGACCGTCTGCTTGCCCGCGTTGATGAGGTTCGGGTCCTCGTCGCCCTCGTAGGGGAACGGGCCGGTGCCGAGCAGGCCGTTCTCGGAGTGGAGCCAGGCGTGGCCCTCGGGGAGGTAGTCGGCGACCTGCGTGGGCAAGCCGATGCCGAGGTTCACGATCGCGCCCTGCGGAATCTCGCGCGCCGCGCGGCGCGCCATGGCTTCGGTGGAGTACGGCATGGCTACGTGGGCCTCTTGCGGACGGTGCGGAACTCGAACGCGTTCTCGTGCTCCGGCACGTGGACGACCTTGTGGATGAAGATGCCCGGCAGATGCACGTCGTCGGGATCGATCGCACCGTTGTCGACGAGGTGGTCGCACTCGGCGATCGCGAGCTTCGCGGCGGACGCCATCGCCGGGTTGAAGTTGCGCGCGGTGCGCCAGAACCGGAGGTTGCCGAACCGATCCGCGGTGTGCGCGCGCACGAGCGCGACGTCGGCGTGCAGCGCGCGCTCGAGCAGGTAACGCCGTCCGTCGATCTCGCGGACCTCCTTGCCCTGCTCGACGACGGTGCCGACGCCGGTCGGCGTGTAGAACGCGGGGATGCCAGCGCCTGCGGCGCGCATGCGCTCGGCGAGCGTGCCCTGCGGCGTGATCTCGACCTTGACCTCGCCCGACGCCATGCGCGTGTGGAGGTCCTCGTTGGTCCCGATGTAGCTGCAGATGACCTTCTTGAGGATTCCCGCGCGCAGCCACTGCGCGAGGCCCTTGCCGAGGTTGCCCGCGTTGTTCGAGACCAGCGTCAGGTCGCGCACGCCGCGCTCGACGACGCCTTTGATCAGGGCTTCGGGGTTCCCAGATAGGCCGAAGCCGCCGACCATGATGGTCATGCCGTCCTCGAGCGGCGCGAGGGCTTCCGCGACGGAGGCGACGACCTTCTGATCGTGGCGCCCCCTCATGCCGCACTTCCGAACGCGAGGACGGCCGCGTCACCGAACGCGCGCACGCCGGTCACCAGCTCGGACTCGGCGATGCACAAGGGTGGCGAGAAGATCGCGGTGCCGCGCTTGGCGTCGACGTGGAGCGACAGCTTGCGCGCGGCGAGCTCGGCGCCGAGGCGCTGCCAGCGATCCAGCGGAGCCTCGACCTCGAGCGCCGCGAGCAGGCCGAGGCCGCGCACGAACGTCGTCGGGGAGAGCCGCGCGGCGACCGCGTCGAGCTCGCGGCGGAGCACGGGACCGAGGCGCTCGGCGTTGGCGTACAGCTGCTCGTCGTCGTAGAGCTTCATGGTCTCCAGGGCCGCGGCGCACGCCGTGGGGTGCGCATAGTACGTGAGGCCACATGCGAGCACGTGCTCGTCGAAGTGCCGGGCGACTCGCTCGTGCACGATCACCGCGCCGATCGTCGCATACCCGGACGCGAGGCCCTTGGCGACGGTGATGAGATCGGGCGTGACGTTCCAGTGCTGGAAGCCGAACGGCTTGCCGGTGCGGCCGAAGCCGGTGAGCACCTCGTCGGCGACGAGCAGCGCGCCCTCGGCGTCGCACGCCTGACGGACGAGCGGCCAGTACTCGGGCGGCGGCACGAGGACGCCGTTCGCGCCGGGGACCGGCTCGAGGAACACCGCGGCGACGCTGCGCGGACCTTCGAGCGCCATCGTCGCGCCGATGTTCGTCGCGCACTCGCGCTTGCACGTCTCGACGTGCTGCCCGAACGGGCACCGATCGCAATAGCAGTCCTGTACGTGGATCGCGCCGGTGAGCAGCGGCTCGAGCGCGGGGCGCCGCCAGTCGCCGGTCAGCGACAGCGCGCCCATCGACGCGCCGTGATAGCTGCGGTAGCGGCTCACGAGCTTGAGCCGTCCGGTGACCTGACGCGCGATCTTGATCGCGTTCTCGTTCGCCTCGGCGCCGCCGAGCGTGAAGAACACCTTGGAGAACCCGGGGCCCGCCATCGCGAGCAGCCGCTCCGCGAGCTCGGTCTTCGCGGGGAACACCGCGTTCGGCGCCGACAAGCACAGCTCGTCCGCCTGGCGCTTGATCGCCTCGACGATGCGCTTGCGCCCGTGGCCGGCGTTGACCTGGTAGCTGAGCGCGCCGAGGTCGAGCCAGCGCCCGCCATCGGCGGTGGTGAACCAGGCGCCCTCGCCGCCCGTGAGCTGCAGGGGCTTGGCCGCGTGCTGCGCGGTCCACGTGAAGAAGAATGGATAGTCACTCATGGCATCGGTCCAACGTGTTTCGTCCACGTGCTCGTGTCACGTGCACGTGCACCTCCACGATCTCCGGGACAGAGCCGACGTCCGCGGACAATTGGCTCCAGGGTCGGCGGAATGACGCGCGGCGGCGAGGTGACACGGTCACTCCTCGTGTACGTGGACGTGACACGT
This sequence comes from Kofleriaceae bacterium, assembly GCA_035539815.1. Lineage (GTDB taxonomy): Bacteria > Myxococcota_A > Polyangia > Haliangiales > Haliangiaceae > JABFXX01. The sequence continues at coordinate 17,125 of DATLHR010000302.1, forward strand.
GCACGTGCACGTGGACGAGGTGACTGCTCGCTCATAGCTGCCAGCGCTCGGCGGCCACGTTGTGGATGAAGCCCTGCTGGATCCACACCTCGCCGGTGTCGAGGTTCATCGCGATCGCGCCACAGGTCGCCGCGCCGTGCGGCGACTCGGGGGTCGCCATGTTGGTGTTGATGCTGCGCGGCCAGCCGTCCTCGGAGCCGAGGCGCTGCCACGCGTCCGCCAGGTCCGCGATCGGCGCGCGCGCGAGGTCGCGCTCGAGCCACTGCATACGGTCGTACGTCGTGCTCGACGCGGGGACCTTCGAGCGCGCTTCGATGTCGCCATCGAGGCAGTGGTTTGTGTGGCAGTAGCTGCGTCCACCGTCGTTCGACGGGCTCGCGAAGACCTGCTTGCGCCGCGTGCCCGAGGCCTCGAGCGCGTACGCCGCGTGGCGATCGCCGACGAAGTAGTGGTGCCCCGAGCCGATCGGGCTGCGCGCGATCACGTCGCGCGCAGCGGTCGCCGAGCGCTCGTACAGCGCGCGCCGCACCATCGCGGGCCACACCACACCGAGCGTCGCGTCCGTCGAGAACAAGTTGTTGATCGCGACGCCGACACGCGCCGTGCTCATTCCCGCCATGCCGAGGCAGCCGGTGACGGTGAGCAGCGTCGCGCCCGGCGCCTTTGAGGTCTCGGGCAACCGCAGCGTCATCACGTACGGGATCGCCGTCGCGTGCATGTCCCAGGTCTGCGCGAGGATGCGTCCCGTCGGCGACTCGGCCCACAGCACGCTGCAGCCGTCGCCGCCCAGCCCGTGGGCGCCCTGCCCCGATGTCGCCGCCGTCGGATCGTCGTGCGTCGGCGCGGGCCGCCAGCGCGCGGGATCCGGATCGAGATCGCGCAGATCGGTGTAGTGATTCGCGACGACGATCTCCTCGGGCGTGACGTTCGCGCCCTCGGCGATGCCGACGAGCTCGGCGTGGAGGTCCGCGTCGTAGCGCTCGAGCACCGGCAGGTGCGCGCGCGCCGCGGCGAGCACCTGCTCGGCGGTCTTGAACTCGCCGACCCTCGTGCAGAGGTACACCCGGAT